>NZ_BAABDD010000005.1:0-289965 GCF_039539445.1 Salinactinospora qingdaonensis
AGGACATGGTCGTCCAGATGGACATAGAGTGCGGTCAGAAGGGCGTCCAGGTTTTTGGTCACACATCGATCATGGGCGCCCTTCGCCATGTCCGCGACCGGCCACAAGATTCCCATCAACGATCTAGGTTCTGTTTTCGGGCGACTGGAGTGCGGGGATGTGGGGGTGTTCGTCGTCGGCTCGTGTCTCGATCGCTGCGCGATCTCGCCCGCCTGCGAGGGCGCGTGCCCACCGCCCGCCCGCGCCGTCCTTTTCAAAAAACAGAACCTACACCGGCGGAGAACTCGTTAGCTCCACACCCATGTTTCTCGTGACCGGGCGCTCAAGCGCCGACCAGAAAACATCGTCGGGCTCGACATACCCGGCCGGCGGTAGGAGCTGAACTTCTGGGCGTGTTCTCGCCCGTGACGAACACTCTCCCTCGCAGAGCGTTGAGCCAATAGTCCACTACGGAAAGGAGCAGTCGATCATCCTACCTTTGACTCTTTTGCATCGTTTCAAATTCCATTTTTTTCACGGAGAGCGCGGTGACGTTGCGGGAACATAACGTCGCATTAATCGAGGATTGACGGGGGTGGGCGGTTGTGTTTCGCTACTCACACTTATCCGGTTCAGTTTGGACATGTGCCGGAACAGGGAAGAGCGCCGTAGCAACGCCGGCGAGTCACTGTTCATCTGGGAGCGCTCCCGAGGGCATGGGGGATGCCCTGTTATGGGGCGGGTGCGCCGCCAGCGGACTCGTGCAGGGGGGACGGCTTGGTAACCGTTCTCAGTTAGCCCCTTGGGGGATGAGATCCCCGCTAAGGGAGAAGGGACAAAGAATTGCGAAACCGGCTCAAGTATATCGCCGGTGCCTTGGCGGTGGCGATGACAGCCGCGGCATGCACCGGCGGTGGCGGTGACGAATCTGGCGGCGACAGCGGTGGTGGTGAGGCTTACCCCCGCAACGAGACCCTGTACACCAGTGGTACCCAGTGGGGGCCGCCCTCCACGTGGAATCCCTTCATGCTGGGCCAGTACACCACCGGCACGGTGGGCTTGGCCTACGAGCCGCTGTTCCTCTACGACCCACTGGAGGGCGACTACCGTCCCTGGTTGGCCGAGAGCGGTGAGTGGACCGGTGAGGACGTTTACGAGGTCACGCTGCGCGAGGGCGTCGAGTGGTCCGACGGCGAGGCGTTCACCGCCGAGGATGTCGTGTTCACCATCGAGATGGGCCAGATGGAGACCGTCCACTACCACGACGTGTGGGAGTGGCTGGACAGCGCCGAGGCCGTGGACGAGCGCACGGTGCGCTTCACCTTCTCCGACCCCCGCTACCAGGAGTGGGGCCAGTGGATCTACCGCACTCCCATCGTTCCCCAGCACATCTGGCAGGACCGCTCTGAGGAAGAGGTCACCAGCGGCGCCAACGAGGACCCGGTCGGCACCGGTCCCTATGTCTATGAGGCTCACGACCAGGACCGCATGATCTGGGCCAAGCGCGACGGCTGGTGGGCTGAAGATGCCCTCGATCTGGAGGTGCAGCCCAACTACGTCATCGACCTGGTCAACTCCAGCAACGAGACCGCGCTCAACCAGGTTATGCAGGGTGACCTCGACCTGAGCAACAACTTCCTGCCCGGCATCGCCGAGATGGTGCAGGGCGAGGGTGGGGTGCATACCTACTACTCCGAGCCGCCCTACATGCTCTCGGCTAATACGTCGTGGCTGGTCATGAACACCACGAAGCAGCCGATGGACGATGCGCAGTTCCGCAAGGCCATGGCTCACGCCATCGACGTCGAGCAGATCGTCAACGGCGTTTACAGCCAACTCGTCCAAAAGGCCAGCCCAACCGGTCTGCTGCCCATGTGGGAGCAGTACATCGACCAAGACGTCGTCGACGAACTCGGGTTCAGCCACGACCCCGAGCAAGCCAAGGAGTTGCTGGCCGACGCCGGCTACGAGGACACCAACGACGACGGTTTCGTCGAGAGTCCCGAAGGTGACCCGATCGAGTTGACGCTGATCGTGCCCAGCGGTTGGACCGACTGGATGGAGGCCGCCCGCGTCATCAGCGAGGGCGCCCAAGCCGCAGGCATCAACGTCGTCGCCGAATTCCCCGACCAGAACGCGCTCTTCGACCAGCGCGCCAGCGGCGACTACGACATGCTCATCAACAACGAGCGCCAGATGAGCAGCTCGCCGTGGACCTACTACGAGTACATGTTCCAGATCCCCGTCAAGGAGTCGCAGACCGACGTCAACTTCGGTCGCTACGAGAACGAGGAAGCCTGGGAACTGGTCGAAGAGCTCAACCGGGTTTCCGTCGACGACACCGAGGCCATGAAGGACATCGCCTCGCAGTTGCAGGAGATCCAGCTTGAGGAGATGCCGCTGATCCCGCTGTGGTACAACGGCCTGTGGTCGCAGGCCAACGAGTCCACTTGGACCAACTGGCCCTCAGCCGACGGCGACAACACCCACATCCCGGCCACCTGGCACGGCTACTTCCAGTTGGGAAGCATCCTGATGCTGACCGAGCTCGAACCGGCATCCGAGTAGGACCAGGATCAACCAGGCAGCCGGTAACGGTCCCCGCCCCACTCTCGCCCCTCGCGGGAGAGGGGCGGGGACCCTTCGCCGGACGCCGCCGGCTAGGAGGCCCGGTTGCGACAGTACTTCGGCAGAAAGCTCTTCATCTACACGCTCACGTTCATCGTGGCGGTGACCGTCAACTGGATGATCCCGCGGTTCATGCCCGGCGATCCGATCCAGAGCAGGCTGGCCCGAACCTCGCTGCAAAGCGCCGAGGCGACCGCGGCGATGGAGCAGTACTTCAACGATGTCTTCGGGCTCGACGTGCCCGTCTGGCAGCAGTATCTGAACTTCTGGGTGTCGCTGTTCCAAGGCGACCTGGGCGTCAGCATCTGGCTGTTCCCCCGCGACGTGTCCTCGGTCATCATGGACGCCATCCCCTACAGCATCGCCCTGCTGCTGCCCGCGATCCTGCTGAGCTGGTACGTGGGTAACAAGTTTGGTGCCTTCGCCGCCCGCAGCAAGTGGCTCGACAACACGATGCTGCCGGTGGGCTACATCCTCACGGCGACCCCCTACATGTGGCTGGCCCTGCTGCTGGCCTGGAGCCTGGGCATTGTCGCCGGAATCTTCCCGGTCGCGGGAGCCTACGGCTTCGGCCTACAACCCGACTGGTCGTTGCGGTTCATCAGCAGCCTGCTGATGCACTGGTTCCTCCCGTTCCTCTCGATGTTCCTCGTCGCGCTGGGCGGCTGGGCCATCGGTATGCGCAACATGATCATCTACGAGTTGGAGTCGGACTACTCCAACTACCTGGAGGCCCTGGGGGCGCCCCGCCGGCTGGTGCGTCGCTACGCCTTCCGTAACGCGATGCTGCCCCAGCTCACCGGGTTGGCCGTGCAACTGGGCACCATCGTCGCCGGTTCCCTGCTCACCGAGATCGTCTTCGCCTACCCCGGACTGGGCTACTTGATCCTGCAAGCGATCCAGAACCAGGACTTCTTCCTGCTCCAGGGAGCCTTCCTGTTCATCGTCATCGGTGTACTACTGGCCAACTTCATCGTCGACATCATCTACGTCATGGTCGATCCGCGGGTCCGCACCCAGATGCAAGGAGAGGCCGCATGAGTTCGGAGCAGACAGAGCAGACCCCTCACGGCTTTGCTGCCGACCCCGTGTCCAACGACACCCACGCCGACAGCGCAGCCGAGCCCACCCCGGCTGCTGTCCCCACAGAGGACACTCCCCTGTTCAGCGAGCGCCGCAAGGCTGAAGGTCTCTACTTCGCCCTGCGCAACAAGAAGCTCGTCGGCGGCCTCAGCGTGGTCACACTGTTCCTCGTCATGGGCATCGTCGCCCCGATGTTCATCGATCACCCGCCCAACGAGTACGTCGGCCCTTCCAACGCGCCCCCCTCCGGGGAGTACTGGTTCGGCACCACCAACTTCGGTCAGGACATCTACGCGCAGTTCGTCTACGGCCTGCGCTCCACCTTCCTGGTCGGGATCTTCGGCGGCGGCGTCGCCGCCCTCGTGGGGATGCTGGTCGGCTTCATCGCCGGCTACCGCGGCGGCATCGTCGACGAGATCCTGAACATGATCACCAACGTCGTGCTGGTGCTGCCCGCGCTGGCGGTGCTGCTGGTTGTGGCGGCCTACCTGGAGAACAGGGGGGTGGCCGTGCAGTCCTTCTTCATCGGTCTCACCTCCTGGCCCTGGGCGGCGCGCGCCGTGCGTGCCCAGACGCTCTCCCTCAGCGCCCGCGACTTCGTGGGGCTGGCCAAGCTCAGCGGCGTCAAGACTCGCCACATCATCTTCCGCGAGATCGCGCCGAACATGAGCTCCTACCTGTTCATGATGTTCATCCTGCTCTTCGGCGGCGCCGTGCTCATCGCCGCCGGGCTGGACTTCATCGGGTTCGGCCCCACCAACGGCATCTCGCTGGGGTTGATGATGCACCACGCGGTCAACTGGGGTGCGCTGCAACTGGGGATGTGGTGGTGGTTCGTCCCGCCGGGGCTCGGCATCACGGCCATTGTCGGGGCGATGTACATCATGAACGTCGGCCTGGACGAAGTCTTCAACCCCAAACTGAGGGAGATGTGAGCACCGTGAGCCTACGGGTCGACGACCTCAGGGTCTACTACCGGACGCTGCGCGGGGACGTACAAGCCCTGGACGGGACCACGTTCGCCCTCGACGACGGGGAGATCATGGGACTGGCCGGAGAGTCCGGCAGCGGCAAGTCCACACTGAGCAAGAGCCTGATCCGCCTCGACGGCAGGATGAGATACATCGGGGGAACCGTGGAACTGGACGGCTGCAAGCTGCCCATCCACGACTCCGCCAACATGAACAAGCACCGCTTCCGAGAAGTCTCCATCATCCCGCAGTACGCCATGAGCGCGATGAACCCCACGCGCAAGATCGGCAAGATGACCGCGGAGCTGCTGGAGTCGCGAGGGGTCACCTTCAAGACGGTGCTGCCGGAGCTGCGGCGCCGCATCGAACTGGTGGGCCTCTCGCCCGACGTGCTCAACCGCTACCCGATCGAACTGTCGGGCGGGATGAAGCAGCGCATGGTGATGGTGCTGTCCACCCTGCTCGACCCTTCGCTGCTGATCGCCGACGAGGTGACCTCGGCGCTGGACGTCTCCACGCAGCGGGCCGTGGCCGAGACGCTCGTGGAGTTTCGCGACCGCGAATTCGTCAAGAGCATGATCGTCGTCACGCACGACATTTCACTCGTGGCCCAGATCGCCGACAGCATCATGGTGATGTACGCCGGAAAGCTCGCGGAGAAGGCCCCCACCGAGACCATCGTCAACTCTCCGCGTCACCCCTACACCCAACTGCTGATCTCCTCGCTGCCCGAGGTCGGCGTCAAGTACGAGGACAAGCGCCTCGCCGGCATCCCGGGCAGCCCGCCCCAGTTGCTCAACCCCCCAACAGGCTGCCGGTTCAAGGACCGCTGCCCGATGGCCTTCGACAAGTGTGAGGAGGAGCCTCCCTTCGTCGAGGTCGCGCCCAACCACCAAGTCGCCTGCTGGAAAGCCGCGTGAGGGCATGCTGAAACTCGATTCGATCTCCAAGGTCTACCGGGTGGGCACCTTCGGTGGCCAGACGCTGACCGCCGTCCGCGACGTCAGCTTCGACATCGGCCCCGGCGAGGTGGTCTCCCTCATCGGTGAGAGCGGTAGCGGCAAAAGCACGATCGGCAAGATGATCCTGCGGCTGTCCGGCGTCACCCGCGGCTCGATCAGCTTCGACGGCACCGACATCGCCACCCTGTCCGGACGAAAGAAGCTGAAGGAGTACTACCGGCACGTGCAGGGCGTCTTCCAGGACCCCTTCAGCTCCTACAACCCCGTCTTCAAAGCCGACCGGGTCTTCGAGATGGTCAGAAAGGAGTACTTCCCCCGCCTCAGCACCGGTGAGTGGGAGAAGAAGCTCCGCTCGTCGCTGGAAGTGGTGCGCCTCGACCCCAACCAGGTCCTCAACAAGTACCCGCACCAGCTCAGCGGCGGCCAGTTGCAGCGCCTCCTGATCGCCCGCGCCCTGCTGCTGGACATCAAATTCCTGGTCGCTGACGAGGTGATCAGCATGCTCGACGCCTCCACTCGCATCGACGTGCTCAACCTGCTCGCCGACTTGAAGGCGCGTGGCCTGGGCATCCTCTTCATCACCCACGACCTGGCGCTGGGCAACTACGTCAGTGACCGCACCGTGATCCTGCGCAACGGCCGAATCGTGGAGATGGGCGAGACCGAGGAGGTGTTCGCGAACCCGCTGCACCCCTACACCACCCGGCTGCTGTCCTCGGTCCCCCAGATGCACCGCAAGTGGGCCGAGGTAGAGGCCGAACTCCAGGCTCAGGCCCCCCAGGGGCAGAGCCGCTGTCTCTACCACGACCGGTACCCTTCTGACGGCGCGACCACGGACGCCCCCGATGGGCCGCCGCTGGCAGAAGTGGCGAGCGGTCACTTCGTGGGATGTTTCCGCGTCGACGAAGAAGGAGAGTGCTGACCCTCACCCCTTCCCGGCTACCGGCCGCGATCGTGGCCGGACCGCCCGGGCGCCGCCGACGTGCCGGGGGAGGGGTGTGTCCGGACACCCGTTGAGGCCGCCGGCGCCCCACAAGGACCTGCCCTTCCGGGGCGGCCGAGCAGCCTCACCCGGGTTCACCCATGGCCAGCACACTACGTCACCACATGAACGCTCCACGGAGATCACGGAGATCACATGGCACTGCGCATCGACCTGCGCGACAACTGGACGCTGCGAGCGGTGGGAGGTGAGCGCGTCCCCACGGCAGTGGCGACGGCGGAGATCCCGGCGCGGACACCGGGATGCGTCCACACCGACCTCCTCGCCGCGGATCTGATCCCCGATCCCTACCTCGACGCCAATGAAAACGAGCTGTCCTGGATCGGCCGCACCGACTGGCGTTACAGCACCGCCTTCACCTCGGACACGCTCACCGGCGCCGAACGGGTCGATCTGGTCTGCGAGGGGCTGGACACGGTCGCCGACCTGGTCGTCAACGGCCACCAGGTCGGCAGCACCCGCAACATGCACCGCAGCTACCGTTTCGACATCACCCCAGTGGTGCGCGAGACCAACAACACCCTCGACATCACCTTCGGCTCCGCCTACCGCTACGCCGAGGCCGTGCGCGACGAGCTGGGCGACCGCCCCTGCGCCTACCCCGAGCCCTTCGCGTTCATCCGCAAGATGGCCTGCAACTTCGGGTGGGATTGGGGGCCCACACTGGTCACCGCCGGCATCTGGCGTCCCCTCTGGCTGCACGCGTGGAGCACCGCCCGGCTCGCCCAGGTACGCCCGGAGATCACCGTCACCACCGGTCCCGACGGGCGTGCCCATGGGCAGGTCGTGCTGCATGTCGATGTCGAACGCACTGACAGCGGCACCGCCACCCCCCTCACCCTGGCCGTCGAGGTAGCCGGTGTGCGCCAGGAGGTCACCGTCGCGCCCGGCGAGACCGCCGCGCGCGTGGAACTGACCGTGCCCGATCCTCGCCTGTGGTGGCCCCGCGGCTACGGTGAAGCCGCGCTCTACCCGCTCGCGCTCACCCTCACCGCCGCCGGTGAGGAGCTCGACACCTGGCAGCGCGACATCGGGTTTCGCGCCGTGGAGCTCGACACGCGCCCCGACGGCGACGGCGCCCGCTTCGCCCTCATCGTCAACGGCACCCCCATCTTGGTCAAAGGCGCCAACTGGATTCCCGACGACTGCTTCCCGCACCGGGTGGACCGTGACCGCTATAGCCGTCGCATCGACCAAGCCATTGACGCGGGCATGAACCTGCTGCGGATCTGGGGCGGCGGCCGATACGAGAGTGAGGACTTCTACGAGCTGTGTGACCGGCGGGGGGTGCTGGTGTGGCAGGATTTCCTCTTCGCCTGCGCCGCCTACCCGGAGGAGTCCCCCATCGCCGAAGAGGTGGAGGCCGAGGCCCGCGACAACGTGGTGCGGCTGGCCGCCTACCCCAGCCTCGTGCTGTGGAACGGCAACAACGAGAACATCTGGGGACACGCCGACTGGGGGTGGCGCGAGGAACTGGGCGATCTCAGTTGGGGAGAGGACTACTACCTGCGCATGCTGCCGCGCGTGGTGGCCGAACTCGATCCCACCCGCCCTTACTGGCCCGGCAGCCCCTACTCCGGCCACGGCGAGATCCACCCCAACGACGAGCGCCACGGCCCCATGCACATCTGGGACGTGTGGAACGAGCGCGACTACACCCGTTACCTCGACTACCGGCCCCGGTTCGTCGCCGAGTTCGGCTTCCAGGCTCCGCCCACCTACGCCACCCTGCGCCGCTCGGTCAGCGACACGCCGCTGCGCCCGGACTCGCCGGGCATGCTGCACCACCAGAAGGCCGAAGACGGCAACGGCAAACTCGCTCGCGGGCTGGCCCACCACTTTCCCACCCCCGCCGACTTCGACGACTGGCACTATCTCACCCAGGTCAACCAGGCGCGGGCCATCACGCTGGGTATCGAGCACTTCCGGGCCCAATGGCCTGACTGCACCGGAGCGGTGGTTTGGCAACTCAACGACTGTTGGCCGGTGACCTCGTGGGCGGCTGTCGACGGGGACGCGCGCCGCAAACCGCTGTGGTACGCGCTGCGGCGGGTTTTCCGAGACCGTTGGCTCGGGCTGTGCCGCGACACCGACGGGGTCGTGCTGGTCGTCTCCAACGACACCGACCGGGAGTGGAGCGGAACGGTCACCCTCAGCCGTCGAGGCTTCGACAGCGACAGCGGCGGTCCCGGTACTGAGACCACTCAGGAGTTTCGCGTAGAGCCTCGGGGGATGTGGCGGCTGCCCGTGCCCGCGGCGATCGCCGCGGCCCAGCGCCCCGAGAGCGAACTGATCACGGCCGATACCAACAGCGGGGAGCGTGCTCTCTGGTTCTTCGCCGAGGACATCGAGCTGGCCTACCCTGCGCCGGACTTCGAGGCCAAAGTGGATACCACGGCGTTGGGCGGCAACGATCTCAAGGTCACCGTGACGGCTCGCAGCCTGCTGCGTGACCTCTCCCTGTTCCCCGACCGCCTTGACCCCGCCGTCGAGGCCGACGACATGCTGGTCACACTGCTGCCAGGGGAGTCCCACACCTTTACCGTGCGCGGCGGTGGCGGCCTCGACCCCGAAGCCGTAGTGGCGCCACCGGTGCTGCGCTGCGTCAACGAGGCAGTCCGCACCGCCAGGCAGGCCCCACACCCGGCTTCCTGACCGACCCGGGAGGCCACACGCGGGCAACACGGCCACGGCTCCCACCCCCGGTCAGTCGTCGCCCCGAGCCCCACTCCCGCCACTCAACCGGTTGAGTGGCGGGATGCTCCACCTGCCGATGGAGAGGCGACCTCCTGCCGCGCCCCGTGGACGGCCCTACTGTTCACGGGGCGCGCCCAACGCGATCTGCTTTTCCCGGCGAATCCGCGCCAGTTCATCGAGTTCCGTGAAGAGGTCGTCGGGGTGTTCGGCGGTGGCGGCTTGGCGGAGCCAGGTGTCGAGTTGCGCGTGGTTGGTGCAGGTGGTGATGCGCTGGCGGGTGGCTTCGGTGATCTCGAATCCGAGTCCCTCCAGGACGACCAGGATGGCTTCGGCCTTGCCTTCGGCTTTGCCCTCGGCTTTGCCTTGGGCGGCGTAGGTGCGGGCGAGGTCGCTCTTCCACTCGTAGGTGCTGGCGCTCACGGGCGACTCAAATCTGCTGTTCTGGTTAGTCGTGCTCGGTGAAGAGGTCGTCGGGGTGTTCGGCGGTGGCGGCTTGGCGGAGCCAGGTGTCGAGTTGCGCGTGGTTGGTGCAGGTGGTGATGCGCTGGCGGGTGGCTTCGGTGATCTCGAATCCGAGTCCCTCCAGGACGACCAGGATGGCTTCGGCCTTGCCCTCGGCCTTGCCTTCGGCTTTGCCTTCGGCTTTGCCTTGGGCGGCGTAGGTGCGGGCGAGGTCGCTCTTCCACTCATAGGTGCTGGCGGCCAAGATCTCCTCCAAGTGGGCGCGGGCCTTAGGCGACAGGACAGCGAATATGTAGTCAGCATACAAAGGGCGGTCATCGGCCTCGAAGGCATCGAGTGCCGGGAGTAGCGCGTGTAGGGCCGTGGTCGATTCGGTCTGGATGCCCGCGGCTGAGAGCACGGCCAGTTCGGGGTTGGCACGGGCCTGCTCGGGTGTGGTGACGGGGGGTAGCTCGTCCAGCGTCAGCGCCAGGGGGCGCACGAAGCCAGAGCCCAGGTCGATGGGTTCGCGGCACCAGTGGGCCACTTTGTCATGGGGGGTCAGCACCAGCAGGATGACGGGGCACTGTAGGCGGTGGCGCAGGTTGGCGACGTAGGCCGGCCAGGAGTAGTGCTTGCGCAGGTCGCGTTTGTGCTGGACCTCGGTGATGATGCCCGCTAGCGGGGTGGGGGTGCCTTCGGCGGGGTCGTCTTCGAGAACCACGACGGAGTCGGCCAGCAGTTCGGCGGGGGCGGTGGTCGTGGCCTCGCCCGCCTCGCAGCGGGCGCGGGCATAGGGCGGTAGAGGTTTGCCCGAAGCCTGGGTCAGCAGAGTGGCGGCCAGGTCGGGACAGTTGCGGATGAGGTCAAGGGGGATTTCGTGTTCCCGGGAAGGCATGACACGAATCGTAGCTTATAAATGACTATACGCAATCAAGGGATGGTGGTTAGCTGCCTCCAGGGGCGAGGGGTTTGGTTGGCGATGTAGGTGATTCCACAAAGAATCTACGGTGTAAAGCTGGTGCTTCTTTCTCGGAAGTACTCTGCAAGAGTTCAAACGAGCAGGTGAGGACGCTGCCCCTCAGGCGTGGGGAGGCTCGCCGGTGACGACGTGGTCGGCGTGGTTGAGTGCTTCCACGACCAGGCGCCGCAGGTGGCCGTCGGTGAGCCGGTAGATCACGTGCCGGGCCTGCTTGCGCGATTCCACCAGCCCGGCCAGTCGTAGTTTCGCCAGATGCTGCGAGACCGCCGTCCGTGAAGCGCCGCACGCTTCGGTTAGCGCTGTCACGTCGGCCTCGCGGTGGGCTAGGGTCCACAGGATGTGCAGCCGGGTGGTGTCGGAGAGCAGTTGGAAGACGTTGCTGGCCGCCGCGAGTTGGTCAGCACCAGGCGGATTCTCGTGGACGAGGCTGAGTTCGTCCGTGGTTCCGCTCGTGCCCATAGCCGCAGTCTAGGCTATGGCGCCCTCTCGGACGTGGGGTGCGGTGGCAGCGGTGCTCTTGCGCCCGGCGTGCCATAGCAGCGGCGCGCCCACCGCACACAGCCCCGTCAGCACGGCGGCGCCGGCGAAGGCGACCACGGGGCTGGCCTGTGTGCCCGCCCATCCGCTCAGCGGGTAGGTCACCAGGAAGCAGGCGTGGGAAATGGCGAACTGCGCGGCGAACAGCGCGGGACGTGTCGTTGGGCCGGCGGCGTCTTTGATGAGCCGGCCGGTGGGCACGGCGATCAGCGAGCCGCCCGCCCCCAGCACGAGCCAGCCCAGCCCTAACACCACCCCCGAGGCCGGCCACAGTGCCCACCCCAGCGTCAGGGCGGCCGACCCGCCGCACAGCACCACCGGCCCGGCCAGCAGCACGGTGCGTACCCGCAGTCGGGTGAACAGTCGCGGGAGGGCGAAGGCCACCGCCATCGAGCCGGCGCCGAAACACGCCAGAGCCAAGGCGACATCGCTGGAGCTGCCGCCGATGGGGCCGCGCACGTAGACCACCGTGTTGACCAGGACCAGGGCAGTCGTCACGGCCGCGGCGAAGTTGAGCAGCACCAGCGCGCGCAGCCGCCGATCGCGTGCGAACGTCGCCGTGCCGGCGGTGATGGCCGACCAGCGGGACGGCCCGGAAGGGGCGACCGCTGGCAGTCGGGTCCGTAGCACCAGCAGCGCTGAAACGGCGAACCCCGCCACCGTCAGGGCGAACAGGCCACTGAAGGGCAACACGGCCAACAGCGCCGCGGCCAGCAGCGGGCTGGCCATGGCTTCGAGGTCATAGGCCATACGTGACAGCGCCAGCGCAGCGGTGTAGTCGTTGTCGTCGTCCATCACTTCGGGGATCACGGCTTGGAAGGTCGGCGTAAAGGTGGCCGAGGCCGTTTGCACGATCGCCACCAGCGCGTAGATCTGCCAGACCTCGCTGACCCATGGCAGCAGCCCCACTGCGAGTCCACGCACCGCGTCGGCGCTGACGAGTACCAGCCGGCGCGGCAGCCGGATCGTGAGCGCGATCATCACCGGGCCGGCGGTTACGTAGGCGATCATTTTGATCGTCAGCGCGGTGGCCACCACTCGCGCGGCGTGCCCGCCGGCGATATCGAAGGCCAGCAGCCCTAGCGCCACGGTGGCCAAGCCGGTTCCCACTAGGGCACATACCTGGGCGGTGAACAGTTGCCGATAGGTCCGGTTCCTCGTCAGCACTGCGAACATCGACTCGCGGCCCTTCCGATCCGTCGAGCTGGTCATCGCCAACGTAACAAACAAGTGCTTACATGCGCACATATGTTGCATGTTGCGACGGTGTTCCCGGTGTTCGATGGGGCGGGCGGGGGTGCACCCGTCGCGGGTGGCTGGCCCTCTCCCTGAGGGGTCACCGACCTACGGCAAGGGGTGCGTCCTGATGAGGTGGCCGGAGGGCGTATTTACTTACCCGCTTCACTGCCTTGACGGACTCGATGATCGTGGCGTGGCCGTCGTACATTCACCTTTCTCTCGCATCACCCTGTCTGCCTACGGTGATATCCGTGACACGAGATCTCAGGAGAGGAGGGAGAGAATGATTGGGTGCTTACGCAGGGGATTCATCCGTCGCTGTCAGGAATGGGAACGCTCCCACTATGCCCTCTGGTTCCATTGCTGGTCAGAGGTTGATAGTCTCATTTTATAAACCGGTTTATCGCTACACTCGCTGCTTATTTGGCGGTACATTTGAAGACGCGGAGAGTGGGAAAATGAGGCGCCCGACCATTGTCGACATAGCCAAGGCAGCGGGAGTTTCCAAAGGTGCGGTGTCGTATGCGCTCAACGGCCGCCCAGGCGTCTCTGAGGCCACCCGCCAACGTATCCTCGACATCGCCGGTCAACTCGGGTGGGCACCCAGCAGCGCCGCGCGCGCCCTCTCCGACGGGCGCGCTGACGCGATGGGGCTCGTCGTTGACCGTCCGGCGGCAGTGCTGGGCAACGAGCCTTTCTTCATGCAGTTGATCTCCGGCATCCAAAGCGTGCTCTCCGGCGAGGCCATACCGCTACTGCTGCAATCCTCCACCGACCGCGAGCTGGAGATGGACATCTACCGGCGGTGGTACGCCGAACGCCGCGTCGACGGCGTCATCATGGTCGACCTGCGCCATGACGATCCCCGGCTAGCGGCGATCAACGCCATGCGCATGCCTGCCGTGATCATCGGTGGCCCCTACGAGACCGGGGGCATCCCCTGCGTATGGTCCAATGACGCCAAAGCGATGCACGACGTCGTGCGTCACCTGGCCGGGCTGGGACATGAATACATCGCACGCGTGGCCGGTCCCGAGAACCTGGTCCACACCACCACCCGTTCAGAGGCGTTCGCCGAGACCGTCTCCGAGTTGGGCCTGCCCGACCCCGAGATCGTCTACACCGACTACTCCGGGGAGCAGGGGGCCACGGTCACTCGGAGCCTGCTGAGCCGGGAGAAGCCACCCACCGCGATCATCTTCGACAACGACCTCATGGCCGTGGCTGCGCTCGGGGTAGCCCAGGAATTCGGCATCTCGGTGCCTGAGCGGCTCTCGGTGGTGGCCTGGGACGACTCGCCGCTATGCCGGCTGGTCCACCCCGCCTTGACCACGATCACCCGCGACATCGTCGAGCACGGCTCAACCGCGGCGACGATGCTGATGGACCTCGCCGAAGGGGAGGAAGCGCACAGCCGCGGCACCTCGCCCGCCCAACTGGTGACACGGGCCAGCACCGGGCCGGCGCCCCGATAGACCCGTAACGCTGCGGAACGGCTGTCTTGCATTTTGACTTTGGCTCCGACACAACAGAGGCTCGTGACCCTAGTTTGCCGAGCGCCCCTGGTCGGGCGGTCGGCGCCGGTACCCCCGCGTCTTGTGCCGGGTGGCGAAGACGTGCGGCTGAGAGGAGAAGGTGTGAGCGACCTCAACGAAGAATTTGTGTCAGAGCTGTACCACCGCTACGCCGACGACCTGCGCGCGGTGCGCGAGGAGCAGCGCGCGCTGCGCGCGGGCCGGGCGGCGATGCGCACCCAGCTCGACGATATCGAGGCCGAGATCACCTACCTGCTGCTGCGATGGTTCCAGCCTGGGCACGTCACCGAGATCGGCTGCCTGCACGGCTGGTCCACCACGTGGATTCTGCGCGCGCTGCGCGACAACGATCACGGCAGGCTCACCAGCGTTGACCTGATCGACAACGCACGGGGCAACGTTCCGGCCGAGCTGGCCAAGGTGGGGTGGCAGTTCCAGCGCGGCGACGCCCGCGAGATCTTCTCGACCTGGTCGCAGGAGATCGATTACCTCTTCATCGACGCCGCTCACACAGCTTCCTTCGCCCGCTGGTACCTGGACCGCATCTTTCCCGCCCTGTCGGAGGCCGTGCCGGTGAGTGTCCACGACGTGTTCCACCGGCGCCGTCCGCTGCCTTTCAGCGAGGCCAGTGAGGTGCTCAAGTGGCTGCGTGGCCAGGAGATCACCTACTTCACGGCATCGCGGGCCAAGGCTCCCCAGACCTACACCAGGTTGGAGCGGTTGCGTCGCGAGCTGGGGTTGACCCACGACATCAGCGATTCCCAGCGCAACCCGATGATCTACTTCCACATGGCCGGCCGTACCGCCCCTACCGGTTGAGCCGTCGCCGGCCGTGCGCTCGGTGCGGGACCGGGGCGGGTTTCTCCGGTTGCTCACACCGTCGCCAGCCTCCGCCGTCCTCGCCCCCACAAGCCCCATGATCGCCTCACCGCGGCTTCGGCGGGCGTGGCGGCCCGTCCAGTCCATAGGGACGCGGCTCCTCCCCCCTGTCGCCGAGGGCCGTTCGCGCCCGGCCGTTAGGTGCTGTTGTTCGGACGGCTGGAGTGTGGGGGTGGGGGTGTTCTTCGTTGGCTCGTGCCTCGGTCGCTTCGCGATCTCGCCGGCCAGCGGGGTGCTCACCCGTTTGCGCCCACCGCCGGCCCTCGCCGCCTTTTCCAAAAGACAGCATTTAGGCCCGCGCCCCTTCGGTAGCGGCGGCCACAGCCGCCTGGCCGAAGCTGATGCCGCCGTCGTTGGTGGGAACGCGCTCGTGGACGAGGACCCGCAGCCCGCGGCGTTCGAGGCGGGCGCGCAGCGCCCCCAGTAGCAGGGTGTTTTGGAACACGCCCCCCGACAGCGCCACCTGGCCCAGGCCGGTCTCCTCGGCCAGGTGGAGGCAGACACGCGCGGCGGCGTCGGTGAGTCCGTTGTGGAAGCGCGCCGCGATGGTCGCGGGATCGGCGCCGGCGCACAGGTCGTCGACGGCACCGCGCACGAGGTCGGTACCGTGTACACGCAGCGGGGCGGCGCCGGTGATCCGGACCGGATAGTGCCCGCGCTCGTGCGGATCGGCGCGCTGTTGCAGTTCCAGCGCGGCGTGGCCCTCGTAGCCGACCCGGTCGCGTACCCCCACCACAGCGGCCACGGCGTCGAACAGCCGCCCGGCGCTGGAGGTGAGCGGGGCGTTGACCCCCGCGCGAGCCACGGCGCGCACGTGCTCCCAATGGTGGGCGTTACGCTCGGCCACGGCCAGGCCCGGCGGCGGGGCCGCCTCGAAGGCGGCGTCGAGGTAGGCGGCGGCCATCCGCCATGGCTCTTTGACGGCCGCGGCCCCGCCCGGCATCGCCACGGGAACCAGGTGAGCGCGCCGCTCGAAGCTGGTCAGGTCGGCCACGAGGAATTCACCGCCCCACATTGTGGCGTCGGTGCCATAGCCCAGCCCGTCGAAGGCGACCCCGATGACCGGGCCGCTGTGGCCGTTGTCGGCCAGGCACGAGGCGATATGGGCGTGGTGGTGCTGCACGCCCAGCGGCTCGGGGCCGTCGGGGGTAGCGAGGTCGGTGGCGTACTTCGTGGACAGGTACTCCGGGTGCAGATCGTGGGCCACGACCTGCGGCTTGATACCGAACAGGCGGCTCAGGCGCGCGATCTCCTCGGTGAAGCAGCGCAGCGTTTCATAGTTCTCCAGGTCGCCGATGTGGGAGGACACGATCGCCCGTCGCGCCGTGGCGAGGCAGAAGGTGCTTTTGAGTTCCGCGCCGCAGGCCAGCAGCGGGCGTGGGGCGGGGTGGGGCAGCGGCAACGGGGCCGGCGCGTAGCCGCGCGCCCGCCGGATGGGGTACTCGCGGTCCGCCACCACCCGCACGACGGAGTCGTCGGCGCGCGCGTGGATCGGTCGGTCGTGCACGAGGAAGTAGTCGGCGACCCCGCCGAGGCGTTCCAGCGCGGCGTCCTCGGTGCAGACGATGGGCTCCTCGGCGAGGTTGCCGCTGGTCATGGTGAGGGGAGCGGGGTGTTCGCGGGCCAGCAGGTGGTGCAGGGGCGTGTAGGGCAGCATCACTCCGAGGTTGCGCTCGCCGGGGGCGAGCGCTTCGGCCAGGACAGCCTGCGTGCGGCGGCGCAGGAGCACGATCGGATGGCGCGGGCAGGCCAGCGTCCGGGCCTCGGCCGGGTCGACATGGCACAGGTGGCGCGCCTGGTCCAGGTGGGCCGCCATCACGGCGAACGGTTTCTCGCCGCGGCGCTTGCGGCGACGCAGGGTCGCGACCGCCTCCTGGTTGGTGGCGTCGGTGGCCAGGTGGTAGCCGCCCAGCCCTTTGACAGCGACCACGTGTCCCTCGCTCAGCAGGGCTGCGGCGGTGGCGATGGGGTCGGCGGGGGAGGCCGCGATCGCGCGGCCGTCAGCGTCGACCAGCCTAAGCGTGGGTCCGCAGGCGGGGCAGCACACGGGCTGGGCGTGGAAACGGCGGTCGGTGGGGGTGTGGTATTCGCGGGCGCAGTCGCCGCACATGGCGAAGTCGGCCATGGTGGTGGCGGCGCGGTCGTAGGGGACGTCGGTGACGATCGTGAACCGGGGGCCGCAGTTAGTGCAGTTGGTGAAGGGGTAGCGGTAGCGCCGGTCGTTGGGGTCGAACAGTTCGCTCAGGCACGGCGCGCAGGTGCCTACGTCGGGGGAGACCAGGACCGCGCGCTGTCCCTCGCTGTCGCTGCCGTCGATGTGGAAGCCGCTGTCGTCGCGGCAGGTGATGGTCTCGTTGCTGACCCGTTCGATCGCGGCCAGGGGCGGGGCGTGGCTCAGGAGGTCGTCGCCGAAACTCGCGACCCGCTCGGGGCTGCCCTGGATCTCGATGTAGACCCCGGTGGTGTCGTTGCCCACGTGCCCGGTGAGTCCGTGCCGGGTCGCCAGCGTGTAGACGAAGGGCCGGAACCCCACCCCCTGGACGATTCCCTCGACGCGGATTCTGCGGCGCGTTTGCGTGTCACCGTCGGTCATGTCATCCACCTTCGCAGAACGCGTGCCTGAGTGGTGGGAACAATGCCGGGGGCCTCGGGGGAAGTAGGCCAATCGTGGCCATGTGTGGAGAGGCCGGTGTCCTCGTCAAGAATCCGGAAATAAATGATGCGACGAGGGATGTGCGCCGCGCCGGAGCCGTGAAGTTTTCTTTTCGATGCTGCTGTGATAGAAGGCGTTCGTCGCTACCGAGTGGAAGGGCGTTCGGGAAAGGATGGGGGCACTATTACTTCTCGTTGACTCATATTTTTGGCGTGTCGGGTTGAGCTGTTGGAGACTGCTCGGATTAGTGTCGTGGACATTACGGACAATGGCCCTGATGAGCTGCACAGACGTTCGTTCCAGAGTCTCGGATCGGTTTTCTTGACGGAGGCGGGGAGTTTCCGTGCGCGCTGAAATTTTGTCCGGATGTAGGGGTGGCGGGACACCGCTGTTTTCCAGTCGGTGAGTAGTGTGGCGACTTACGTGGGGGGATTTTTGTTGTGACTGTTTTTCCGGAGGTACGTGCGAGCGTCGACGCCGCTTTGGTGGGGCGCGAGGCAGCGTCGACTCGGCTCGCCGATGAGGCCGATACGGTGGCGCGGTGCTGCCGGGATATGGCGGTGCGTTTTCACCGCGGTGGGAAACTCATCGTCTTCGGAAATGGGGGAGCCAGCGCCGACGCCAACCATGTCGCCGTGGAATTCGTGCATCCGGTGATCGTGGGGAAACCGGCGCTGCCGGCGCTGTCGCTCAACAACGACGTCGCCACCATCACCGACGTCGCCAACGGCGTTGGTTTCTCCCACGTCTTCGCCCACCAACTGCGCTGCCTCGCCGAACCCGCCGACATCGCACTGGGGGTGTCGCCGGACGGCCGCTGCGCCAACGTCGTCGAGGGGTTGGCGGCCGCGGCTGAGATGGGGCTGCTCACGGTCGCGTTGGCCGGCGGCGACGGCGGGGAGATGGCGGCCGGCGCCGACGTGGACCACGCGCTCGTCGTCGACGCCACCGATCCGATCGTCTGCAAGGAGGTGCACGTGACCACGTACCACATCCTGTGGGAGCTGGTGCACGTCTTCCTCGAACAGCCGGGAGTGCTTGCGAGGGAGGCACGGGCGTGAACACCGATTCCCTTGGGCCGCCCTGGGCGTCTTCGGCTGCGGCCCACTGCGACGGCGAAGTGTGCATCACCTGCTCGGACCAGGCGGTCGCGGTGCGCGTCGTACGGCTGCTGGCCGACCGCATGGCCCTGGTCGACACCGGCACCTCGCTGGAGCAGATCAGCGTGGCCCTTGTCGAAGCTGCCCCGGGCGATCAGGTCCTCGTCCACGCCAAGGAAGCCATCTCCCGTGTCGAGGAGAGCCACGACTATGACATCTGACAGCCTCCCGGGTCATGCCGAGGACGGCCACGGACTCTACCCCTTTCTCAACGGTGGCACTGGCCGTGACCTCGACTCGGTCATGGCTGAGGTGCGCCGCTCCACAGTCGACAAGGCGATGGAGATTGTGGCGCTGCGCCGCGACATCGGTGCCGAGTGCGGCGACGAGGTGGCCCGCTGCGCCATAGCTATGGCCGGTCGTTTCGCCGCCGGGGCTCGGCTCTATGTGTTCGGCAACGGGGGCAGCAGCACCGACGCCGTTGACGTGGCCACCACATTCCTGCACCCGCCGCGGGGCCCGGCGCTGCCGGCGCTGTCGCTGACCGGCGATGTCGCCCTCGTCACGGCGCTGTCCAACGACGTTGGTTTCGAGGCGGTGTTCTCCCGCCAGATCGCGGCGTTGGCCCGGCCGGGCGACATCGCCATGGGGCTATCCACCAGCGGCGGTTCGGCCAATGTCGTCGCTGCGCTGGCCGAGGCCGGCCATCGGGGCCTGCTCACGGTCGGGTTGGCCGGCTACAAGGGTGGGCGGTTCGCCGAACTGGACAGTATCGATCACCTGTTCGTCGTTCCGTCGTCGTCGGTGCACCGCATCCAGGAGGCGCAGACGACGATCTACCACCTGTTGTGGGAGATGACGGCGCGGGCCTTGGAGGCGACGCCGCGCCGGGAGGACGTCGCCGGCGGTGGCGGCGTGTCGATCGGAGAGGTATCCGCATGAGTACCACCGAGACGCAGGTCAGCAGACCTACCGAGACCGAAGAACCCGTTGTGCACATTCTCTGGATCAACGCCGGACTCAGTTGCGACGGCGATTCCGTGGCGTTGACCTCGGCCACCCAGCCCACGATCGAAGAGATTCTCCTTGGCGCGATCCCAGGACTGCCCAAGGTCGACGTGCACTGGCCGCTCATCGACTTCGACAGCGGCCCTGAGCAGGGCGCCGACACCTTCATCGAGTGGTTCTTCAAGGCCGAACGCGGCGAGATGGACCCGTTCGTGCTCGTCGTCGAGGGCTCGGTGCCCAACGAGAAGATCAAGTCCGAGGGGTACTGGTGCGGGTTCGGCAACGACCCGCAGACCGGTCAACCCATCACCACCAGCGAATGGCTCGACCGGCTCGCGCCCAAGGCCACGGCCATCATGGCCGCCGGTACGTGCGCGACCTATGGCGGTATCCACGCCATGGAGGGCAACCCCACCGGCGCGATGGGGGTGGCCGACTACCTCGGCTGGGAGTGGCGCTCCAAGGCGGGCTTGCCCATCGTCAACGTGCCCGGTTGCCCGGTCCACCCCGACAACATGGCCGAGACGCTGCTGTATGTGCTCCAGCAGCTCGCCGGCAACGCGCCGATGATCCCGCTCGATGACGCACTGCGCCCCACCTGGCTGTTCGGTGCCACCGTCCACGAGGGCTGCGACCGGGGCGGCTACTACGAGCAGGGACAGTTCGCCACCGAGTACGGCTCACCGCTGTGCCTGGTCAAGATCGGCTGCTGGGGGCCGGTGGTGCACTGCAACGTGCCTAAGCGCGGCTGGATCAACGGCCTGGGCGGTTGCCCCAACGTCGGCGGTATCTGCATCGCCTGCACCATGCCCGGATTCCCCGACAAGTTCATGCCGTTCATGGACGAGCCTCCCGGCGGCAAGGTCTCGACCGCCTTCAGCAGCTCTTACGGCGGGCTGATCCGCAAGCTGCGCTCGATCACCATGCAAACGGTCGACAAGGAACCCAAGTGGCACCACCCCGAGCCGAAGCTGACCACCGGCTACCAGCCGCACTGGTGAGGCGCTTCGGCACCGACTCATCACCCGCACCAACCGTCAGAAAGGCCCAGACGCGATGACCGAGACCGCCAAGAGACCAGCTAAGGAAGAGACCACCCAACAGTTGGTCGACATGTCCTGGGACCCCATCACCAGAATCGTGGGCAGCCTGGGGGTCTACACCACGATCGACTTCAAGCAGAAGCAGGTCGTGCAGTGCCATAGCACCTCGTCGATCTTCCGTGGCTACAGCATCTTCATGAAGGGCAAGGACCCGCGCGACGCCCACTTCATCACGAGCCGCATCTGCGGTATCTGCGGTGACAACCACGCGGCCTGCTCCGTCTACGCCCAGAACATGGCCTACGGGGTCAAGACCCCGCCGGTTGGCGAGTGGATTCTCAACCTCGGCGAGGCCGCCGAGTACATGTTCGACCACACCATCTACCAGGAAAACCTGGTCGGGGTGGACTACTGCGAGCGCATGGTCCGCGAAACCAACCCCGGCGTGCTGGAGTTGGCCGAGCGCACCGAGGCGCCCAACGCCGGCGCGCACGGCTACCGCACCATCGCCGACATCATGCGCGCGCTCAACCCGCTCGAAGGCGAGTTCTACCGGGAAGCGCTACAGCAAAGCCGCGTGACCCGCGAGATGTTCACCCTCATGGAGGGGCGCCACGTCCATCCCTCCACCCTGTACGGCGGCGGTGTGGGAACCCACGCCACGACGCAGGTCTTCACTGACTACCTGACGCGGCTGATGCGCTACGTGGAGTTCATGAAGCGGGTCGTGCCCATGCACGACGACCTTTTCGACTTCATCTACGAAGCGCTGCCCGGCTACGAGCAGGTCGGCCAGCGCAGAATCCTGCTGGGCTGCTGGGGGGCCCTCAACGACCCCGCTCACTGCGACTACTCCTACGAGAACATGTCGCAGTGGGGCCGCAAGATGTTCGTGACGCCGGGCATCATCGTCGACGGCCAGTTGGTGACCAACGACCTCGTCGACATCAACCTGGGCATGCGCATCCTGCTGGGCAGTTCCTACTACGACGACTGGAACGACCAGGAGATGTTCGTGACCCGCGACCCGCTGGGCAACCCCATCGACCGGCGTCACCCCTGGAACCAGCACACGCTGCCGCGCCCGCAAAAGCGCGACTTCGACAATAACTACAGTTGGGTGATGTCGCCGCGCTGGTTCGACGGCACCAACCACCTGCCGCTGGACACCGGCGGAGGCCCTATCGCCCGGCTGTGGTCGACCGCCCTGTCGGGCCTGGTCGACATCGGCGGCTATGTGCAGGCCACCGGACACAGCGTGCGCATCAACCTGCCGCGCACCGCCACCAAGCCCGAGACCACGTTCGAGTGGCGCATCCCGCAGTGGAGCAACGCCCTGGAACGCAACCGCGCCCGCACCTACTTCCAGGCCTACGCCGCCGCGGCGGCCGTGCACTTCGCCGAGCAGGCCCTGGCCGAGGTGCGCTCGGGCAACACCGACACCTGGGCGCCGTTCGAGGTGCCCGACGAGGCCATTAGCTGCGGCTTCACCGAAGCGGTGCGCGGGGTGCTGTCGCACCACATGGTCATCCGCGACGGCAAGATCGCCAACTACCACCCCTACCCGCCCACACCGTGGAACGCCAGTGTCCGTGACGTCTACGGCACACCCGGGCCCTACGAAGACGCGGTGCAAAACACCCCGATCTTCGAGGAGAACGATCCGGACAACTTCAAGGGCATCGACATCATGCGCACCATCCGCAGCTTCGACCCGTGCCTGCCGTGCGGGGTGCACATGTACACGGGCAACGGCAAGACCCTGCGCAAGCTGCACACGCCCACCGCATTCGGCGACAGCGCCTGACACCGGCGAGGCACCCACACGAGGAGGGGTGAAACGAGATGACGGCTGGAAGCGGGCTGAACGAGACCAGCGAGCGCGTCGAGGCCCTGCTGGCCGAGCTCGCCGGCATCGACCCCACGGCCGGTGAACGCGCCGAGGAGGTCGTGCGGCTGCTCGTCGAGCTCTACGGCACGGGCCTGGAGCACATCATGGCCACCGTCGCCGCCGACGGCCAGCACGGGTCGGCCTTGCAGGAGCGCCTGGTCGAGGACGATCTGGTGGCCGGCCTGCTGATCCTGCACGGCCTGCACCCGGTGGACACCACCACCCGGGTGCAGCGGGCGTTGGACCGGGTGCGGCCCTACCTTGGCTCCCACGCCGGCGGGGTCGAGTTGGTCGCCGTGGACGACGACACGGTGCGGCTGCGGCTACAGGGCAACTGTGACGGCTGTCCGTCCTCGGCAGCCACGGTGAAGCTGTCCATTGAGCGGGCCATCGCCGAGCTGGCCCCCGAGATTTCGGCCGTGGAGGTCGAGGGGCTCACCACGGCCCCCTCCTATGAGGGGTTTGTCCCACTGGAGTCGGTGCGTGCCCACGACAGCGCCTCCGATTCCGCCGCGCCACGCGGAGTGGCCGTATGAGCGGGGCAGACACGCCCGTCTCCGCGCAGCGCAGCCCGGCCGGTGCCACATCGCCGGCCGGCCTGCGCCGCTTCCTTGAACCCAAGGCCGCACCGGTGCCGGGAGAGCGCTGCGAGATGTGCGCCGAGCCGTTGGGGGAGCACCACTCCCACATCGCCGACCTGGATAAGCGCAGCGTCATGTGCGCCTGCCGCGGCTGCTATCTGCTGTTCACCAGCGAGGGCGCGGCCGGGGGCCGCTACCGGGCCGTGCCCGAGCGTTGCCGCTACGACCTGGCGTTTCCCATATCGCAGGCGCAGTGGGAGGAGTTGCAGATCCCGGTGGGGATAGCGTTTTTCTTCCACAACTCCAAGCAGGGGCGCATGGTCACCTGCTATCCGAGCCCCGCCGGGGCCACCGAGTCCCTGCTGCCCTTGGCAGCCGCCGAGGGACTGCGCACGGCCAACCCCGCTTTCGCCGACCTGGCCGCCGATGTCGAGGCGCTGCTGCTGCGCCGCCACGACGACGGCTTTCACTGCTTTCTCGTCCCGATTGACCTCTGTTACGAGCTGGTCGGCCTGATCCGGCTGCACTGGAAGGGATTCGACGGTGGACAAGAGGTATGGAACGCCATCGACGCTTTCTTCGCCCGTCTCCGAGACCGGGGGAGAAACGTCGGAGCCGACCGCCACACAGACTCAGGCTGAGGCCGCCGGCGTCACCTTCGAGTGCCGCGACGGTCGGGCAGAGCCCTACGCGGCCACCCCGACCCTGAGTTTTCGGCTGCGCATCACCGAGGCGCAGCAGCGGCCGGTGCACAACATCGCCCTGCGGTGCGAGATCCAGATCCAGCCCCGCCGGCGCCGTTACGGCCAAGCCGAGACCGAGCGCCTCCACGACCTCTTCGGGGTGGCCGAACGGTGGAGTCAGACCCTGCGTCCGCTGCGGTTCGCCGACCTGTTCGTACTCGTGCCCGGCTTCAACGCCACAACCGAGATCGATCTGCGGGTGCCCTGCACCTACGACTTCGAGGTCTCCTCGGCGAAGTACTTCCACGCCCTCGACGACGGCGAGATCCCGCTGCTGTTCCTGTTCAGCGGCACCGTGTTCCGCCGCACCGCCACTGGCTTCACCATCGACCCCGTGCCCTGGGATCACGAGGCCAGCTACGACCTGCCGGTGCGGGTGTGGCAGGAAATGATGGACCTCTACTTCCCCGATAGCGGGTGGATGCGGGTGCGCCGCGACACGCTCGACGCCGTCCACGCCTTCAAAACGCGCCACACCCTGCCCAACTGGGATGACGCTTTGCTGACACTGCTGGACAAGGCCGGGGAGGTGCAGACGTGAGTTTCGACCTGGCACGCAAGGTCGCCGACACGGTGCTGTTCGAGGGCTACGTTCTCTATCCCTACCGTGCTTCGGCCGTCAAGAACCAGGTGCGCTGGCAGTTCGGGGTATTGGCGCCGCCTGGGGCCACCACGGGCGAGCCCTCGTTCGCCCAGACCGAATGTCTCATCGAGGCTGAGGAGCCCGCCCGCGTCGACGTGCGCGTGCGTTTCATGCAGGTCCACACCCGCTTTCCCGCCGCCGGCGAGGAGGACACCCACGCGCCGGCACAATGGGAGGAGGGCACCCTGCGCGAGATCGACACCGCCGCAACGGTCACCAGCGAGGCCACTGCCACCAGCGTGCCCTTCGAGTTCCCCGGCGGTGAGCACACCAGCGACGGCGCGGTGCTGCGCGGCCACCCGCTGCGCGGCGCTATCGAGCTCACCACCGAGCCGATCCCCGGCCCGCACCACCTGCACAAGCTGCGGGTCCGCGTAACCAACCACACGCCCGAGCGCACGCCCGGGGCGGGGCGCAACGCGATGCTGCTCGACTCGCTGGTCTCAGCCCACACCTTGCTGTCGGTCTCCGGCGCGTCGTTTCTGTCGCTGCTGGAGCCGCCAGAGCGGGCGGCCCAGGCGGCCGGCCACTGCGAGAACCTGCACACGTGGCCGGTGCTGATCGGTGAACCCGGCCGCTGTGACCTGATGCTCTCGGCGCCGATCATCCTCTACGACTATCCCGAGGTCGCTCCGGAGAGCCCGACCGACCTGTGCGACGGCACCGAGATCGACGAGATCCTCACGTTGCGCACCATGACTCTGACCGAGGAGGAGAAGCGCGAGGCCCGCGCCACCGACATGCGGGCCGCGCGCATCATCGACCACGTCGACTCGCTGCCTCCCGAGATGCTTGAACGCTTGCACGGCGCGATGCGCTACCTGCGCGACGTGGCCGGTGTCGAACCCGAGCCGGGGCAGGGCCCTGCCGAATCCGCGGCACCGCCCCCGTCCGGGCCAGCCAGCGTGATCCACCACGAGACGCCCTGGTGGGACCCAGGTCAGGACGCTTCGGTCTCGCCCGAGACCGACAGCGTCCCTATCGCCGGGGGGACCGCCATGAAGGGCAGCACGGTGGTGCTGCGTCCCGGCAACCGCCGCGCCGACGTTCACGACATGTTCCTCGCCGGCCGCCAGGCCATGGTGGAAGGGGTGTTCTTCGACGTCGACGGCGGCACCTACCTGGCGGTGACCCTTGCCGACGACCCCGCCGTCGATCTGCACCAGTCCCACGGCAGGTACCTGTACTTCACCCCTGACGAGGTGGAGCTGTGCGAACAGGCCACAGAAGGGGGACAGCGGTGAGTGCGCGCCCGCTCGTCGCCGGTATCGGCAACATTTTCCTCGGCGACGACGGTTTCGGCGTCGAGGTCGCGCGGCGCCTGGCCGGCCAAGAGCAACTCGCCGGGGTCCATGTCGAGGACTTCGGTATCCGCGGCGTTCACCTGGCCTACGAGCTCCTCAACGGCTACGACCCGGTGATCATGGTCGACGCGGCCCCGCGCGGCGGCGACCCCGGAACCGTCTACGTCATCGAAGCCGCGCCCGAGAGCGAGGACGGCGAGGAGCATCAGGGCCACGACGCACTCCTCGATGCCCATGACCTGCGCCCGGAGGGTGTGCTCAGCCTCGTCCGGGCCATGGGCGGCAGCCTGGGCCGGGTCTACGTCGTGGCCTGTGAACCGTCCTGTGTCGAGGAGCGCATGGGACTGAGTGAAGAGGTCGCCGGCGCGGTGGACGTCGCCGTCCGCACCGTCTGCGACCTGGCGACATCGAAAGGACAGTCATGAAGTGGTGGATGTGGTTTTTGCTCCTACTGCCGCTGAGCCTGGCAGTCGTACTGCTGATTGTGCTGTTTCCCGACATCAAACGGTACATGCGGATTCGGAGGATGTAGCTGATGTGCCTGGGCATCCCCGGTGAGGTCGTCGAGGTCCGTGAGGACCGCTCCGACCTAGCCAAGGTGGACGTCAGCGGCGTCCGCCGGGTCATCAACATCGGCCTGTTGGAGGGCGAGGAGGCGGTGGGGCCCGGCGACTGGATTCTCATCCACGTCGGCTTCGCCCTCTCCAAGATCGACGAGCGCGAGGCGCAGGCGGCCCTGGACTTCCTCAAGGGGATCGGCCAGGACTACGAGGACGAACTCGACGCGCTGCGCCAGTCGCATATCGAATAGCGGCCCCGACGGGGCCGCTGACATACCAGGAGGGGGTGGTTCCGAGGATGCGGTTCGTCGACGAGTACCGCGACGCGGAACAGGCTGAGGCACTGGCGGCCAAGATCGCCGACCTGTGTGAGCCAGGGCGGCACTACAAGTTCATGGAGGTATGCGGCGGGCACACCCACACCATCTACAAGCACGGTCTGGAGGACTACCTTCCCGACAACATCACACTCGTGCACGGCCCCGGCTGCCCGGTGTGCGTCATCCCGATGGGGCGGGTCGACGACGCCATCCACATCGCCCAACAGCCCGACGTCATCATGACCTCGTTCGGCGACATGATGCGCGTTCCCGGCGGCACCAAGTCCTTCATCGACTCCAACGCCGACGGCACCACCATCAAAATGGTCTACTCGCCGCTGGACGCCTTGAAGCTCGCCAAGCAACGACCTGACCAGCAGGTCGTGTTCATGGCCATCGGCTTCGAGACGACGACGCCCTCCACGGCCATGACCGTGCTGCGCGCCGCCGAAGAGGGCGTGGACAACTTCTCGGTCTTTTGTAACCACGTCACGATCATCCCGGCCATCAAGGCGATCCTGGACTCGCCCGACCTGCGCCTGGACGGTTTCCTCGGCCCCGGCCACGTTTCGACCGTCATCGGCTGCCGGCCTTATGAGTTCATCGCCCGCGACTACCACAAGCCGCTCGTGGTGGCCGGATTCGAGCCGCTGGACATCCTACAGTCCATCTACATGCTGCTGCGCCAGCTCAACGAGGGACGCTGCGAAGTCGAGAACCAGTACGGCCGTGTGGTGCCCTGGGAGGGCAACCAGGTGGCGCTGCGCGCCATCAGCGACACCATGGAACTGCGCCCCTATTTCGAATGGCGCGGGTTGGGTTTCATCTCCCACTCAGCGCTGCGCATGCGCGAGGACTACGCCCGCTTCGACGCCGAACGCGCCTTTGACCTGCCCGGTGTGCGGGTGGCCGACCCGAAGGCCTGCCAATGCGGCGAGGTCCTCAAAGGGGTGCTCAAGCCCTGGGAGTGCAAGGTGTTCGGTACCGCCTGCACCCCCGAAACCCCGATCGGCACCTGCATGGTTTCTTCCGAGGGGGCCTGCGCCGCCTACTACAACTACGGCCGGTTCGAGCGCGACCGGGTGAAGGAGGCGACCCGCGCATGAGCACCGGGCATCGTTACGCCGAGTGGGCGCAGCGGGCTGTGGCCGAGCACGCCGACCACATCGACGGCCACCCGCCGGCCACGGGCCGCACCTCCGATCGGGAACAGCAGGTCCTCGACCGGATCGACCGGGCGCGACGGCGCAAACCAAAGGTCAAAGACGAGCGCATCACGCTGGCCCACGGTGCGGGCGGCAAGGCCACGCAGACCCTGGTCGAGGCGATGTTCCTCGACGCTTTCCGCAACCCCGTGCTGGAGCGGCTCGACGACGCCGCCGGTGTTCCCGCCGAGGGCGGGCGACTCGCCTTCACCACCGACTCGTTCGTGGTCTCGCCGCTGTTCTTCCCGGGAGGCGACATCGGTGACCTCGCCGTCAATGGCACCGTCAACGACCTGGCGATGGCCGGCGCCCGCCCGCTGTACCTCTCGGCCGGGTTCATCCTGGAGGAGGGGCTGCCCACCCACGAGTTGCGGCGGGTGATCGACTCCATGGCCCAGGCCGCCGAGCGGGCCGGCGTTCGCGTCGTCACCGGCGACACCAAGGTGGTGGAGCGCGGCAAGGGTGACGGTTGCTACATCAACACCTCCGGGGTCGGCGTTGTCGAGCACGACTTGGCGCTGGGGCCGGGACGCGCCCGGCCCGGTGACGCTGTCATCGTCTCCGGGCCGGTGGGCGACCATGGGGTGACGATCATGCTGGCCCGCGGCGAGTTGGACATCGAGTCCGACATCGAGTCCGACACCGCGCCGATGCACGAGATGGTGCGTGACCTGCTGGCGGCCACCAGCGGGGTGCGGTGTCTGCGCGATGCCACCCGCGGGGGAGTGGCCACGATCCTCAACGAGATCGCCACCGCCTCCGAGACGGCGGTGGTCGTTGACGAGAGCGCCGTGCCCATGCGCCCCGAGGTGCGCGGGGCCAGCGAAATCCTGGGGATCGACCCGCTGTATGTGGCCTGTGAGGGGCGCATGGTGGCCGTGGTGGACGGCGCTGAGGCCGACACCGCGGTAGCGGCGCTGCGTCGCCACCCCCTGGGCCAAGACGCCGCCGTCATCGGCACTATCAAGGACGACCCGCCCACTCTGGTGCTGCTCAAAACCGAGTTCGGCGGTACCCGTATCGTCGACGTCCTCATCGGTGACCCGCTGCCCCGGATCTGCTGACCCGGCTCGGCAGCGGTCGTGTGGGCCGGCGCAGGGAACCGAGTCACGGCTGGGTTGGGGCCGCCTCGCCCCAGCCGCCGGCCCCACCACCCCGAGATCAGTAAACGCCGCAAAATGTCCACAATAGGAAACTAATCCTTATTTACGAAGGTAATGTCTTCACCTATCGTGGTCGCTGCTCACTGTGCGGTGTCCCGGTCGTTGGGCATCCCCCACGCGCAGTGGCGCGCATCCCCCGCGCCTCCAGCGCGGCACCGGCCGGAACCGCCGCGGAGCAGTTTCCTTCATCCCCCGACCACGAAAGGAAACCCGATGCGAACAGCGAAGCTCTTCGGCACGCTGGCGGCCCTAGTCATGGGTGCCGTGGCGGTGGCCGCCACGCCCGCGGCGGCCGAGTCGCCCTTCGAGCCCCTGCCCGCCCCCAACGCGAGCTACACCATGGTTATGTACGAGGCGGGCATCACCCTCGACGACCCAACCGCAGCGGTGCCCCCCACGGCGATCGCCCGGGCCACGCTGGAGTGCTACCCCCACGGCGGCACCCACCCCACGCCCGAGGCCGCCTGCGAGTCGCTGTGGCAGGTCGGCGGTGAATTCGACCAGCTTCCGACCGACCCGGCGGCCGTCTGCCCGGCCGTTGTCCGGCCGGTGACGGTCGAGGTGAAGGGTCACTGGTTCAACGAGCCCGCCCATTTCAAGCACACCTACAACAACCGCTGCCTGGCCGCCGTCGAATCCGATAACGTCTTCCGGTTCTAGCCCCACGCCCCTACTCGTCCGGACCGCGAACCGGCGGTAGCCGCGCCGGGGGACGGCGTCCTCGCCGCCGTCGGTGGGGGCGCCTCCCCCGTTTTCGGCCGCCGGAGCTGTCAAGGAAGCGGCGGCTCGTGCACGTGGCGAGGTGCGCCCACGGAGGAGCCCCAGCAAGCGAGGGTGCCGGGGGGACCGTCGCACGGCCAGAACAAATAGCGCACCGTAGTGGTTTTGACACCCGGTGTCTTGGGATAGTTTCCCTCCCACAGAGCCGATGGATCAGGAGGGGCCGCGATGCGCCAAGGGGTCGGCGGGATCTCGGTGGGGCTCGCCCTCGCCGCCCTGAGCGCGGTACTGGCCCCGGCCGCGCCGGCCGCGGCCGGGCTGCGGCAGTGCCCCCACAACAAGCTGTGTATCTGGGACGACCCCTTCTTTGAAGGGCGCTTCTACGCCTTCGACGTCGCCGAGCCCGACCTGGGCGAAGGTGGGCTCAGCGGGACGGTCTCCGTCGTCAACACCACGTGGAGCCCTTGGTGTCTCTACGCCGGGCCGATCTTCACCGGCCGGCGCTACGAGGTCTCGGGGTTCGCCGTCGAACCACAGCTTCCCCCGTTTCGCTCCTTCCGGGTCGGCGCCTGCCGAAGGTGACCTCTGGCCACCGTGGCCTGTGGGTCCCGTTGTCCGGTGGCCGCAGCCACGCCTGAGCGGTGCTGCGCCCACCGGCCCCCGGTCGACGGCGCGCTGCGGTCGACGTCCCTCACCGGTTGACCGGCTGTCTCACCCCACGTGCCGTTTTTTGGTCACAGCGGCGGCGATCAGTCCCGCCAATAGACCCGCGCTCACCGCGGCCACGGTGAGCTGCCGCCGCGTCAACGGCCGGCTGACGCGGGAACGGGCCACGCCCACCGCGCGCTTGGCCTCCTCACGAGCCCGCGTCCTCACGTCCGCCTTGGCGGCCAACGCCTCGACCGTGTCGCCGAGTTCGGCGCGGGTATGCGAGATCTCGGCGCGCAGCAGCTCGGCCTCATTCAACGGCCGGCCCGGACGGTACTCGACATCGGGGCTGTACTCAGTCATGCTCCTGGTCATCAGCGTGCCCTTTCCCTGATCGCCGTCATGTCGGCCTGCACGCTGTTCAGCGTCTCTTCCGGCTTCAACGGCGTGGCCCGTTTGAGCTGCTGTCCGCCGATACTGGCGAGCACGCCAGCGATCACCAGTAGCGCCCCCGCCACGATGAGTGCCGCTCCCCAGGCGGGCAGCACCAACGCCAACAGGAGGACCAGCCCGGCGACCAGCGCCCCGACTCCACTCAGTGCGACCACGGCGGCCACGCCGAACATGCCGATTCCGCTACCGGCGCGCTTGCCTTTCTGACGCATCTCCAGTTGCGCCAGTCGAAGCTCCTCGCGGACCAGGTGGGAGATCTGCTCCGACGCCTGTTTAACCAGGTCGGCGGTTGACGCTTCCGCGGTGGATGTTTCGGCCGCTTCCGCCCGTTGCTGCTCAGGGATTCCCAACATGGTCAGCTCCCTTTCGTAAGGCTTCCGCTGTTCGCCGTCTGCCCAGAAACGGGCTTTCCATTCTTGAGCTGGGGTAATAACGCCGAACACGGTGCCCTTCACCGAACAGGACCGTCGACACCCGCCACGTGCGCGTTGCGGGGTGGCTGTGTGTTGTGTTTCGCCGGTCGACGGGTAGTCGGCCCTGCTGAAGCGGCGCGGCCCCATCGTGCCGGCAGCCGCACCACAGGCGACACAGAGTCAAGAGGAGAACCCTATGCTCAAAAAGCTCCGGGAAGCCGGTATCACGTCGGATATGGCCTACGCGGCCGGCTTCTGCTCCATCGGGCTGACCATCCTGGCCTGGTTCGCCTCCAGAAGTGGGGGCGATAGAGCCAACACCGCGCGCGCCGAGCGGTGGGGACTGTTCATCGGCGAGTGGGCGCCGACGTTCATGGCCCTCGGTGTCGGCCTCAAGCTGGAGGAACAGTCCACCGAGGAGTGAGGAGACGCCGGCCGTTCACGCGCTCACTCGAGCACCCAGCCAAGCGTAGAATTCGGGCATCCCGTCGCCCCGCGTGGCGCTGACCTGCTGGATGGTCACCTCGGGGTTAAGGCGTCGAGTGAGCGCGGTGAAGTGGTCAACGTCGAAGTCCAGGTAGGGCAGCAGATCCATCTTGTTGAGCAGCACCAGGTCGGCTGCTCGGAACATGTGCGGGTATTTCGTGGGTTTGTCGGCGCCTTCGGTGACCGACATGACCACCACGCGAGCGCCCTCACCGAGGTCGAACAGTGCTGGGCAGACGAGATTGCCGACGTTTTCGACGACGACCACAGACTGCTGCCGTGGGCCCAGCGCCGCCAGACCGTCGCGCAGCATCTCCGCGTCGAGGTGGCAGCCGGAGCCGGTGTTGATCTGCACCACCTCGCATCCCATGCGGCGGATGCGCCGCGCGTCGAGATGGCCCTCCTGATCGCCCTCGATTACCGCTACGGGGGGTTCGCCGTTCAGGTCTGTCACCGTGCGCTCCAGCAAGGTGGTCTTGCCTGAGCCGGGGGAACTCATGAGGTTTACCGCCAGGATGGCGCGCTCGCCCAGCCATGCCCGGTTCTCCTCGGCCAGTTTGTCGTTCTTGGCCAGGATGCGCTGCTCTAGCAGCACCGTGTGCGCATGCTCATCGCCGCCCACCTCATGGGCATGGTCATGCTCATGGCTGTGCCCATGGTCGTGTTCGTGCCCATGACCGTGGCCGTGCCCATGACCGTGGTCTTCGGGGGACGCACTGCCCTCGTCGGCGGGGCCACCCACCGGCAAAGCCGTAATCCGTGTTCCGGTGTCGTCGGAACAGCCACAAGTGGCGCACATGTCGCTACCGCACCTCCACTGATGTCACGCGCAGCTCCTTACCGCGGGCAACGGTGATGTCGGCGCTCCCGCAGGCGCACAGCGCGATCAGATCGTCGACGTCGAATTCGTCGCCGCAGGTGCGGCAACGGGCCTGACCAGCGGGCTCCGTGATCGTCAGGGTCGCCCGCTCCAGCGGGGTTCCCTCGGCTACCAACTCAAAGCAGAAACGCACCGAGTCGGCGACCACCCCGGAGAGCTTCCCGATCTCCAAGGCGACGGCGCGTACGTCGGCGTCGCCGGTGCGCTCGCGCACAGCGTCGACGACGTTTTGGGTTATCGCCAGCTCATGCACCTTGTGCTTCGCCCTCGCCCCACAACGACGGAAAGTACCACTGCATGTGCTAATCGTAGTTAAAACAGGAGGGAGTGAGCGGTCGCCACGCCCGGCGCGCGCTTTGCGCCTGAAGCCTTCCCACGTTCACGGTGTTCCGGCGCGGCAGAGCGAGGGCATCAGGCCCGTGCTTGCGCGAAGCGAGGGAGAGGCACTTATGGCTTGTAGCCGACGCCGGCGTGCTCCCACAGCCGGTGGGTGGGGTCGTGAGGGGTGCGGGAAGGCATCCGGTGGGGGTGGCGCCACGTCGAGCACTCGACTTGTCCGGGCTCGACCACCTTCAACCGGTCGAACACCCTCGCCGCTTCCTCCGGCGAACGAACCCGCCCCCATTCGGTCCCCTCGGCGTGTACTCGCTCGGTGAGGTCGCGCGCCACCTCCTCATCATCGCTGACGATATGGGAATACACCAGGTAGGAGCCGGGGACGAGCCGCTCGAAGAGGCGTTCCACGATGCCAAAGGGGTCGTCGGCGTCGGGGATGCAGTGCAACAGGGACACCAACATGACACACACGGGCCGGTCGAAGTCGATCAGCTCCGTGGTTTTGGAGGAGGTCAGGATCGTCTCGGGGTCACGGATGTCGGCGGTGATGACCGTGGTTGCGGGGTTGTCGGCCAGAATGGCCCGCCCGTGCGCCAAGACGATGGGATCGTTGTCGACGTAGACCACCCGTGCGCCGGGAACGGCCCGTTGCACGATCTGGTGGGTGTTTTCAGCGGTAGGCAGACCGGCGCCAAGGTCGAGGAACTGGCTCACCCCCGTCTCACGCGCAACGTAGTTCACCGCTCTTCCCAAGTAGGCGCGGTTATCTAACGCCAGTGCCACGACTTCGGGAAGATCTTCGGTCATGGCATCGATCGCGGTGCGGTCACAGGCAAAGTTGTCCTTGCCTTTGAGAAGGTAGTCGTACATCCGCGCGATGCTGGGGGTGGTCATATCGATTTCCGGCGGGAATTGTCCCTTCATAGCACTCAACTCCGAATCGTGGATACCGCCCTGACGCTCATCGTAGAACGAGGAGCCTCCGTTTTAGCAGCGTTTTTTTGGTAACCACCGGGAAATCCGCTGTCGGAGTGCGTAAGAAACGTGCTGGTCAGGTGGCAACATCCGGATTTTGATGTTGCCTGGTGAAATCTCCGCCTTCGCGGGCGATGCGTCGCGCGGGTGGTTCCTTCCGGCACTCGGGATCAGGAGTGGGGCACAAGTACGCACCACCAGTAGCCGTATCACCTGGGTGGATATGGCTGGAGCTCCATTAGCGTGTGACCGGAAGCCGTCGCCCGGGGGATCTTCGAGTCGATCGAAGTAGTTCACAACCTCCCTGGGGCGCCGTCTTGCAGCCCGCTATCCGGGGAACATGCCACGCGATGGCCGCCGAATTTTAAAGCAATGAGTCAAATGCGGAACAAGGTATTCTCGCTGAGGCTTTAAGTGGTAATTCGGTAAGAATGCTGCACAGCAGGGAATGTGGTCGCACAGGAGCGCGGGGGAGGCCCGAAAGGGACTGCGGCCAGATGTGGCCGCGAATTTACGCCGATTGGCCCGGTGGGTGCTCCTGGAGTGTGGTTTTTCCGGCGGCTGCGCAGCGGTGGGGAGTGCGGGGCGGGGCTCCCGAAGCTGTCGCGGCTCCGGTCGACGGCGGGGCTGCGAAGGCTGGGGGGCGTCGCGGTGCGACGCCCCCCAGTTCGTTTGTCGCTGGTGTGGCCTGACCGGGGGCCGGTTCAGGTCACGGTTGGTGTTAGTCGCAGGTGGTGCCGTTGACGGTGAACTCGTCGGGCACTGGGTTGTCGCCGCTGTGGGAGGCGTTGAACCCGGCGGTGACCGAGGCGCCCGGGGCCAGGTCGCCACTGGCCCAGGAGGACGCGGTGGCGGTCACGGTGGTGCCGCTTTGGCTCCACTGGGCGCTCCAGCCGTTGGTGAGCTGCTGGCCGGCGGTGAAGTCGAAGGCCAACTCCCAGTCCTGGATCGCGGTGTCGCCGGTGTTGGTCACCGTCACCGAGCCGGTGAAGCCGCTGTTCCACTCGTTGGCCACCGAGTAGTCCACCGCGCACACGGCGCCCTCGCCGCTTTGCGCCTCGGTGGTGAAGCTCACCGTGGCACTGGCCTCGGAGGTGTTGCCGGCCAGGTCGCGGGCGACCACGTAGTAGGTGTACTCGGTGGCCGGCTCCAGCCCGCTCAGCGTGGTGGAGGTCCCGCTGGGCGAAGCCACCAACTCATCACCGCTGCTGGTTTCGCGGTAGACCTCGTAGCCGGCCAGGCCGCTGCCGCCGGAATCGGTGGAGGCCCCCCACGACAGGGTCACTGCCGTGGCGGTCACGTTCGAGGCGCTGGGCTCCCCCGGCACCGTCGGCGGCGTGGTGTCTTCCTGCCCGATCTGGTCGGTGGTGAAGGTGACCGTGGCGCTGGCCTCGGAGGTGTTGCCGGCGCCGTCCACGGCGACCACGTGGTGCACGTAGGTGGTGTTGGGGTCCAGGTCACTCAACGTGGTGGAGGTCCCGTTGGGCGAGGCCACCAGCTCATCACCGCTGCTGGTTTCGCGGTAGACCTCGTAGCCGGCCAGGCCGCTGCCGCCGGAATCGGTGGAGGCCCCCCACGACAGGGTCACTGCCGTGGCGGTCACGTTCGAGGCGCTGGGCTCCCCCGGCACCGTCGGCGCGGTGGTGTCATCACCGCCGGTGTCACCTTCGGGAGCGGTGCCCCACACCGGCTCGCCGGCGTCGTAGAGCACCATGTTCTCGGCCAGCGCCAGCTCCTCGCCGATGCCTTGGTAGGACCAGTCGTTGGAGGGGTCCCAATTCTCGTTGCCGGCGATGCGGAACTGTACCTCGCGGCGCCACTCGGACTGGCCCCCGGGGTAGATCTCCTGGCCGGTGCAGTCGACCTCCACGTAGTAGAGGTCGCCCTCGACCTGCTGGGCGCCGCTGGGCGAGCTGCACTGGTTGTAGGCCGAGCTCACCTCGATATCGCTGGGGGAGACCCCTTCATCGAGAGTGAACCAGTAACGGAACGAGCCCTCGTCCAGCATCGTGGCCGGGAAACTCGACTTGTTACGGATCATGGCCTTGATCTCGGTGAAGGTGGAGCTGCTCTGGTTGAGCGCGGCCTCGATGTACATCTGTGGGCCTTCGGGCTCCTGGAAGACCGGGAAGTTTGCCGCCGGGGTGCCGCCGTAGTCGGCGACCAGCTTGGCCAGCGCACTGGAGAACCCGGCGTTGTAGTCGGTGGCGACCTCGTTGGAGACGTAGTCCTGTCGATCGTCGGTGTAGGCGTCATCAGCCGAGGAGGGGCCGCCCACCAAAGCGCCGTAGAGCACGTGGCGGTTGTCCTCGGGGCTGGTGATGTTGTCCAGCCATGAGCCGTGAGCCGTGCGGTGGTGGGGGTTGATCGGCGGGTTCTCGCCGAAGCCGACCACGTAGCTGGAGTTGCGGGGGTTGTCACCCAGGGCGTAGTTGATCTGGTCGACCCCGAAATCCTGATAGCGCTGCGCGCGCTCGGCGTCGTCGGTCCAGTCGGCGTAGGTCAGCGCCACGAATGCGGTGTTGGCCGCATAGCGCAGCGAGCCCCACGTGTCGAGGAAGGCTTGGCCGCCCGGCGAGTAGGAGATCTGCTCACCGTTGACACCGACGGTCCAGTAGTCCAGCCACCGGTTGGTGTCGTCGATGTACTCTTGCTTGCCGGTCTCCATGGCCAGCAGCGCGTAGGCGCCGTAGGACTTGTCGTCCCAGGCGATCGTCCACTTGTAGCTGCGGGTGTCGGTCTGCGGCTCGGTGGAGAGGTTCTGGTACTCCGTCTCGGCCTTGTCTAGGTAGGACTGGTCACCGGTGGCCTTGTACAGCCAGTAGGCGCCCCAGACCAACTCGTCCTGGTAGCCCGAGTAGGAGTCGTAGAAGCTGCCCGCGGGCACACAGTCGGAGTAGACGCCGCGGTAGGTGTCGGCGAAGTTGTACAGCTCTTCGGCGTGCTGGACGAGCGTATCGGCGTAGGCCGGGTCGTCCTCGGCGAAGACCAGCGAGGAGGCAGCCATCGCCGCCGCGGTTTCCCCCGCGACGTCGCTGCCGGGGCACGAGGCGTCGACCTTGTAGCTGGGCCGCTCCATCGGCAGCACCTCGGCCGGCCCCCACCACTTGTGGTCGGCGTCGCCGTCGCCGACTTGGGCGTAGAGCACGTTGGGCTCGGGGTGGGCCTTGATGAAGTAGTCGTTGACCCAGCGCAGGTTGCCCTTGAGGTAAGGCATTTGGCCGGAGTCGGTGTAGCCCTCGGGGCTCTCCAGCGCCCCCCAGGCCAGCATGGTCGTGGTGAACGCCATGGGCAGCCCGAACTTCACGTGGTCGCCGGCGTCGTACCAGCCGCCGGTGAGGTCGAGGCCGACGTCGGAGCCGTCGTCGAGGGCGGAGTCGCCGCGCCAGTTCACGCGGTTGTCCTCAGGGAGGTCACCCGAACGCTGGGCTTCGTAGAAGAACATCGACTTCTGGAGCGCTTCGGCGTAGTTGAACTCCGGTGCGGCGTGCGCGGTACCGGTCGCCATAGGCGCAACTAGGCAGCCCAGCAACAGCGAGGTACTCGCCGCGATCGCGGTCAGTGGTCGGCGTCGGCCGGATCGCCGACGACCGCGGTCACGGTATGGGGGATTTTGTGGGGGATGTGACATGTGCGGCCTTTCTCCCGCTATGGAGTAAAACCTGCGGATGTCCCGCCGGTCTCACGTGTGCCGCGAGGGGACGTAGGGGCAGCGCCATCGGCCCATGCCGGTGGGGAAGGGCCGCCATCTGCATATGGGAGCGCTCCCATATGCAGGTGATTGTGTCCCCCAGTGGCAACATCCTAAGTATGTTGCGTTGACGTTACCGAGCGCGTCAATGGGGCAGGGAGCAACAAATCCGGCACAACGGTGGAAACGGAGTGCCCCTTCGTCGTCCCGGGGCCCTTCCGCCGCGTTCTCGCCACATCAGGAGCAGGGATCAACCAGCGCCGCCCCTCGGCGACTTTGACTCCTGTGCGGTGTGATCGTGTGGCCTCGGCGTGGTCCGCCGCAGACGTGGTGCGCGCCAATCCGGTGACGCCACCTTGCTGCCTCGGAGGAGGTGTCGGAGCAGGCTATGGAGTCCTCGGAAGGCGGGAAAAGCGATGATGGGGCGAAAGTCCGGGGGCAACAGTCGCGGAGTGCTAGTTCCTGTGGTTGTTGGTGTCACTGGAGAAAATGGTTTTCCTATTGTTTTGAGGAGGTGAATCTTGGTGTTGATCGACTGTTGAGGTTGGTTGATGATCGATTTTCTCGTGCAGTTTCCCGAGTGATTTGCATGTGCATCGGCATGCGTAATTCGATCTTGTTTTGCTGTTGCGGATTTTGGGTCTGCTGGCCGGATTCGGCCATTCTCCTGTTGTTCGTATGCTGTGTGCTTCTGTGTGGTGATCTTTTTTAGTCGCAGGTGAGAGGTGGTGATGTTGCTCGTTCTTTGATTTTTGATCTTCGCCACTCCGTGTTCCGGTGGCTGTTTACTTCCAGAAGTGGACGGAAGAATTCTGATGGTGCCGCGCGGAGGAGGCGTAGGTGGAGATCAACGTCCTTGGCGCTGTGGAGTTGCGTGTCGGCCATCGCGCCGCGGATATCGGAAAAGGTAAGGAACTGGCACTGCTGGCGGTTTTGGCGCTGTCGGCGGGCCGGCCGGTGTCCATGGACGTTCTCGCCGAGCGGTTGTGGGACGGCGCGCCTTCCGAGAAAAGCCGCGCGACGCTGTACTCCTACGCCAACCGGCTACGCCGCAGTCTGGAACGAGCCGGTCTCAGCCGTGATCTGATCGTCCAACGCTCCGGTGCCTACGTGCTCCATGTTGAGGAGGACACCGTCGACTGGCATCGGTTCCGGCGGTTGTGCGACGAGGCCGCTACGGTCGCCAGGGACGACGATCCCGAGAGAGCGATGGCGTTGCTCGACGGCGCGTTGAAGCTGTGGCGTGGCGAGCCACTGGCCGACGTGGCGGGCCGGTGGGCTCGCGACATGCGCCCCACCATGGAACAGGCCTACCAGTCGGCTATAGGCCAGTGGGCCGAAACCGCGCTACGGGCCGGTCGGGCCGACGAGATCGTCGCCAGGCTCACCGAGTTCGTCTCGCACTATCCCTTCAATGAGCGGCTGACCCTGGCACTGATGCTGGCACTGCGCCAAGCGGGGCGCCCGACCGAAGCTGTTACCACCTACCTGGAGCTGCAACGCCTGCTCGCTGAGGAGGCCGGAATCGACCCCGGCCCAGAGACCCAGCGGATCTACCAGGAACTTCTGGGCGGTCCCAGCGCGCTGACCACCCCCGCACCGTCGCCCGACGAGCAGCGTGTCTTACGGCGCCGCCATGACAATCTCGGCCGTGACATCGCCGACTTCACTGACCGCCAGCAGGAGCTGGCCGATGTACTCACCGCAATCCACCCCACCCAAGGCGTGGCGTCCCAGGCCACCGGAGTGTGCGTCATCAGCGGTATGGCCGGGGTGGGAAAGACCAGTCTGGCGCTGCACGCCGCCCATTTGATCAAAAGCGAGTTCCCCGATGTCCGTCTCTCTCTTGACCTGCGCAGCCACAACGAACGGCTGGAACCGCTGGGGGAGATGGAAGCTCTCTACGAGCTACTACGCATGCTTGACCTGCCCCCCAGACAGATCCCGTCGTCGGTGGAGCAGCGCGCTGCACTGTGGCGTGACCAGACCGCCGAGCTGCGCGCCCTGATCGTGCTGGATGACGCCGTCGATCATCGGCAGGTGCATTCGCTCATCCCTGGCGGCTCCGAGTGCGCCGTGCTTATCACCAGCCGCCGCCGGCTTCCCGAGATTGACGGCGCGCACCACGTCGAACTGACCGTGCCCTCCTCTCAGCACGCGATGGAGTTGTTCGCCACCATCTCCGGCGCCAGTGTTGACGACCCGGACGGCGAGCTGGAGGCGATCGTGCGCATGTGCGAATATCTGCCCTTGGCCATGCGCATCGGTGCCCTACAACTGCGTCACCATCCCACCTGGACCGCCACAGAGCTGTTGGGGTGGCTGGAATCGGTCCTGCAACGGGTGAGCGAGTTCCGTGCCGGAGACCGCAGCCTGGAGGCGGTGCTGCGACTGTCGGTGCGCGGCGTCAGCTCGTCGGCCAGCGCCGCATTCGCCCGGCTGGGGCTGCATCCGGCAGCGGCGTTCGACCGCTATGCCGCGGCAGCGCTGATGGGCCGCGCCACGGGAGAGGCCCAGCCAATCCTGGAGGAACTCCTCGACTATCACCTCATCGAGGAGTACGCGCCGCACCGCTACCGGATGCACGCCCTCGTCGCGGCGTTCGCCCAGCGTCACGCCGAGCACGAGTTGGCCGAGCCCCAACGTCGCAGCGTCCTGCACCGCCTGTTGAACTTCTATCTCGCGGCCTGTGACGCCGCTGATCGTACGCTTTCTCCCCACCGCCTGCGCTCCACCCCGGAAACGAGCCCAGGAATAGAGCTCCCGGTGTTTCCGGGGCGCAAGGAGGCCGTCGAATGGCTTCGCACCGAAGAGACGAGCCTGCTAGCGATCTTCCACTACGCCGACCGGTACGGGTTTACGCGCCAGGCGGCGAGTTTCAGTCATGTCATCGCTGACTACGCCGAGGAGCACGGTCCCTGGGAAGCGGCGGCCGGCATGCACCGCCGCGCCCTGCGTATCTGGCGTGATTTGGGCGAGGAAACCCACGTGACCCACTCGATGTATGAGCTCAGCCGCGTCGAGCTGCGCATGGGGGAGGTCAACGCCGCACTGGAGACCGCCCGAGCCGCCGTCCAACGCTGCCGCGAGCGGGGCGACCAGTTGCGCGAGGCGCAAGTGGTCGACCATCTCGGACTCATCCACTACGTGGTGGGCCGGTATGAGGCGGCACAGCGCTGCCACAACGACGCTCTGGCCGTTTACCGGCGTTTCGCTCACCAAGCCGGAGTCGCCGAGTCTCTAGGACGTCTGGCCAACTGTCACCAGGCACAGTGCCACTATCACGCCGCCGTGGAGCATTTCACCGAGTCTGCCCGGATCTACGGCTCGCTGGGTGAGACCTACCGCCAAGCCAAGATCAACACCAACCTGGCGGGCGCTCACAAGACCTTTGGCTACCACCGGGAGGCCCAGGCGCTGTGCGAGGAAGCTCTTCCCCTGTTTCGCGCCTTGGGCGATCTCGGCCAGCAAGGGCTGATCCTGAACAACATCGGTGAGATCGCCGCCTATAAGGGCGACCCCGAGCGGGCCCTGCGCCACTACCAAGAAGCCCTGGCCTTGCAGCAGCAGACCCACGACCGATGGTCGGAAGTGGTCACCCGCTGCAATGTCGGTCGGGCTTACCTGATGTTGGGCGAGCCCGAGCAGGCCCTGCCCTACCTAGAGGAGAGCCGACGACTGTCGGCCACGTTCGGCAGCCCGAGTACGCGGGTCGAACTTTTCCTCGCCTTCGGCGACCTACAGTTGGCGCTGCGACGGTCCGAGGATGCCGTGGCCTACTACCACGAGGCCCACCGCATCGCCCACGACGCCGGGATCGACTACGAAGAGGCACTGGCGTTGGAGAGGCTGGGGCGCGTCGCGCTAAGTCGTGACCAGGCCACGATAGCTCGTGACTGCTTCGAGCGGGCGCACCAGATATTCGCCCGGCTGGGGGTGCCCGAAGCGGCCTCGGTTGGCTTCCTCATGGAGAGTTTCGCCGAAACGGACTTTTAGGACTCATCCTCCACTATGCGTATATGCAGATCCAGTAGTGCCTTTGTGCTATAAACGATCTTGGAGATGAGTTGATCTCATCGGCGCGAGGGCGTGGTCCCTTCCTCGGCAGTCGGCAGCCACGCCCTCGCTGAACGTATCCAGGACGCGCGGCAGCGCGTTTGGACACGAAAGTTCATTCTACTTTATGTTAATTCCTTTTGTCATTTTCGGGTGGCTAGTGAATTGGTCTACGGCCCGGTTACTGGGGAGCTGAGTGGCTAGCTCCCGATCTACGCTGCCGCGCCCCTCCGCTCCGGCGTAAGGGCGCGGCTCGTTTTGTCGGCCCTGAATGTGCTGCTCACCGGATTGCTCGCTGCCGCGGGGAACAGCAAAACGAACCGGTGTCACTCGGCGTGAAAAAGGGAAAGTTCGACATCGAGCTAGCTGTTCAGAAGTCTTCGAGGGCTCGTGCAAAAGACATGTAGGTAACGGCCCAACTATCGGGTATGACCGTAATGCACTGATTGTGGATCTTAGGGTGAGGGCATTACGTATGGGCCGTTGTGGCCGTAACGAGGTCAAAGCAAGCCACGCACCGACACCGGGTGAGCGGCCAGAACAGTCGTTCCACAACACGATCGACGGCGACAACCAGGGCACCGCGGTCCAGGCGGGCACGGTGCATGGTGGGGTGCACATCCACCCGCCCGCGGCGTCCCAGCCCTCCCTCGCCGTGGTACCGCTGCGCCAGCTCCCGCCGGCGCCGCCGCACTTCGTCGATCGGCATCGCGAACTTGCCCATATGGCCGAGATCGTCACCGCCGCCCACCAACAGCAGCGCAGTGCCCTACTCGTACTCACCGGTCTGGGAGGCGTCGGCAAGTCGGCTTTGGCCACGCGCTTCCTCCACGAGCACCTCGACCGCTTCCCCGACGGTCAGCTCTACTGCGATCTACGCGGCTTCTCTCGACTCGACCCGGCCGACCCGGCCGACATCGTGCAGTCCTTCCTTCACGCATTGGGGGTCCCGCCCCCCTCGATCCCGCCCGACCTGGCCGGCCGGGCAGCGTGGTTTCGCTCCCTCACCAACGAGCGTCGGCTGGCGATCCTGGTTGACAACGCCAACACCGCTGCCCAGGTCCGTTCCCTGCTGCCGGGGCAGGGCGCTCACACCGTCGTGGTCACCACCCGGGTCCACATCGGCGGGCTGGCCCTGGACGGCGCCCACTTCATCAACGTCCCACCACTGGACGAGTCCACGGCTGTGACCCTGCTGTCGCGCATCGTCGGCGAGCAGCGCGTCGCCGACGACCGGCGCTCCGCGTGGAGCCTGGCACGACTGTGCGGCGGTTTGCCTATCGCCGTGGGAGCCGTGGCCGTCCAGCTCGCCACCCACGTCTCGGTCCACCTGGCCCACACCGTCGAAGAGCTCTCCCAACGCCAGCGCCTCCTGGGCGCCTCCAGTGAGCAGGAGGAAAACGAGGAAAGCTCCGTGCGTGCGGTCTTCGACCTCTCCTACGACGCTCTCGCCGAGGTTCCGGCCCAGCTTTACCGCCGCCTCGGTTGGTACCCGGCCGCCGATATCACCACCGACGTCGCGTGTGCCCTGCTCGACCGCGCCCCCCACGAGTGCGAGCAGGCCCTGCGCGCGCTCGTCGTCGCCAGCCTCCTGCATGAGGGGCAACCGGGACGCTACGAACTCCACGACCTGCTGCGGCTGCACGCCGGAGAGAAGGCCACCGACGCCGAAACCCCCGAAGCCCGCCACGACGCGCTGGGCCGGCTGCTGGACCTGTACCGAGACAGTGCTCTGGCCGCCGACCGCCGCCTCCGCTCCTACGCCACAAGCGGCCCCCCGTCACGCTCCGAGGCCGCCACCCCCGACTTCCCCGGACCGGATGAGGCCCTCACCTGGCTCACCGTCGAACACACCAACCTACGGCTCCTGGCGAGCTACGCCGCTGAGAACGGCTGGCCCGAGCACGCCATGGGCATCGCCGACGGACTGTGGTCGCTCTACCTGCATCGTCGCGACGCCACCTCCTGGCTCGACATCACCCGCACCGCTCTTGAGCTCGCCCGCCGCCGGGGCGAACGCCGCTTCGAAGGGCGGATGCTCAACCGCATGGCGCTGGTGCTGGGCCACATCGGTCAGTACCAGCAGGCCGAGGACGTGCTGCGCCAGGCGCAGCAGATCTGGGAGGAGAGCGGCGCGCCCGAGCGTCTCGCCCAAACCCTGCAACGCCGTGGCCTCCTCGCGCTGGCCGGCGGCCACCCCGAGGAGGCGATCGACCACCTCGACGAGGCTCTGCGGCTGGACGAGACGCTGGACCAGCCCCACAACACCGCCATCACCCTGCTGGGGCTGGGCCGCGCCCACGAGCGCGCCGGCCGCCCCACCAGCGCGCTCCCGCCTCTGGAGCGGGCACTGGATCTGCTGCAACAACGAGATGACCCCTACAACGAGGCACGGGTGCGCATCGCCTACGGCCGCGCCCTCGCCCACAGCACCCCCCACGAAGCGGATCGACTGCTGGAGGCCGCGTTGGCGACGATGCGGCGGCTGGGCTCGCCGGCCGGTCAGGCCGAAGCTCACGAGGCCCGTGGCGACCTCGCTCGCGCCGGCGGGGCACCCCGCCAGGCCCGCCAGGAGTACGCGGCTGCGCTGAAACTACTGGCTGAAACCGGCGAGCGGGCAGCCATCCGACGAGTCGAACACTCTCTGGCCCAACTCGAACGCACCCCCCATGAAGCGGGATAACGGCGGGTGGGGGAGTGACTCTCCCCCACCCGCCGGCTTCTGGGCTCACCGCCAGCGCCCCAACCACACCTCCACCGGGTGACGGCTCGCCAACTCCCGCAGTTCGCGGTCACTGAGATGGCCCTCCGCGGGAAAACAGTCCCCAATGGTGTAGCCGGCGTGGACGACCGCCTGCCGCAGCGCCTCCACCGGCCGCCCCGAACCCAACCAACTGTGCACGAACGAGGCGAACAGCGTGTCGCCCGCCCCCACCGGGTTGCGTACGCCCCGCGGCGGCGCCGCGCGCGCCCGCACCAGCGTCCCGTCACGAAGCCCCAGGACACACCCCTCGGGGCCGCACCCCACCGCCGCGATCCCGCAGCCGGGGTAGGTGGCGAACACCTGAGTGATCCACTCCCGCGGTGCGCACGGTAGCCGCTCGTGCGAGCAGAACAGGATATCGGCGGCGTTCAGCCAGGGGCGGCGTCGCTCCTCGTACACGTCAGCGATGAGATGCACATCAACAGCGACCCGCACGCCCAACCGCCGTGCCTGTGCCAGTAGCGGCTCGGTGAACCCGGCGGTGGTCATCACCGCCAGATCCGCGCCGTCCGCCAACTTGGCGAACACCTCAGCCGGGTAGTCCACCTCGTTGACCGGGGTCAACAGTGAGTGTCCCGCCCGGCTACCGTCAGGAGCCGCAAACGACACCGCCAGCGACGACGCCGGCCCCACGATCGCGCCCGCTCCCAGCAGGCCCCGCGTGCGCAGTTCGGCGCGGATGAAGTCTCCGGGGGGATCGGCGCCGATGACGGTGCAAAACTCGACCTCGTCGCCCAACCGGCGCAGCGCTCCCGCTACGTTGGCCCCCACACCGGTCACCCCGGTGCGCATCCATTCCGGAAACCGGGTCGGGCCGTCGGTGAGCGGGAAACCGTCCACGCCCACCGCAATCCCTAGGCTGGCCACGCCCGCGACCACGATCCGGCTGGCGCGGCCATGCTCCTCAGCGGCGGCGGCCATGGCGCTCACGCTTCCGTCCGTGTCGGTCGCGGCACCGCCACGCGTGGCGGCTCCACTCGGTCGGTGCGCGCCGGCGTGGCAGGTTCGGGCATCTCCAGCACCCGGTACAGTGCGGCGCGCATGCGTGTGGCGAATTCGCCCGGCGCTGAGGTGATCCGGCTGGCCACGCCGGCCAGCCGTTGCGCGTTCCACCCGGCGCTCACCCGTTCGACGAGACTCAACACCTGGCCCGAGTCGGGGAGCTGCGGACTCGAACGCAGGAGCTCCCCCATGGGAGAGTGCGGGTCCACGTCTGCCCCGCCGCCGGAGGCGAGCATCACCGGCTGTCCCGTCAGCGCCGCGTACAGCGTTGCTGAGCCGTGGTCACCGACCACTGCGTCAGCGGCGGCCAGCACCGCCCGCCACTCCTCCTCCACCGGCACCACCAGCAGGCCGGCCGCGGCCCAGTCGGCCAGCCACGCTTTGACCTGCCAGGTGCCGTGGCCCATCCACACGTTGGGGTGGACCAGCAGCGCCGCCCGTGTCGTTGTCGTGGCCGCTTCCCGCACCAGTCGTGCCATCACGTCGGCGCGTGCGCCCAGCAGCGAGGACGCTCCCCAGGTTGAGGCAGCGACGACCAGCCGCTCGTCACGTCCCACCCCTAGGGCGTGCCGGTACTCCTCCCGCGAATCCAAGCTCAGTCGCAGCCGGTCGAAGCAGGGGTCCCCGGCCACCACCGCCGCCGGCACGGCTTCCGGACACGCTTGGGCCAACCGGCGGCGTTCGTTTTCGTGCGCCAAGACCAGGACCGAGGGCAGCACGCGCCCGTCGCGCACGAGCCACTGGCGACCCAGCCCGAATGTCTCGCGCGGGGCCGCAGCGCTGCCGGTGGCCGCCGTCGCGATGAACTTGTTGAAGCCCGCCCCGTGCGGCAACAACACCACCGGCGCGTGTACGTTTTCGATGCCGCCGGTGTTGGCTGCCAGCGCCAGGTCGAACCGCATGCGCACCGCCTGCTCCCACGGCAGCACCACGCCTCCCAACTGCGCCAAAAACTCCTCGACTCCAGCGCTGAACGCCGAAGGAGCCGGCGTGAACACCACCTGGACGCGCATGTCCGACCGCAGGAGGGCCACGACATCGAGCAGGCGCTGCCCGCAGGCCAGCGTGTGCACCATCACCAACACCACGCGGCATCCGCGCCGCGTCACCCAGCGCTCGGCGTCCAATCCGATCGGAACATCAACCCACGTTTCCACTTGTGCCACCTTTTCCGTTCGTCGCCAAGGCCGCATGTGTGCGGCCACCTGGTGCGAAGGTGCGGCCACCGGTTGGACGGGAAGCTGGACACCGCCTATAAGCGGGCTGGCGCGTTTTTGGACACCGATCTGAAACGGCCATGTCTTCGCAGCGTGTGCCGCCCCGGGCAGCACGCTGCCGTTCAAGGGGAGGCATCTCCCGCACGGTGGGATGGAGGGACGTAACCGGGGGTGACAGTGGTGGGCTGCGGGAATGGAACCGTGTGGGCGGGGTAGCCCGGCGGGTGACTCCCATGTGAGGTGGCCTGGGCCGCAGCCGTGCCAGCCCCTTCCGCTTCCCGGGCCGGTGGCTGCGGCCCACAGTCGCTGGGAGCCCGGCGCCGGCGAGGGAGAAAACCATGCGTGACCCAACGACAACCCGTATCCGTGAGGACGCGGTGCCGCTACGGACGACATCGAACCTTGACCAACTGGTGGAGCGGGTCGGTGCGGCTCGCGTGGTTCTGCTGGGGGAGTCCTCCCACGGCACCTCGGAGTACTACCGCCAGCGCACGGAGATCACCCGCCGGCTAGTCGAGGAGAAGGGGTTTTCCCTCGTCGCAGTCGTGGGCGACTGGCCCGACGCGCTCGCCATGCACCGCTGTGCGCTCCACGGCCCCGGTGCCTCCCCCGACCCCCGGGAGGCCCTGGCCGAATTCAGCCGGTGGCCGGAGTGGATATGGGCCAATGAGGAGATGGCGGGGTTCCTGCGCTGGCTACGCCTGTACAACGCCGAGCTCGCCCCCAGCGCGCGGGCCGGCCTGTTCGGGCTGGACGGCTACAATTTGTGGCGCTCCTTGCACGCGGTGCTGGAATATCTCCACCTGTACCAGCCCGATCATGTGAACGCGGCCCTGGCCGCCTACCGCTGTTTCGTGTCCTACGCCGAAGATCCACAGGACTATGCCTGGCCGAGCGGGCTCGTGCCCGCCTCTCAAGAGCTCACGGTCGTGCGCTTACTCGCCGAACTGCGGCGGCACGCCGCTGATACCGAAGCCGGCACCAGCGCGTTCGACCGCGGTTTCGCGCGGTTCGCCGCAGACTACAACGTCGAACTCGCGGCCAACGCCGAACGCTACTACCGCACCCTCCTCAAGGGTGGCGCCGACGCCTGGAACGCGCGAGAGCACCACATGCTCACCACCCTCGACCGGCTGCTGCGCCACCATGGACCGCTGGCCAAGGCCGTGGTGTGGGCGCACAACACCCATGTCGGCGACGCTAGGGCCACCGCCATGGGACGGGCGGGCATGGTCACCCTCAGCCAACTCATCCGCGCCCGTTACGGAGCTGACGAGGTCGTGGCCGTAGGGTTTGGCTCCTACGCCGGTAGTGTGCTCGCCGCCGACGCATGGGGCGCGCCGGCACGACAGGTGCCGGTTCCGCCGCCCCTCACCGAGAGTGTGGAAAGCCGACTACACGAGGCGCTCTCCGGAGGAGGATCGCTGTTCGTGTTCCCGCGGGCGCCCGAGCACCGTTCCGAGTGGCTACGCGCCGAGTTCGGCCACCGCGCCATCGGGCTCGTGTACCGCCCGGAGTTGGAGCACTGGGGCAACTACGTGCCGACTGTGCTCGGCGACTGTTACGACGCCTTCATCTACTCCGGTCGCACGCACGCGCTGACCCCCGTGGCGCCGGGAGCGGCGACCCCCGGCGAACACCACCCTCACCCCAGCGGCGTGTGACCGGGGAAGGAGCAGGGGGAGCCCCGAGTGACCGTTTCATGGGGCGCGTGGTGCCAGGGGTGGGTTTTTGGAGCCTAGCTCCCCTTGAGCGAAGAGCTGAGAGCTCGCCGCGCCCCGCCACCGCACCCCCGACTGTCGCACCCCCAGCAGGGGGTCGAGAGGGAGAGCCGGCCGCGGGTCGGGGAGCGGGAAACACCGTCTCTGCGTGCGAGGAGCCGTCTTTTGCCCGTACCGTCGGCGCACCACGTGTCTGTGCTTGTGGTCGGTGGTAGGCGGGCCGGGTACAGGCCAGCCGAGATATGCGAGGTCACCATGTCCATCCCCGACTCCGCCCCCCACGAGCCGCCGGGCGCCGGTTCGCGGCCCAGCCGTTCGACGCAGGTTGCCGCGGGCGTTGCGATGGTGCTGGCGCTCGCCTATGCCCTGCTGAAAGGGTATTGGGCGCTGGGCGGCATGGCCTTGCGCAACACGGTCAGCGTCGCGGCCACGTCCGCAATCATGGAAAACCCGTGGTTCCTGATACTGAGCCTGTGGGGCACGGTCGTGCTCGCCCTGATCGCCATCGCCATCCCCGCGTTGCTGCTGCGACGCGGCGGCACCGTCGTGCCGCGGCGGATGGTGCTGGTCCCCGCCTGGATCGGCGTCGCCTTCCTCCTCGCCCGCGGCGTGGTCGGAGTGATCGACAGCGCGAGCCTGCTGTGGGGGGAGGTTACCGCCATGGCTGGCTTCAGCGCCGCCGAGGTCGCCCGATTCGCGTGGTGGGACTTGCTGCTGTACTCGCCCGGGTTCGCGCTGTGGGGGCTGGCCTTGGGCGTGGTGGCGTGGCGGACGCGGGCGGCCCCGGCCCCCCGGTCGTTCACATAGCGGCAAGGGGATCGCTGAGCAGGGCGCGCACCCCCGCTGAGGCGGCGCCGTGCACGGCCGCTCCCGCGCCTAGTTCGCTGGTCCGCAGCGCTTCGGGGCGCCAGCGTCCCGCGGTCACCCGGCCGGCCAGTTCCTCTTGGGCGGGCGGGGCGATCCATGGCGCCAGGTCGGCGTAGCTACCGCCGAGGACGATCGCGCCGGGATCGAGCAGGTTCACCGCTGAGGCCAGTACCGTCCCCAGCGCCCGACCGGCGCGTTCCAGCGCCGCGAGCGCGGCACGGTCGGCGGCCTCGGCGCGGCGGGCCAGCTCAGTGATGGGGGACTCTTCGGCTCCCAACCGGGTGCCGCGGGCCGTGTCGAGGCCGGCCGCCGCCAGTAGCGCTTCCTGGCCCGCCCAACACTCCAGGCAGCCGCGCGCCCCGCAGGCGCACCGCGGGCCCGCGGCGTCGGCGCACATGTGGCCCAGTTCCCCGGCGAACCCCGTGGCGCCGCGGAACAGTTCACCGTCGACGATCAGCCCGGCGCCGATCCCGATCTCTCCCGACACGTAGAGGAACCCCGACAGCTCCCGGCCATGGCCGTGCCACAGTTCGGCCAGCGCCGCCAGGTTGGCCTCGTTGTCGACCGAAATCGGCAGCGGGCGGCGCCCGAGGCCCGCGCTTAGGGCCTCGGCCACGGGCTGGTCGGACCATCGCAGGTTCGGAGCGTTGACGACCCGCCCCTCGGCCACGATTCCGGGAACGGCCAACGTGAGCGCCGCCGGGCGCAGTCCGCGTCGCCGGGCGGCGGTGGCGCACGCGCCGGCGAGGCGTCCGGCGCGCAGCAAGGTCTCCTCGGCGGAGATGGCGCGCCCGTCGGCACGCTCAAGCCGGTTGACCCGGACCGTGCCGGCGAGGTCGACGACGCAGGCCGCCATGTAGTCGACGTTGACCTCTACCCCCACAGCGGCGGGGCCGCGGCTGTTGAGCACGAGATCGGTGCCCGGGCGGCCGGCCCGCTGCTGGGCGCGGGGGGCCTGTTCGGCGAGGAGGCCGGCTTCGAGGAGATCCTCGACCAGACTGGAAACGGTGGCTTTGGTCAAGCCGACCTGGGAGGCAACGCCCGCCCGGGAGATCGGCCCTGCCTCGGCGATGCGGCGTAGCACCAACGCCATATTGTGCCGGCGCAGGGACGCCTGCCCTGCGGGCGTGCCGGCGGCGACGGTCATCTGTTGTGTTGGCGCGGGCTCCCCGCCGGCATGGCGGGGGAGGACAACGCCAGCCTCCCAACTGTGCTCGGTGACGTGGCGACGGACACGACGTGCCGGTGGGGGATGCGGCCGGCCGGGCGGTGCCCCACCCTAATTTTCCGGGTGGGGCACCGCCCATCATGGCGGAGGTGACGTCCGGGTGGGCACGTGAGGGGGAGGTGCCCACCCGGAGCCCGATGTTTACGAGCGCGGTGCCAGCATCGGGTTGGCGCGTTCCAGGGCGAGGTCGAGGCGTCGCAGTGTCGCCTCGTCGCGCGTCACCGGGTCCAGGGTCGGGCCGTCGGCCGCCCCCCAGCGGCGCGCCACCGCCGGCGCGGACTCCTTCGACAGTAGTGAGGCCGCCTGCGCGGCGGCGCCCACGGCCACCAGTTCGCCGGCCCTGGGCAGCACGACCGGTCGGCCCGACAGCCGCCGGATCGTCTCCACCCACGCCCGTCCTTGCGCGCCGCCTCCGGTGACCAGCAGGGGCAGGTCAGCAGCGATTTCGGTTCCAGTGACAGGGCCGATACGTTCCAGGGCGGCCAGCAGGGAGTGGACTGCTCCCTCGTAGGCGGCGCGCAGGATCTGGCCAGGTGTGGTTGCGTGGCGCAACCCGCTGACCAGCCCCGAGGCAAGGGGCAGGTTGGGCGTGCGCTCCCCGTCGAAGAAGGGCAGCATGACGACCTCGCCGCCTTCTTCGACGGCTTCCCGGTCCCGGCCCAACCAGGAGGCGACGGTGTCGACGGCCTGGGTGCAGTTGAGCGTGCACCCTAGCGGGAGCCAGCCCCCGGAGGCATCGGCGAACCCGGCGACCATACCCGTGGGGTCCTGGGCCCGCTGCGCGGTGGAGGTGAACACGGTGCCGGAGGTGCCCAGGCTGAACACAGCGGCGTGGGCGGAGCCGCCGCCTGTGGCCGCTGTCTCGTGTGCCGGGGGCACGCTCTCCAGCCCCAGTCCTAGCGCTGCCGCCATGTTGTCGCCGGTACCGGCGCCCACGAGCGCACCGTGGGCGATCCCCAGATGCTGGGCGGCCTCTCGTGTGATTTCGCCGGCCGCGACGTCGTGAGGGGCCACGCGGGGCAGCAGCGCCGGGTCGAGTTGCAGCCGAGGCAGTTCGAGAATGGTCGGGTCGTAGCTCTCCTGGGCGGTGGAGTACCACCCCGAGCCGGAGGCGTCTCCCCGGTCGGTGACCCCGTTGCCGCACAGCCGTTCGGTCAGGAAGTCGTGGGGCAACCGCACGGCCGCGGTGGCGCTGGCCGAGGCGGGTTCGTTGCGGCGCAGCCAGGCCCATTTGGTGGCGGTGATGCTGGCGACCGGGACGGTGCCGGTGCGTTCCGTCCATGCCTGCGCGCCGCCGAGGTCGTCGGTCAGCTTTTCGGCGTCTTCGGCTGAGCGCACGTCGTTCCACAGGATCGCCGGCCGTACCGGCCGGCCGTCGGCGTCGAGGGTGACGAGGCCGTGCTGCTGGCCGGCCACCGATACCGCCGAGACCGCGCACTCGGCCCCGGTGCGCTCGCGTGCCTGGTCTAGTGCTTGGTGGAACGCGGTACTCAAGGCGCTCCACCACTGTTCCGGGTCGCTTTCGCGGGCACCGTCGTGACCGCTGACGGTGTGGGAGGCACGGCCCAGCGCTACGAGTTCACCCGACTCCGGGTCGACGAGGACCACCTTCGTCGACTGGGTCGAACTGTCGACCCCCGCTACGAGGACACGTGCCATCTCGCCTCCGCTCGCGTTGCCTGCTGCGGTCGCTACCCCGATAGTTCAGCGGAAAAACAAATTAACAAGTGGCTCGCCGCCGGTCAATGCTGCGGCTGCCCAGGGGGTCCCGCAGGCTCGGATGCGCTTTGGTTCGTTCAATGAACATACGAATACGCTTGACAGCCATCCCCCGGTCAGCAGTTAAATGGGACGGGGCCGGTGGGGCGGCGCCGGTTGGGGGATCTCCGGCGCCGTTCACCGCTCCGCCGCCACGACCAAGAATCCGCGAGGAGGCGACTCACCGTGCCAGACTTCACTCCCACCCCGGCGGACCGTTTCACCTTCGGGCTGTGGACGGTCGGCTGGCTCGGCCGCGACCCCTTCGGCGACGCGGTGCGCGCCCCGCTGGACCCGGTCGAGGCAGTGGAACGCCTCGCCGAACTGGGGGCCTACGGCGTCACGTTCCACGATGACGACCTCGTCCCCTTCGGCTCCGACCGCACCACCCGCGAAGGCATCGTCAAGCGCTTCCGGGCGGCGCTCGAGGCCACCGGCCTGGCCGTCCCGATGGCCACCACCAACCTGTTCGGTCACCCCGTGTTCAAAGACGGCGCGCTGACCGCCAACGACCGCGACATCCGCCGCTACGCGCTGCGCAAGGTCATCCGCAACATCGATCTGGCCGTCGAGTTGGGAGCCACCACCTACGTCTGCTGGGGCGGGCGTGAGGGCGCCGAGTCGGGCGCCAGCAAGGACGTGCGGGCCGCACTGGACCGTTACAAGGAAAGCTTCGACATCCTGTGCGACTACGTACGCCAGCAAGGCTACGACCTGCGTTTCGCGATCGAGCCCAAGCCCAACGAGCCGCGCGGTGACATCCTGCTGCCCACCATCGGTCACGTCCTGGCCTTCATCGACCGGCTTGAGCACCCGGAGATGGTCGGGCTCAACCCCGAGGTCGGCCACGAGCAGATGGCCGGGCTCAACTTCCCGCACGGCATCGCCCAGGCGCTGTGGTCGAACAAGCTGTTCCACATCGACCTCAACGGTCAGAACGGCCCCCGCTACGACCAGGACTTCCGTTTTGGCGCCGGCGACGTCAAGAGCGCGTTCTTCCTCGTCGACCTGTTGGAGAACGGCGGCTACACCGGTCCGCGCCACTTCGACTTCAAGCCCCCGCGCACCGAGGACTACACCGGCGTGTGGGAGTCGGCGGCCGGCTGCATGCGCAACTACCTCATCCTGCGGGAGAAGTCCGCCGCCTTCCGCGCCGATCCCCGCGTCGTTGAGGCGCTGGAAGCCTCCCGCGTCAACGAGTTGCACACCCCCACCCTGGGGGAGGGCGAGAGCCTGGAGCAGCTCCTGGCCGAAGACCTCGACGTCGCAACTGCGGCCCAGCGCGGTATGGCCTTCGAGCGGCTCGACCAGCTCGCCACTGAGCACCTGTTCGGGGTGGCCTAGGTTCTGTGGTTCGGACGGCTGGGGTGCGGGATCGCTGCGCGATCTCGCCGACCTGCGAAGGCGCCGGCGGACGCTCGCCCGTTTGCGTCCGCCGTCCGCTCTCGCCGCCCTTGTCAAAAAACCGGCCCTAACGTCTGGGGCCGCGCTCCGTGGTGCGAAGCGCGGCACCCCGTTCCCGGCGGCCCTCCGTGCCGCCGGGAACCGCAATACGTTGCGAGGGCAAGGCCCTGGTGCTCAGCCGCTCACCTGTCGCTGTCGCGCCTCACGCAGCAGCTCGACGACATCCTGGTCGGTGTACTGCGGGAAGTGCGCGTACCACAGGCTCACCGCTCCGAAGTCGTAGGGCGCGTGCAGGCAGATCACTTCATCGCACGCCTCGTCTAGGCGCCGGCACGCCTCGGCCGACCCCACCGGCACGGCCAGCCGTAGCGACGCCGGCTCCAGGCCACGCAGGTAGGACAGGGCCGCCGCCGCGGTCGCCCCGGTGGCCAACCCGTCGTCGATGACAAGGACATCGCGGCCGGCCACCGTGGGCTCTGCGGACTCGCTCTGGTAAGCGCGCACGCGCCGTTCTGCCTCCCGCCGCTGTTCCTCGATTTCCTTAGCCATGTCCTCGTGCGACAGCCCCAGGCGTTTCAGCGCGCTGGAGTGCAACAGGACCGGTCCCGTAGCGGTGACGGCTCCCACCGCGAACTCCGGGTTGTTCGGTGCGCGCACCTTGCGGGCCACCACCACGTGCAACGGAGCCGCCAGCGCTTCGGCCACGGGAGCGGCCACTCCCACGCCTCCGCGCGGCAGGGCCAGCACCACCGGGGCGGCGAGATCGAGCTGTCGCAGGCGTTCAGCTAGCCGCGCCCCCGCCTGCGCACGGTCACGGAAGCGGATCATACGAAACCACTACCCTGAGTTTTGGGGCTGAACGCGGCCCGCAGGGGTTTCACGCCGCCGGCGCCCCTCCCGCGATCAACCTTCCCAAACAGCACATTCTTCGTGGTCAGAACGGGTAGCACCGCTCACAAGACCTATAGCGCCGGGTGCCGCGCTCCGAATCCCCCGAGGGTGGTACATCGGCGAACCGGCACGATATCCAGGGGGAGCCCATGACGCGCCCGGTGTGGACGGGATCGCTGTCGTTCGGTCGAGTCAACGTCTCGATCGGTCTCGTTCCGGCCACTGTCAACACCATCCCGACCTTCCACCAGTTTCAGCGGGGAACCACCGACCGAATCCGTTACCGGCGGATCAACGAGCGCACCGGCGAGGAAGTGGCCTATGACGACATCGTCAAAGGGGTGGAGGCCCCTGACGGCGAGGTCGTCACGTTCGACGATGAGGAACTTGAGGCCGTAGCGCCCGGGCGTTCCCACACGCTGGAACTGTCGGGCTTCGTTGCCGAGAGCGAGCTGCCGGTCGTGTTCCACCAGAAAACCTATTACCTGGTCCCGGGGGTGCACACGACAAAGCCCTACGCGCTGCTGTGCACCGCGCTGAGCCGCTCGGGCAAAATCGGCCTCGGCTCGTTCGTGCTCTACGGTAAACAGCAGTTCGCGGCGGTGCGTCCCATGCGCGACGTCTTGACACTGGACACCCTGTTCTTCGCCGACGAGGTCCGAGAGCCCGAGACGGTTCTCGACACGATTCCCGACGCCGGTGACTTCAGCAAGCGCGACATCGACACGGCGGTGCGCCTTATCGAGACGATGACCACCTCATGGCGGCCCGAAGACTTTCCCGACCGCTACCGCGAAGCGGTGCAACGGCTGGTACGCAGCAAGCTCGCCGGCACCGAGGTGGGCGCGGCTCCCCGCCCTCCGGAGGAGACCAATGTCGTCGACCTCATGGACGCCCTGCAATCGAGCCTGCGCGAGCACACCCCCCAGGAGGGCCAGCAGCCCACCGGTGAGCGCAGCGGCCAAGGCCAGCAGCAGCGCCGCGGAGTCGAGTCGGCCCGTCCGGACTCCAGCATGACCAAGCGCGAACTGCTACGACTAGCAGCCGACCTCGACGTGCCGGGGCGCTCGCGCATGTCCCGCGACGACCTCGCCACAGCCGTCAGTGAAGCGCGCCGGCGCATGAGCAAACCGAACCGGGCCTCCTAAGTCGCCCCTGGTACAGCGCCTGCACCGTGGCTGGCGAGAGGCCACGTCCCGGTGGGCGAACGGGGACAGTTGGGAGAAAGGGACAGATGGCCACACAGCAAATGACCTACGAGCGCATCGCCCAGGTGGTGTTGGCCGAGACGGGCACCACGTTGGCCAAGCGGGCAGGGCTGCGCCTGACCGACGAGCCGGCGCCGCTGTGGCAACTGCTGGTGCTCACCAATCTGGTCAGCGCGCGCATCAGCACCGACATCGCTATCGATGCCGCGCGTGAGCTGAACGAGGCCGGCGGTGACACTCCGGAAGGCATGGCCCAGCTCACGTGGCAACAGCGTGTCGACGCCCTGGGGCGCGGCCACTACGTACGCTACGACGAGAGCACCGCCTCTCGGCTGGGTGGGTGCGCGCGGATCGCCCTCGACGACTACGGAGGCGACCTGCGCAACCTTGCCGAAGAAAGCGGGCGCCACTACCGCAAGCTGGAGCACCGGCTCCAGCGCTTCCCCGGTATCGGCCCCACGGGCGCGGCGATCTTCTGCCGGGAGGCCCAAGCGGTCTGGCCGTGGCTGCGGCCCTTCAGTGACAAGCTGGTGAGCCAGGGCGCGGAGCGGCTGGGACTGCCGACCCAAACCGAACAGCTCGCTCACCTGGTCGCCCCCGAAGATTTTGCCGCGCTCGCCGCTGGCCTGGTGGGAGTGGCGCGCGACAACGCGGCACTCCAACAGGTGAGGCAGGCGGCCGGCGGCCGTTGAGCCGCCCTGCCCCGCCCGGAACCTCACTCCGCCGAGTGGGGGCTCCTATCGGGGCACTCTCAGCAGGTGATGCAGGACCATGTCGACATAGACGTCGCTGAGCTGGCTCAGCGAGAGATCGGCCGAGGGGTCGTACCAGTTGTGGATACCGTCGAGGGCGTCGATGATGCTCGACGCCGAGATCTCGGGGTGGGGGCAGCAGAACTCACCGAGGGCGCGACCTCGCGACAGGATTGTGCGCAGGTGTTCACGGTAGTCGCGCAGTTGCTCGGTGAGTTCCCGGTGGCGTCCGGGGCTGATCGAGCGCAGCACGGGCAGCAGTTCGCGGCGCAGCCGTCCGGCGGTCCTGTGGTGCCAGGTGAACTCGATATGGGTGCGCACGAGTTGGGCGAGCTGGCTCGTGGGCGACTGCTCTGGATCGCACACCTGCCGCTGCTGGGCCACGAGCTCGCGCGTGACGCGCAGCGCCAAGGCGTAGATCAGATCGAGTTTCGTGGGAAAGAGGCGGCGAAACATGACTGGGTCGAGGTCGGCTTGGTTCGCGATCGCGGTCATCTGAACATCGCGCACATCCTGGCCGGTGAACAATTCCGTGGCTGTGTCGAGCGCACGTTCGATTAGGCGTGAGTCGGTTGGGGAGAGGTCGGCCGTCATAGTCATCTCTAGCCTGCACGTGAAGGAGGGGTGTGCAGTGCGATGGACGTCACTCGTTCGGAAAAGGGGCCCCGTTGTACCCGGGGTTTGACGGGATTGGTCACGAATCGGTTTCGAGGATAGCGCTACCGGTCAGACGATTCGTGGGAATCGCGGAGCTGGGCCAAGAAATTTGAGAAATCCATACTCCATGGGGTGACTCCCCTTTCCTCTTCGTCCTGTGGAGTGGATGGAATTCCCAGAAAAGGATAAAAAGGGATGGGGTGTATTTATTTCTCTTGAGTGATTTTATGACACAAAAAGTATTAATCGGACAATATTGGTGGCCGTGTGCCGGCGTGCCGCTATCGGCGCTGACCGTGAGCGCGCAACACCTTGATCAGGTCGCTGGGGTAGTCGGTGATGAGGGCGTCGATCCCCATGCCGACGAGCCGGGCCATCGCCGAGGTGTCGTTACAGGTCCACGCCGATACCCCGTAGCCGTGGCGGTGGAGGTCGGCGACGAGTTCATGGCTGAGGAGCGGCCAGTAGGCGTTGTAGAAACGCGGCTGGATCGCCTGCCATAGCTCCGCCGAGGGGAGCTCCCGATGCTCCCAGCTCAGGCATAGGTGCGCCTGCGGGCGCCGAGCGCGCAGGGCCCGCATCGCGTCGGTGGGGCCGGAGTAGAGTACGTAGTCGAGCCGCCCCTGACTGACGACGAGATCGTCGGTGGCCAGCGCCACCTCGATTGAGGAGACATCGAGCATCAGCGCGGGAGCCCCTGGGCGGGCGAACTCCATCAACACTTCGAGCAGAGTGGGGATTCGGCGATCGGCGCCGTCTCCCAGTTCGGCCAGATCGGTCAGGGTCAACTGCGCCACCGGCGTCGCCCGGCCCCATAGGCGTTGCGGCGTGTCGTCGTGCAGGAGGACGACGTGGCCGTCGGCGGTGAGCTTCAGGTCGATTTCGAGCGCATCGGCCCCTGCCGCCGCACCAGCGCGCAGTGCTGCGAGTGTGTTCTCCCGGAACTGGACGGGCTCGCCACGATGGGCGATCACCAAGGTCATAGAGTCTCCGGAGGGCGCAGCGCCGGGTGATAGCGGGCAAACCAATAGGTGCAAGATAAGAGTGCCAAAAACACCCACACAATGCACGCAAGGCCGGCAAAAACCCCGAAAACCGCGAGATGTGACATGAGAGGCACTTCATCGCAGGGGCGGCCACCCCGATCACCGCAGGCTGGGACACTTCTGTGGTGAGCCCAGCGTCTGTCACAGTGATGGCGACGGGGCCAACACTGTGAACACATAAGGACGAATCGACACCGACCGATACCGAAGGCGCACCATGATCCCGGACCAACGCCGCGAGCACATCCTCAAGCTCCTACAGGAGCGCCATGTGCTGAGCATCAATGAGCTGACGTCGATGCTGGCCGTCTCCCACATGACCGTGCGGCGAGACATCCAGGCCCTGGAGAACGAGGGCAAGGTGCTGTCGGTGACCGGCGGGGTGCGGTTAGCGGCCCGCCTCAAAAGCGAGCCGTCCTACTTCACCAAAGCTCAGATGGAAGTACCGGCCAAGCGCGCCATCGCTCGCGCCGCCGCACAGCTCGTTCGAGAGAACTTCACGATCTTCCTCGACGCCGGCACTACCACGTTGCAGATGGTTCCCCTGCTCACCGACAAGGTCGGGCTGACCGTAGTGACCAACGACTTCAACGTTATCGGTCACCTCGTGGAGTACCCCGGTATCGAGCTGATTCACACCGGGGGCATGGTCTCCCACGCCGACCACTCATCGGTGGGGCAGTACGCCGCCGAGTTCCTCAAACGGGTCAACGTCGACATCGCCTTCATCGCCAGCAGCTCCTGGGACGTCGACCGGGGCTCCACGACCCCCTCCGAGCCCAAGGTCGTAGCCAAGCAGCAGTTGCTGCGCATCGCCTCCAAGAGCGTGCTCACCGTCGACAGCACCAAATACGGAAAATTCGGCACGTTCCGGGTGGCCCGCCTTGAGGAGTTCGACCTCATCATCAGTGATGATCGGCTGCCGCGCGCGGCCGTGGATCAGATGAACGAGCGCGACATCCGGTTGGAGATGGTCGCAACCGGTTAAGCCGGCCACTGTGATGGGCTGCGGGGCATATCGCCGGCAGCCCACCGCGCTGTGCCGGTGGGCTCGGTGGGTCTAGCGCCGACAAGGCGGTCGCCGCGCTGGGAGGCCAGAGCGGCGACGCCCTCCGAGCTAGTCCTCGCCCGTATCGAACTCTCGGGCGCAGTACAGTTCGAGCTGTATGCCGTCAGGGTCGGTGAAGCTGAGCACCGATCCCGACTCCTCGTGGACGATGGGGGAGTGATCGATATCGAGATCGGTCAATCGTTCCTCCCAGCTTTCCAACTCACCGAGACAGCTCACCTGGAACGCCAGATGGTCACAACCGGCGTGCCGAGGATCGAACACCGCGTTGAAGTGATCCTTGTGCTGGGTGAGACCAAGGATCACCCCGCACGGGTGACGACACTCGGTACGTGACCACTGGTCCCCATGGCAGGTGGAGATCTGCCGAAAGCCGAGTACATCTCGATAAAACTCGGCACTGGTATGGCGGTCGCGCACCGACAGGGTGATGTGCGCGAGGCCAGTCAGGTGCGGCACGGCAACCTCTCTTCGGCGTGGCTGCGTCCGAAGGATGCGTGGAGGGAACAGCGTTAGCACGATCGCCCAGCCTACGCCGATGATTCGGGCATGCAATACCCTGTTAACAATTGTTTCGTAACCACTATTGGCACCATTTGGTGTACTTTTCCGGTCCTGCCCGTATCCCCTGCTGGACCAGGGGCGTCTCATGGGTGTGACACAGCCGACGAACGTTGGCTGACGTGCCTGGCATTGCTAAGAACACGCAGGTCACACCGCGCATTCCCGATTCTCCCAGACCCCCGAGGCCCGCTGTTCCCATAGGGGTGGCAGTGGGGCATGTCACTCTCGCCGGCGGGGCGCGTCTCACACCTCCGGCGGCGGGGGAGAGCGAGCGGCACCTGAGAAGGCTGCCCTGCCGGACGCCATCTCGGCCGGTCGTGCGGGCACGCGAACCGTAGGGCCGGTTACCGTGCACTGGCCCTACCGCCCCCACGGGGCCGGGCCGGCGGGTAGAGTCACCCCGGGGCAGATCAATACAGTGCCCCCCATGAGCGATACCATGACCCTGCACGTCGTCACGGTCTTCCTCGGCGACGGCGACACCGGTGGCAACCCACTCGGGGTGTTCCTTGAGGCTCCCCCGCTGGAGGAGGGAGCCCGACAGGCCATAGCGGCCGACCTCGGCTTCCCCGAGACCGTCTTCGTCACCGATCCGCTCCGCGGCGAGCTGCACATCCACGCCCCCGCCCTTGAGCTGCCCCTGGCCGGCCACCCACTCGTGGGCACCTCCTGGCTGCTGCGTGGCACAGGACGTGAGGTGGACACGCTGCACACCCTGGCCGGTCCCGTCCCCACCTGGGTCGAAGAGGGGCTCACCTGGATTCGAGCCGACCCCGAATGGGCGCCCGAGTTCGAGAGCAGCCAACTGCCCTCCCCCCAAGACGTCGACGCGCTCGCCGGCGGACGTCCCGGCACGGATCTGCACGTGTGGGCGTGGGAAGACGAGGCGGCCGGTCAGGTGCGGGTGCGCGTGTTCCCCGATGAGATGGGCATTGCCGAAGACGAGGCCACCGGCTCAGCCGCGTTGCGTCTGGGCGCCCACCTCCACCGGCCGCTGACGATCCGCCAGGGGGTGGGATCGCGCATCGACGTGCGCCCCCACCCCGACGGCACCGTGGCGGTCGGCGGGCGGTGCGCGGTGCTGGAGACACGCGAGTACCCGCTGCCTTGAAGCGCGGGCAACCGCGGCCGGTACTGGCCGGTTCGCCGTGCGGTTTCCCTACCAACGGCGGGGTGAGCTCCCCTCGAAGGTCGGTAACGCCTACCCGCCGCCGGGATCTACCGTCCCTAGCGTGAGTTCCCCACCAAGGCCCCTGGCGTTGCCCGCCCTCGCCCTGGGCTACCTCATCGAGCTGGCACGCCGCCCCGGGGGCCCGCAAGACTGGTGGCCCACCCGCCGGGCGGTGCTGGTCGACCTGCTGCTGTGGGCGCTGCTAATGGCGCTGCTGCTCGCGCAGAACGTCTTCGAGGCGGTGGTGCACGGAAGGGGCGGCTTAGCGGCACTGCCTCCCGCCATGCTTTGGCAGGCGACGATCCTCACCGGCGCCCTCCTGGTCAGCCGCGCCTACCCCCTGGTGTCCCTAATAGCCACGGTCGGACTGGTCGCCGTAGGCACGGCCATCGACACGTCCATAGTCCTCATGTTCTCCCTCGTCGGGGTGCGCATGCGGCGGCTCTGGCCCGCCGTGGCCGTGTTCGTGGCGGTGAGCTGCTCGGAGATGCTCGCGCTATGGGGATCGCCGGCCTCGCTGAACCGGTGGACCGATCCCATCCTCCTCCTGATCTGTATGCTCCTGCCGTTGCTGGTGGGCGGTTACCTGCGCCAGCACCAAGAGCTGCTGTCCGCCGGCCGCCATTGGGCCCGTCAACTCGAACGCGAGCGACACATCACCGCAGAGCAGGCGCGGCTGCGCGAACGGGCCCGCATCGCCCAAGACATGCACGACTCCCTGGGTCACGACCTCAGCCTCATCGCGCTGCGCGCCGGCGCGCTGGAGGTCACGCCGGACCTGGCCGCCCCCCACCGGGCAGCGGCCGGGCAGTTACGCGAGGGCGCCACCGCTGCCACGCAACGTTTGCGCGACATCACCGGCGTGCTGCGCGAAACCTCGGTTCCCGCTCCGCTGGAGCCGGCAAAAGAGGGGGTCATCGACCTTGTCCAACGGGCGCGGGCCTCCGGCATGCGCATCGCGCTCCTCAACGACCGCGCCGAAGCCGACCCACCCCCGATGGTCGAGCGCGCCATCCACCGCGTCGTGCAGGAGGCTCTGACCAACGCCACCAAGCACGCCCCCGGCGCGACGGTGACCGTGCGGATCGCGCGCACGGCCGAGGCGACTACGGTGCGGGTCAGTAACCCCGCCCCGCCGGTGGCTCCCGCCCCTGACCGGCCGCAGGGCCACAGCGGACTCACCGGCCTGGCCGAGCGGGTACGGCTGGCCGGCGGGACACTGCGTGCCGAGGGCAAGGACGGCGGCTTCGAGGTCACCGCGCACTTCCCCACCAAGGGAGGCGCGCCTGAGACCGAGGAGGACGACGCGCACCCGCCCCGTCCCAGCATCGACGCCGAGGCACAATGGACCCGCGCCAAGCGCCGGCTGCGCAACCGGATGATCGCTCTGGTGAGCGTGCCCGTGGCCGCGCTCGCCGTCATCTCCTGCCTAGTGCTGTCCAAAAGCCTCTACCTGGCGGCCATCTCCACGCTGCCGGAGTCCGACTACGCCCGGCTCCAGGTGGGCATGTCCAAAGCCAGTGCGCAGGAGTGGCTCCCCCAGCGCGAGTACCACGGACCGCAGCGGCAGAACCCGAAGTCTCCGGGAGAGCGGCGGTGCGCCCACTACCGCGCCACGGCCAACCCCTTCCCGCTCCGCCAAGAGATCCGCCGGCTCTGCTTCGCTGACGGTGAATTGGTGAGCAAAGACACCTACACCGCGCTAGGGCAGGACAGCGGGTAGCGGCCCGGCCGACAGCCCGCAGCGCCGGTGCGGGCCCCGTAATCTGCACTCATGGACGACACGCCGAAAGTCGGCGCCCCCGGCCATGCCCGGGTACTGCTCGCCGACGACGAGGCCATGATCCGCGCGGGTGTTCGGGCGATTTTGGACACCGATCCCGATATCGAGGTGGTGGCCGAGGCCGCCGACGGCCGTGAGGCAGTGGAGCTGGCCCGCTCCCACCGTCCCGAGGTCGCACTCGTCGACATCCGCATGCCCGTGCTGGACGGTCTGGCCGCCACGGGAGAGCTGCGCCGAGCCGTGCCGGAAACGGCCGTACTCATCCTGACGACATTCGACGAAGACGACTACATCGCCCGCGCTCTCAGCCAGGGTGCGGCGGGATTCCTGCTCAAGGCCGGGGACCCACGCGAGCTCATCGCCGGAGTGCGCGCCGCCGCCGAGGGCGCCGCCTACCTTGCACCGCGGGTCGCCCAGCGGGTGATCGCCAAGCTGCGCAGCCCGCACCTTTCCCGCGACGGTCAGGCCCAGCGCCGGATCGCGGAATTGAGCGAGCGCGAACGGCAGGTCTTGGCGCTGCTGGGAGCGGGACTGTCCAACGCTGAGATCGGAGCCCGGCTGCACCTAGTTGAGAGCACGGTCAAAAGCTACGTCAGCACGATCCTCAACCGGCTTGAAGCGCGCAACCGGGTCCAGGCCGCCATCCTCGCCTACGAGGCCGGTCTCGTTGCGCGGGAGTGAGCCCGCCGGGGAGACGCGCTCCAGAGCTTCGGCACGCGGTGGAGCGCCGCGCGCGAGCCCCTGGCCGCCCCTCGGCTATGGCCGTGCCCGCCTGCCTCGCCGCGGCGAGACAGGCGGGAAAGAGGTCGGGGCCTCGCCCACGGGACGGCCACCTCAGGCGTCGCGGTAGCGCAGCACCGCGTAACCGCCGGCCAACGCCACGATCGCCCAACCCAGCAGCAGCAGGAGCGCCGACCCCAGCGAGTAGGGCATGGCGGTGACCCCCGACAGCACGACCCCGCTGACTTGAGTGGGGGTGTAGTTGCTGATCTCGGTCAGTGTCTCGTTGCCGATGATCTGGCTCAGCAACGGTATCCCCACGATGACGCCGATCGCCGTGGTGATCGCGCCCGCGGTGCTGCGCAGGATCGCCCCCAAACCCAGGACGAACAGCGAGATCGTCAGCAGGTAGAACCCGGCGCCGAGCAGCCCGCGCCCCAGACCCTCGGCGGTGATCTCCATATACTGCGGCCCGTACAGCGCCGCGATGACGCCCATGTTGAGCAGTCCCATGACGATACCGGTCAGCGCGGCCACCGCGCCCCCCACGGTGACCTTGGCCAGCAGCATGGTCGCGCGGCGCGGCACGCAGGTCAGCGTGGTGCGTATGGCCCCCGTGGCGTACTCGCCGGTCAGCGGCAGCGCCGCCAACGCCACCATCGCGAACTGCGCCAGTAGCATCACCGCTTGGATGTTGGAGTTGGCGTCGAGGATAGGAGGGTCGCCCTCGAACCCGTTCGGGGAGCGGGGGATGCCCAGCACGGCGACCCCCGCCGCCATCACCACGGTGGCGGCCAGGCACAGCCAGGTAGAGCGCAATCCCCACAGCTTGGTCCATTCGGCCGCCACCGCGCCGACGAACCCGCTGCCACGCGGGGCCACACCGCTGGCCCGTGGTGTTGTCGTCATCGTGCTCAATGCTCACACCTGCGCTTTCGGGGAGTCGTCGGGCGTTGGGCTCGTCGGTGTCGCGTACTCGACGCTGGTGGCGGTCAGCTCCATGTAGGCCTGCTCCAGCGAGGCCGCGCGCATGCTCAGCTCGTGCAGCACCGCTCCGGCGGCGTGGGCCAGCTCGCCCACACGTTCGATGGTGGCGCCGGTGACGATCAGCTCGTCACCGCCGTCGCCTTCGACGCCCAGCCCTCGGGCGGCCAGGTCGCGTGCCAGCGCATCGGCCTGCGGGCTGCGCAGCTTGACAGCGGTCAGCGAGCTGCCGGCGATGACTTGCTCGATGGGGGCGTTGGCGATCAACGTGCCTTTGCCGATGACGATGAGCTGGTCAGCGGTCTCTTGCATCTCGCTCATCAGGTGGCTGGAGACGAGCACGGTGCGGCCCTCGTCGGCCAGCGACCGCATCAGCCCGCGCACCCACCGCACGCCGTCGGGGTCGAGCCCGTTGACGGGCTCGTCGAACATCAACACGCCCGGATCGCCCAACAGTGCCCCGGCGATGCCCAACCGCTGTCCCATCCCCAGCGAGAAAGACTTCGTCCGTTTTCCGGTGACCTCGGTGAGCCCCACTAGCTCCAGCACCTCTTCGACCCGGCGGGTGGGGATGCCGTTGCTGCGCGCCATCGCCCGTAGGTACGTGCGGGCGCTGTGGCCCGGGTGGCTGGCTTTGGCGTCCAGGACCGCGCCGACCTCGCACAGCGGATGGCGCAGATGGGCGTACTCCTTGCCATTGACCAGCGCTTGGCCCGAGGTCGGGCGGTCCAGCCCCAAGATCATCCGCATCGTCGTGGACTTGCCGGCACCGTTGGGGCCGAGGAACCCGGTGACTTTTCCCGGCTCGATGTCACAGGTGAGCCCGTCGACGGCCACCTTTGTCCCATAGCGTTTCGTCAGTCCCCGTAGGGCGATCATCCGGAGCTCTCCATTCGTTGCACACGTCGCTGCACTCCGACAGTAGGGAAACCGTGGAGCTGCGGCATCGGCCAAAGGCAGCCTTCCAGCAGCGACTTTCGGGGGTGGGCACGGCGCCCGCTGTACGACCTTCGTCGAGGCGGCACGGCACTCGCCCGCATCGGTGCGGGCGTCGCCGCTGCCCGACGGTGGGCGCGGGCAGCGCGGTGCAGTGGTGTTCGTGGCCGTCCCAGCCTGTCAAGCGCCGCGCGCTCGGGAAAGGACCTCGGGCGGCAGCGCGCCCCGCGCCGTTTTCCCGCCCGCCCAGCCGGCCTTCGCAGCCGCCCTGGCACTGCGGGCGCGCGGGGACACGCTGGTCACAATCGGGGGACGTCGGGGCGCGGCGTCGCTGTCGGTGCCTCCGGGTATCGTGGCTGCGTTTGCCGTAACCACGGTGCCGTTCACGTGGTGACCATCCATACCTGCGACCGGTTGAATAACGCAGTGGCCGCATCTGGCCGCAAAGCGTGGCTCGTGGGGCGGATCACGGTTACCGGCGGTGGGTAACGGCCGCATGGGGAGGCGTGCACGGGCACGGTTGAGGCGATATGAAAGGGATCGCTGAGATGTCGCGAATCGGGCCGGATCTGGCCGCGCGGTGGCGCGAACTCGCCGGCAACGGGATCGAGGCCTCGACAGTCGAGGCCGAACTGCTGGCCCGCTGGACCCAGCCGCACCGTCGCTACCATACCTTGGGCCACTTGCACGCGGTTCTCACCGCCGTCGACGAACTCGCCCCCGAAGCCACCGACATTGCCACGGTGCGCTACGCCGCCTGGTTCCACGATGTGGTCTACGAGGGCAACCCCGGTGTCGACGAGGAGTTGAGCGCGCGGTTGGCCCAGTGCCTGCTGCCCGGTTGCGGGCTGACCGCCCAGCGTGCCGCTGCGGTGGCCGCGCTCGTGCGTGTCACAGCCGGGCATCGGCCCGCTGCCGGGGACCGCGACGCCCAAGTGCTGTGCGACGCTGATCTCGCCGTGTTGGGCTCGGCCCCCGGCCACTACGGCGCCTACGCCGCCGCGGTGCGTCAGGAGTACGGCGACCTCTCCGAGGCCGATTTCCGCAGCGGGCGGGCGCGTCTGCTGCGGAGCCTGCTCAGCCGCTCCTGGCTGTTCCACACCGCCCCGGCGCGGTCGTGGTGGGAGGAGCAGGCCCGCGCCAACATGGCCGGCGAACTCGCCGTTTTGGCACAAGCCCCCGCGCGTGCGGTCGGTTGAGCCTGGGATGGGGTTACCGGTGGCGCCGGCTTCCGCTCGCTCCTCACCTCGACTGTCGGCGGGGCACCCCCAGCCAGGCCGGGAACGCCCACCCAAGGATGGTCAGCGTTCCCAGCAGCCCCGCCAGCGGTGCCGTGGCCAAGCCATAGCTCGGCACCGCCGCCACCGGCCAAAACGGGGGCAGGACGGCCAGCAGCCACACCCAGGGCGCGGGCAGCCACCACACCAAAAGCGGGAGCAGCGTCAAGGCGGCACCGACGATCTTGACCGTGACCAAGCCCTGCACCTTGCCCGAAGCCAGCGCCACGGCCAGCAGCACCAGGAGGGGGGCCTGCGCCGCGGCCAGCAGCAGGGCCACCACCAGACCGGCGGACCAGGGGCCGGCCAGCCCCGACAGCGGGAGGGCCACCGCCAGGCCGGCCACGGTGACGCCGAGCACCCCTAGTAGGCGGTAGGCCAGGTAGTGCGACAGTGAGAACGGGGACACGCGCAGCACGAGCAGCGTGCGGTCGTCGACGTCCTCCATAGCGCGCATAGCGCCGATAGCGCCAGTCATCAGCGGCACGTGCAGCACCACCAGCGCCGCCAGGGCCACCGGTCGGTAGGGTGCGAGAACCACCCCGTAGTGCGCGCCGACGAACTCCTCCAGGAGGGGGTAGCCCATGCGCAGGCCGAGCGCCAGCAGCACCGGTGCGATGGGGAGCGCCAGCAGGGTGGGGTCCCGGCCGATACCGCGTAGGTCCACCCGGGCGAACGCCGCCAGGGGCCGTATGGCCGCCGGAGTGCGCGGCCTCCGCTGCCGCCGCTGCGGGGGGCGGGCGACTGTCGCAGGCGGCGCCTGCGCTGAGGGCTTTTCGGTGGTGTCGACTCTCAACCGCGCCGTGGCCAACGCCGACATGGCCACGACGGCGGCCAGCGGGTAGAGCACCGCGGTGGCCAGTCCAAACGACACCCCCTCGGGGCTCAGCCCCACGTGGAGCAGGTCCGCGGCGACTGTGGTGGGCGCCAGGAAGAGCAGGGGTGAGGACACGAGACCGCTCAGGTGGGCCAGGGCCGGCGCCAGCAGCGGCACCAGAACCAGCGGCAGTTGGCCAAAAAGGGCTTGGAACGTCTGTACCCGGATGCCGGCGGCCACCACGGCCCCCAGGAACAGCAGCGCGCTGAGCGCGACCCCCACAAGGGCGGGGAGGACGACTGTGGCCATCGCCGCAGGCCCTTCCAGCCACCGGTCTCGGGTGGACACGGTCACGATGGGCACTGCGGCCACCACCGACAGCACAGTGAGCACGGTCAGCCGGGCGCCGATGTACTCACTCGGCCGCAGCGGCGTCGTCGCCAGCGACTCCCGGCTCCGCTCGACTCGCTCGAACAGAGCCAGCACGACCGCGAACAGCGCCCCGAAACCGGCTGTGTCCACGAACAGCAGCAGCGGCGCCAGCGCCGCGGCGGTGGTGGCGGGAATCGCCAGCAGTACCGTGCTCCACACCAGACTCAGGCCCAGCGCGGCCCCGACCAGGCCATGGCGCAGCTCCAAGCGCACCTCCAGCGCCAGTGCCGCGCCTACCCGCTGGAGGGTGCGCGATGGCGCGTGTGGCAGCGGGGCCGTCACAGTCGCTCCTGGGTGACGGTGGCAAACACCTCGTCCAGGGATGCCTCGCGGGTGTGGATGGTCTCCACCGTGCCTTCGTCGAGTAACTGGGCGAAGGTGGGGTCGCCGGCGAGTCCAGCCATAGGGAACGCGCGCCGCCCCAGTTCTCCCGCGCGGCGGTACTCCACGACCACGCCGCTGTGACCGTGGCGGAGTTTGAAGGCGCGGGGGGTGTCGACGGCGGCGATGCGGCCCTGCGTGACGAAGGCCACCCGGTCGCACAGGTCGTCGGCCGTGGCCATGTCGTGGGTGGTCAGGAACACCGTGCGTCCCTGGCGGGCCTGGTCGTGGATGACTTCGCGCAGGGCTGCGGCGCGCACCGGGTCCTGCCCGGAGGTGGGTTCGTCGAGGAAGAGCAGTTGTGGCTGGTGCACCAGCGCCCGTGCCAGATTGAGGCGCATCTGCATGCCCTTGGACAGTTCGGTCACCCGCCGGTGGGCCGCGTCGGCCAGGTCGACGCGGTGGAGAAGCTCGTCGGGAGAGATCGTTGGGCCGGAGTACAAGGCGGCGAAGGCGGTCAGGTTTTCGCGCGCGGTCAGTTTGGTGAAGTGCGCCGGCAGTTCAAAACCCACCCCGATGTGCTCGTAGTAGCCGGCGCCCCAGGCGCGCAGCGGTCGGCCCAGCACCTCGACGTCGCCCTGGTAACCGCCCAGCAGCCGGGTCAGCACGCGCTGCACCGTGGATTTGCCGGCTCCGCTGGGGCCGAGGAAGCCGAAGATCTCGCCCGGCTCGACGGTGAAGCTCATGTCGTCGACGGCCGGATGTGGGGCGCCGCGGTACCACACCTTCAGGTCCGCGACGTAGATGACAGGGTCATGCACGGTTTGTAGACCGCCCTTCGTCTTCGGGAGGAAACGGGCCGAGGCCGGGGTCGGTCCCGGCTCAGTGGAGTTGGTGCTCCAGCACGGCGAACGCTTCGTCGACGAGCTGGGGAAGTTCGGGGTGCCCGTCGTTTTCCGCCCAGGTCACAACTGCTGTAGTCAGTGCCGATACGGATGCGCCGGCGATCACGCGCAGCCGCAAGGGCGCAGTGGCGCCGGTGGCGTCGGTGTCGTCGAGCGCGCGCTCCAGCAGTCGCTGGGTGGCGTGCAGGTTCTCCCAGAGCCGTGCGCGCAGCGCCGGGGTTTCGAGGAGCAGGCGGGTGCGGGTGAGCAGCGCGTCTTGGTCGGCGGTGTAGACGGCCGTCAATCCTTGCGCGATCGCGGCGCGGACCCGTTCGATGGGGGGTTCCGAGGTGGGTCGCGCCCGCACCAGCTCCTCGATCATCGGGTCGTAGTCATCGCTCAGCACGACGTCCTCCTTGGTGGGGAAATAGCGGAAGAACGTCATGTGCGAGACGCCCGCCTCTTCGGCGATACGGGCCACGGTCGTGGCGTCGTAGCCGTGTTCGAGGAATAGGCGTAGCGCGCTGTGTTGGATTGCCTCTTTGGTTCGAGCGCGCTTGCGCGCCCGCCAGTCCTGTGCCACCGGGCCTCCTGGCGCATGTTCCATGCCCTTTGATGTTAGTAACTAACATGTTGGTTACTAACATCAAAGAGGTCAAGGCTGTGGGGGGGAACGAGAAGAGCCGGGAGGGTCGATTTAAACCGTGACTTGCATCACGTCTCGTGGGTAATAGTCGGAAGGTGCGGCGCGGGCCGGCAATCACACTCTCCGCCGAGCCCCAGGTGTCGTGCGTTGCTTGACGTTTATGTCTGTTGTGTCCGCTTATGTGACTTCTGTGGTTTTACTTCGTTTGTTTTTGCTTTTGGGGATATTCAACGTTAAGGTCCATTGTGATCGGATCGTGATCCGCCCTGGTAAGGGTGGTTACGAAACGATGTCGAGCCCCCGGGTGCCGTGCACCGCCCGGGATGCGTAGACCCCACTCACGCGGCGGCGAGCACACCCAGTGCCGCCACCCCCCAGTACCTCCCCGTACCCCCGGGGGGGAGTCGACCGGCGCCGCGCGCCCCGGTCGCCGCGTTCTCCGCGTCTGGCGAGCCAGCCAGTGCGCCCCCAGGCTCTCCGGGGACGGCCAACGCCGGCCGCCTCCGCGGCCCCTCGTGTGTCTCGCTCGACCCCTCATCGTCGACAGTTCTCCTCTGCTATGACTCCATCGAACGCGGCCGGAGACGACGCCGGCCAGGTACTCCAAAGCGGCGAAGTCAAGGCGTCCTACTTCTGGGACGACGGTTCGGGGATCAACGGCGACACCGGAGCGCCGGCCTCGGGCGAACCCATGCAGCAGGGCCTGTTCGCCAGTCCGAGTTGGCCGTTGGGCACCGAAGGCTACGTCGAATACAACGGCAAGCGCGCCGACTTCTTCATCGGCGACCGCGGGCCCGGCGAGCCCTCGCAGGGCTGCGACGTGCTACTCGATCTCGACGGCAAGACCTTCGCCCAGCTCACGGGCGGCACGTGGAACGACTCCTCCTACGTCGTCGAGGGCGCTGGCGGTCTCGGCCACATCAACGTCACCTACCACATCACCGAATGGGGCGACGGTAACGGCACTGAAGGCGCGCCCCACCCCTTCCGCAACGAGTCCCACAAGTGCGACAACGCCGTCTCCGCAGCGGCTCAGCCCACCCAAAAACCCCAAGAGCACCAAGACGACCAGCAGGCCGCTGCCGAGAAGAAAACCTCCGAAAAGACCGACCCGACCCCCACCGATAGCGAAACTAAGCAGGACAGCCAAGCCCAGCCGGGCGAACAGCAGGCACCGTCGGAATCCGAGGACCAGCAGTCCAAGCAGCCGGATGCCCAGCAAAAGGCCCAGCAGGACGACGCAGCCGACGACGAGGAGGAAGCCAGCGCCGCACCGTCACCGGACGAAGGCTCCACCAGCGCCCCGCCCAGCGCTGACGCCACCACCGCCACCACCGCCACCACCGCCACCACCGGCACCACCACGGCACCGCTGATGACCCCGATAGCCCAAGAGCTGCCGGGGGCCACCGAGGGGCTCGGTCTGCTCCTGCTGCCCGCACTGGCGGCCACCGCCCTCGTGGCCAAGAGCCGACTACGGCTGCCCCGCTCCGGAGGCCGACACCGCAAGCCCTCCCGGCTCGCCAAGCTTCGGGAGAGCCCCACCTTCGCCGCTTCCTGACGCCGGGGATGTTTCTGTGGGGGCGTCAATCCGGGGGCTGGAAGGCACGAGCGCACGAAGAACACCCCCGCGGCCCCACACGCCGGCCGTTCGCGACACCTAGGGCCGCCTACGGGGCCCAGTGCCCAGTCGTGCCCGTCACCGTGACCCTCGCCCCCTGCCAGGACACCCCATGGGGGAGCCGAAGCGTCGACTGCGCCAGCGCCGAGGCTAGCGTGATCGACCCCACCCCACCGCTGTCCCGCAGAAAGATCGAGATCAGATGGCCTGCGGCCGGCAACGTGGCGGTGGTCGGGATGCTCGCGGCGCAGCTTCCCCCCGTTCAGCCGTGGGCGGGCCACGCCCGTCGACCGGCTAACGGCGGCCAAGAAGTGCGGTAGTTTACTCCAGCGGCGCACGGTGTGCCGGTGGCAGGCCGCTCACGCCCACTAACGTCGCCGCTGCCGGCGACCGCCTCCCGACCATTCACTGCGCTGTCGCGCACACCGCCTGTGACCGGCCGAGGACACTGGCGGCCTCGGCCCAGCCCGAACACCGGTGCGGCTCGCCTCTTTAAGGACGGGCAGTTCCGTTCTTGACGCCGCGGGCCACCGGAGCACCGGCCCGTGGCGTACACCAGCGGTGCGTGTGGCCACGTACCATCCGGGCAGAGGGACCGTGCAGCCCGCCGGGCTGCTCAGCCGGCAACCGGATCGGAAGAGGGAGAACATGTCCGCACGCGGCGGAGGCCAGCAGCGTCGCACCGGAGGCAAGCCCGATCGCGGGCGCAGCGGGCCGCCGGTGATCCGCGGCCGGCGCGACGACGCCCGGCTTGCCGACGAGTTGCGCAACATGGACGGCGCCTCCTACGGCCGCTACAAGTCGCTCTCAGGCGATTGGGACTTCGGCGACTTCACGCTGACCATCGAGCGAGTGCAGGCCGACCCCTTCGCGCCGCCCTCGCGCGTGGCGGTGAGCATCCCCGCCGACGTCGCCGGTCTCCCCGACGAAGCGTGGCGTTCCCCCGTGCGCCGCCGCGCCACCGCCGACTACATCATCCGGCGGGCCTACCAGACGCTCAAAGGGTCGCGGTTGCGCATCGACGTCGGCGGCCAGGAGGTTCTGGAGCGTTCCGCCTGCCGCATCGACCGTGGCGCCGTCCGGTTGAGTCTGGGCATCGAACTGCCCGGCCACGGCCGGCGCATCGACGGCCGCACCGCCGAGCGGGAACTGTGTGACCGCGTGCCCGACCTGGTCGACGCGCTGGTCTGGGAGGAACTGGACCCCGACCAGGCCACGACGTTCGCCGACACCGTCGAAGACGCCGTGGCGCTGCGCGAGGCGCTCGGCGGCCTCGACCTGGTGGCCTTCGTCGCCGACGGTGCGGTGCTGCCCCGACGCAGCGGCATCAGCGACCTACCCATGACCGGTGACGTGGTGTCGTTCACCTCACCGGAGAGCATGCGCGTCACCGTCAAACTTCCCCACCGCGGTGAGGTCAGCGGGCTCGGCATCCCCGAGGGGATCACCCTCATCGTCGGGGGTGGTTTCCACGGCAAGTCCACCCTGCTGCACGCGCTGGAGCGCGGCGTTTACGACCACGTGCCCGGCGACGGCCGCGAACTCGTCGTCACCAAGGCCGACGCGGTCAAGATCCGCGCCGAGGAGGGCCGCAGAGTCGAGCGCACCGACGTCAGCGCGTTCGTGCGCAACCTGCCCACTGGAGCCGATACTTCCGACTTCTCCACCGAGAACGCTTCGGGCTCCACCTCCCAAGCCGCCAACATCGCCGAGTCGCTGGAGGCCGGCGCCACCGTGCTCCTGGTCGACGAGGACACCACGGCCACCAACCTCATGATCCGCGACTCGCGTATGCAGCGCCTCGTGCACGGTGACCGCGAGCCCCTGACCCCGTTCGTCGACCTGGTGCGGCCCTTCGCCCGCGAGCACGGCATCTCCACCGTCCTCGTCATGGGCGGCAGCGGCGACTACTTCGACGTCGCCGACCAGGTCATCATGCTCGACGGGTACCGTCCCTACGACGTCACCGAGCGCGCCCGGGAGTTGGCGGCCCAGCGCTCCGACGCCGAGGTGACGCCACCGGTGAACCGCGTTATCGACCCCCGTTCGGTCGACTCCACCGCACGCGGTCGCAGCCGTATCAAACGCCGCGACATGGACGTGCTTACCTTCGGCGAAACCGATATCGACGTGCGTCACCTCACGCAGCTCACCGACCCCAGCCAGATCATCGGCGTGGGCTTGGCGTTGCGGTTGCTGCGCGACGAGGGGCTGCTCGACGGCGAGCGCACCCTCAGCGAAGCGCTCGACGCCCTCGAAGAGCGCCTCGACCGGGAGGGAACCGACCTGCTCGGCCGAGGGCATTCCGGCGATCACGCGCTGCCGCGCCGCTTCGAGATCGCCGCCGCCCTCAACCGGCTCCGCACGCTGCGCGTACGCGCCACCGTCGCCTGAGTTCTGTTTTTCGTACGGCTGGGGTGTGGGAGCTGTGGGGGTGTTCGTCGTCGGCTCGTGCCTCGATCGCTGCGCGATCTCGCCCGCCTGCGGGGCGCTCACTCGCCTGTGCCCACCGCCCGCCCTCGCCGCCCTTTTCAAAAAACAGGACCTAAGGCCGCGGCCTGCGCGGCTGCCTTGGGGCCTGCCACGGGGCGGTCCCCTGAGCCGGCAGGGGTGCCCGCATCGGCGCTGGAGGCGTCGGGCACTCCCCTTGACGGCCGCCGGCCATCGGCGACGATCCTCACCGGGAACCGCTCCCAGCGGGGGCGGTTCCCGATGAGGCCGACCGCGAGCCTTCACCGTGCCGAGCCCGGCGGCGGCCTGTGCGCCGTAGGCCGGTCCTCGCCGTCAGGCACCTCCCGGCGGTGGACACCTGGGGGCGCTTCCGTGCGCACGAGGGCTCGGTATTGTTAAAGACACAGCCCTATGCGGGTGCGACGCCCACCCCCGCGGACGGGGGCCACCGCGCTCCGGCCGCGTTATGCCCACCCAACGGCGTGAGAATGGAGACCTGTCCAAGGTGCGAGATCCCATTGATCTCTACGAGCTTCGTCCTGATCCGCCCGAGCTGGATGCCCCAGTGATGCTCGTCAGTCTCGACGGCTTCATCGACGCCGGAGCGGCGGCTCGCCAAGCGGTCACCACCCTCTTCGAGACCTTCGAAGCCGAGGAGGTCGCGACCTTCGACATCGATCGGCTCTTGGATTACCGCTCCCGCCGTCCCACCATGACCTTCGTCGAGAACCGCTGGGACGACTACACCGCCCCCACTCTTGCCCTCTACCGGATGCGCGACAGTGAGGGCACATCCTTCCTCCTGCTCAGCGGCTTGGAACCCGACCGGGAATGGGAAGCGTTCATCGTCGCCGTGCGCAGTCTTATCGAGCGCTTCTCCGTGCGGCTGACGGTCGGCTTCTACGGCGTGCCCATGGCCGTGCCGCACACCCGCCCCGCCACCGTCACCACCCATGCCACCCGCCCCGAGCTGATCCCGGGGCACACACCCTGGATCGGCCGAATCCAAGTGCCCGGCCACGCCGCTTCCCTGCTGGAATACCGGCTCGGGCAGTCCGGCCACGACGTCGTGGGCTACGCGGTGCACGTCCCCAGCTACCTCGCCCAGTCGGAGTACCCGCACGCCGCGGTCGCCGCGCTGCGCTATGTCGCCGAGCGCACCGGCCTCGTACTGCCCACCGACACGCTACTGGAGCAGGCCCGCGAGACCGACGCCGAAATCGAGCAACAGGTGGCGGCCTCCGAAGAGATCCAGCGCGTCGTACGTAGCCTGGAGCAGCAGTACGACGACTTCATGACGGCCCGCGAGGGGCTCTCCGGCTCGCTGGCCTCCGAGGACGGAGCGGGACTGCCCACAGCCGAGGAACTCGGCGCGGAGCTGGAGCGCTACCTCGCCGAACGCGACCGCGGTTCGGAAGGGTGAACCCAGCGTGCTCTACCAGGCGCTCTTCCACACCGTGCTGCGCCGCGTCGATGCCGAAACCGTGCACCGGCTCAGTTTCGCCGCGCTGCGTGGCCTCAGCGCCGTTCCTGGCGCCGCTGGGGCGGCGCGGCGGGTCACCGGCCCCCGCGACCCAGAACTGCGCGTCAGCGCCTTCGGGCGCGAGTTCCCCAGCCCGTTGGGTCTGGCCGCAGGCTTCGACAAAAACGCCGAGGGCATGCACGGCCTCATGGCCTTGGGCTTTGGCTACGTCGAGATCGGCACTGTGACGGCGCGACCGCAGCCGGGCAACCCCAAGCCGCGCCTGTTCCGGCTAATCGCCGACCGCGCGATCGTGAATCGGATGGGGTTCAACAACGCCGGCTCAGCCGCTGTGGCCCGCCGACTGGCCCGTTACCGCCAGCGCCGCGGTCGCCGGTTCATCGTGGGTGCCAACATCGGCAAAACCAAGGCCGTCCCCGAAACAGCGGCCATCGACGACTACGTTGCCAGCGCCCGCCGCTTCGCCGGGCTCGCCGACTACCTCGTGGTCAACGTGAGCTCTCCCAACACGCCCGGGCTGCGCGATCTCCAGGCCGTCCACCACCTGCGGCCCCTGCTGCGCGCGGTGCGTACGACCCTTGACGAGGCCGGTCACCCCGACCTGGCGCTTCTCGTCAAGATCGCCCCCGACCTCGCCGATGACGACATCGACGCTGTGGCCGACCTCGCCCTCGACCTGGGGCTGCACGGCATCATCGCCACCAACACCACCATTTCCCGCGACGGCCTCGACACGCCTGCCGGCGAGGTCGCCGCCGTCGGTGCCGGCGGCCTGTCCGGCGCTCCGCTCAAGGAACGCTCGCTGGAGGTGCTGACGCGGCTGCGGGCCCGCGTCGGAGACCAGCTCGTTCTCGTCGCGGCCGGCGGGATCGAAACTCCTTACGAGGCGTGGCGGCGCATCCGGGCCGGCGCCACCCTCGTCCAGGGCTACACCGGCCTGATCTACGGCGGTCCCCTATGGCCCCGCCGACTCCATCGCGGGCTGGCCGCTATGGTGCGTGCCGCCGGCTACACCTCGCTGGGCCAGGCCGTTGGCGCCGACGCGCCGCAGCGAACCGGTGCGCCCGCACCCCGTTCCTCAGCCTGACGCCAGCGGCGCCCCGGCGTCGAGTTGGGCCCCCAGCAACGGCCCGGCCAGATGCCCGGGGCGCACCCGTGCCCCCGTAACCCGTTCAGCCAGCGCCAGGACAGCGGCGCCGGGATCTTCGGGGCCGGGGTGGACGCCCTCCGGCTCCAGTCCCACCGCCGACATGTGCGCGTTCAGCGCGTCGGGATCGGTCCCGCGCCGGATCTGGGGGGAGCGAGCGTCGAACAGGGTCCGCAGCACCCCGTCGACGACCCAGCGAAACTCGTAGCGGTGGTCCATGACCACGCGCAGCGAGACCAGTTCTGTGCCCGCCGACAGCGCTCGGTAGCGCTCCGGCCGGCATGCCTGGCAGCCCGTGGGTTCCACGAGCACCGACCAACCGTCGACGTGGAACGCATGGGCGGTCTGCGGCGGCGGATCTTCGCCGCACAGACACGCTTCGACGGCTTCGGCAATGGGCAGGGAGCGCAGCAGTCGCTCCTCGGCGCCCAGTCGGCGAAGCGCCTCGGCTTTGGACACGCCCTTGACGTAGGACATGCAGTACGCCTCGGCGAGATCGGGCTGGGTCTCGTGAAACCAGGCGTAGTCGTGGGGGATCGCAGCCGACATGAACCCGTTCCTTCCGCTCACGGGGGTGTTCGTGCCGCGGGCGACGTCGTCCGTTTCGGCATCGATGCCTGTGCTAGAGGATTCCCGCCAGTGACGGGGCTAAGCGCGGGCTAGTGCAAAATACCGCAGGGGCGGGCGCCCCGACGAGATCTTGTGTGCCTGTATTGTCGCTATTGTCGCTGCGCCGCAGCAGGGGAACCGTCACCCTCGTGGCTGGAGGCTCCCGCGCGGCAGGACGCCGGTATCGATCCGCTAGCCGGCATCGTCGCCTTCACGTCACTGCCAGCACACCACGGGAGCTGAGGATTCCCGCTCGCTCAGCGCCGTCCATTGTAGTTATCGGCTCATGGGTGTGGGTGACGCCTGGCGCCGCTCAACTCAAGCCGTATCCACCCCCATGCTACTGCGGGGCGGTTCCTCGTCGCAGCTTTGGACGGGTTTGGACGGGGGCGACCGCCCTATCTTTGCGGCCACGGTCACCGGTTCGATCGGTGGGTCCAAGGGGCGAGCGGCACCCTTCGCGCGGTGGACTGGCCGCAGCGGCCGGTCCACCGCGCGAAGGCGGTCGTCCGGTTCTTTCGGCAGCGCCTCGGTCGCCGCTCTCTCCCGCCGAGCGGCGCCTGCCCGCTGGTTTTAGTCGCCAGCCTTGAAGTAGCGCTTGCCGGGATCGGTGTCGCCCAGCAGTTCGGAGATGGTGACCATGGTGTAGCCCTGCTGGCTGAGCTGCTCCACGATCGATGGCACCGCGTCGATCGTGGTGGAGTGGATGTCGTGCATCAGGATGATCGCCCCGGGCTTGGCGCGGGAGACCGCGCGGTCGGCGACGATGCCGGCGTCGCGGTCGCGCCAGTCGTTGGTGTCGATGCTCCAGATGATCTGAGCCAGCCCCATGTCCTTGGTGACGCTGGCGACCGTGCCGTTGGTGGCGCCGTAGGGGGGTCGCATCAGTTCCATCGAGTAGCCGGTCTCGCGCCGTACCAGCGCGTTGACCGGGGCTAGTTCCCCACGGATCTGTGCGGTGCTCAGCGTCCTCAGGTCCGGGTGTTTCACGGTGTGGTTGGCCACCTCGTGGCCCTCGGCATACTCGCGGCGCACGATGCGCGCGTGCTCGCGTACCGGTCCGCCGGTGACGAAGAACGTGGCCTTCGCGTCGTACTCGGCCAGCGTGTCCAGCAGGTGGGGCGTGCCACCCCCCGGGCCGTCGTCGAAGGTGAGCGCCACGCACTTCGTGTCGGCGGCCGAGCAGTCGACCTCATCGTCGTTGACCGGCAGCACCCCGGGAACCGCGCCGTAGGTGGTGCCCGAAGGCGAGGGGCTGGCCGGGGGCTCGGAGGGCGTCGAGGAGCCGGCAGCGGACGGGGAGGCCGAGCCGGCGGAACTGTCCGATGGGCTGACCGAAGGGCTCGTGTCCGGAAGGGCGAAGTCGGCGGTGAGCACCTGCGCCTCCTCCTGAGCGCGCTTACCCAACTCCGAGAGCAGGGGAGCGACGTCCTCCGCGCTGATGACCGCGTGTACCCGCCCGGTGTCGACGGGAGCCACCTGGCCCTCGTCGAACTCCACGACGAGTTCCCCCCGCGGGTTGAAGCCGAGCGAGTCGTACAACCGCAGGATGGGGTAGATGCTGGCGGTGTCGACACCTTCCTGGTCCGCCAGTTCCTCCTTGACCAGCTTGTTCAACGTTTCGAGCTGTTTTTGGCCCGCGAGGAGTTCGGTCGCGAAGGCCGGCTGGCCCGATGTGGCGTCGTACCAGTAGGTGGAGTGGGCGGTACGCGGCCCGCGGGAGTCGGTTTCCTCCCGCGTCAGCCGTACCCCGACGATGTCCTCGCCGGTCACGGTGACCTCCCACGACATCGCGATCCGCTCGGCCCCCGGGTTGGCGTCGAGGAAGTCGCTCACCTCACGGTTGGTGCTGCGTTTGAGCTGGTCGGTCAGGGGGGCGGCGTTAGGGATCGCAGGGTAGGCCACATCGATCTGCGCCCCGCCCTTCTCCTCGGTGCGGGTCTTTTCCGCCAAGCCCGTCACCAGGCTGGGGTCGACCACCGTCATCTGGTCAGGGGCGCCGGTCGCCTCGATCTGTTCATCGGCGCTTTGCGTGGTTGAGGACTGCTGCGCGTCCTCGGGCTCGCTTGAGCACGCCGCCAAGACAACGACCGCTGCGGCGGTTGCGGCGAGTCGCATGGTGGGCCTGGGCCGAGGGGCTAGGGCGTGCCGGGCGACGCTTGTCAGCGCAGGGGTGAAAGATTCGCCAGCTTCGCTCAAGGGGCAGACAGTCCTTTGGGGGTCGGGGTGCGGCTGAACCATGTGGGGGTGTGACGGGATGGTGTCCCCGGCCAGGGCGCGTCGCGGCGGTGTGGCAGAGGAACACCGTGGTGAGACAGCTCTTTGCCGTCGCATGGCGCTTTCCTGGCCGCTGTCGCGCCGGCTCTGGGCAGACAGGCCCGACACGGCAGAGGCACGGGGCACGCACGGCGGAGATCGAGCCCCACCATGGATATGACCCGCGGATTATCATATTTGGTTCCGTCTTGGTGCCAGAAGTCTAGCGGGTCGCTACGACCGTGATCAGTGCCTCATCTCCGGATTTTTCGCATGTCAACGACTTTTTATGAGTTCCGCAGGGCCACTCTCGGGACGGAAGCCAACGTGTGCCTATACTCGGCAGCGCGGTTGGTTCACTCCCGGTGCTCGCGCCGTGAGTGTCGCAAGAGGGAACCCGGTGAGAATCCGGGACTGCCCCGCAGCGGTGTGTGGGAACGAACGCCATCACCCAGGCACTGGGCGCCACGACGGCGCTCGGGAAGCCGATGGCCAGTAGGAGGTATGACGTCGGCGTTGTGCCGTGCCCACGAGTCCGAAGACCTGCCACCGCCCGTGGGCGCGACGGCGCGCTCACGGTGTCCACGGCCTTCGAGGGATGGGCTGCGGCGACACTAGGCGGAACAGCAGCAGGCGCATCCGCTGTGCCCGATCGCAGGCCCCCTTTGTCGTGCCGGGACGGCCGTGCAGATCGACGAGGGAGAGATTGCGCCATGCAGATCCGCTCGATCACCCGTATGTGGGGTGACAAGCGATGACGACCACTGTTCTCGGATACCCCCGCATCGGCTCCGACCGGGAGCTCAAACGAGCCTGTGAATCCTACTGGAAGGGCGACATCCCGGCCGCAGAGCTGGACTCCGTGACGTCCTGGCTGCGCCGCACCACGTGGCAGACCCTGCGCGAGGCGGGCATCGACGCCATCCCGTCCAACACCTTCTCCAACTACGACCACGTACTCGACACGGCGGTACTGTTCGACCTCGTGCCGGCCCGGTTCGCCACCATCGGAGCCGCGGCCGACACCGACGACCGCGAAGCCGAGCTACGGCGCTACTTCGCCATGGCCCGCGGAGCCGACGCCGCGCCGCCGTTGGAGATGACCAAGTGGTTCGACACCAACTACCACTACCTCGTTCCCGAGCTCACGCCCCACACCCGGCCCCGGCTGGCCGGACGTAAGCCACTGTCGGAGTATGTGCAGGCCAAGGGGCTGGGCATCGAGACTCGCCCGGTGCTGGTGGGGCCGCTCACTTTGCTGATGCTGGCCAAGCCCGGAGCTGAGGCCCCCGAGGGCTGGCAGCCCTTGGAGCTGCTCGACGACCTCGTGGCCTGCTACGGCGAGCTGCTCGACCAGCTCGCCGCGGCCGGAGTGAGCTGGGTCCAGTTCGACGAGCCCATCCTGGTCACCGACGCCGGCCAGGCGGCCTTGCAGGAGTTGGAGCGCGCCTACAGCCGGCTCGGCGGCGCCACCCAGCGCCCCAGCATCGCGGTCATGACCTACTTCGGCACGGTCGGAGCCCAGGCCCTCGACATCTTCAAGCAGATGCCGATCGAGGGAGTGGGGCTGGACTTCACCACCCCCGAGACCCGCTCCGATCTGGTGCGCGTTTCCGGACTGGGCGGCAAGACCCTGTTCGCCGGTGTGGTCGACGGGCGCAACGTGTGGCGCGCCGACATCCCAGCCACCCTGGCCACCCTGTCCTCACTTCTGGGGCTGGCCGGCGAGGTCGTGGTGAGCACGTCGTGCTCGCTGCTCCACGTCCCCATCGATCTGGCGCGCGAGACCGAACTCGACCCCGTGCTGCGGGAGCGGCTGGCCTTCGCCCGGCAGAAGCTCGACGAGGTGGGGCTGCTGGGGCGCGCCATGGCCGGCGACGCTACGGCCGAGAACGAGCTGGAACGGGCGCGCGCCAGAGCGGCCCAGCCTACGCCGAAGTCCTTCATCGACAGCCGGGTGCGCGCCCGGCTGGAATCGCTTGGCGGCAAGGACGCGCGTCCCGACTACGCACAGCGCTCCAAAGAGGAGATCGCGAAGCTGCCACTGCTGCCCACGACCACGATCGGTTCCTTCCCGCAGACCTCAAAGGTGCGGTCGGCGCGGGCGGCGCATCGGGCGGGCCGCATCGACGACCAGGAGTACGAGCGTCGCATGCGCGCCGAGATCGATCGGGTCATCGCGTTGCAGGAGGACATCGGCCTCGATGTCCTCGTCCACGGTGAGCCCGAGCGCAACGACATGGTGCAGTACTTCGCCGAACGCCTTGACGGCTACGCCACGACCAAGCATGGCTGGGTGCAGTCCTATGGGTCGCGCTACGTCCGCCCCCCGATCCTCTACGGGGACGTTTCGCGGCCCTCGCCCATCACGGTGGGGTGGAGTACCTACGCTCAGTCGCGGACCGACAAGCCGGTCAAGGGCATGCTGACCGGCCCGGTGACCATGCTGGCCTGGTCGTTCGTCCGCGACGACCAGCCGTTGGGCGACACGGCCCGCCAAGTCGCTCTCGCTCTGCGCGACGAGGTCACCGACCTGGAGCGAGCCGGAATCCGCCACATCCAGGTCGACGAGGCTGCGCTGCGTGAGCTGCTGCCGCTACGGGAGAAAGAGCACAGCGACTACCTGGAGTGGGCGGTCGGCTCGTTCAGGATCGCCACCTCCGGGGTGGCCGACAGCACGGTGATCCACTCCCATATGTGCTACTCCGAATTCGGCCGGATCGTCAGCGCGATCGACTCCCTCGACGCCGACGTCACCAGTGTCGAGGCGGCGCGTTCCCACATGGAGCTCGTCGACGATCTCGCCGCTGCGGGGTATCGCCGCGGTATCGGCCCGGGGGTCTACGACATCCACTCGCCCCGCGTGCCCTCCGTGGCAGAGATCGAGACCTCCCTGCGCGCCGCTCTCAACGGCGTCGAGGCCGCGCGGCTGTGGGTGAACCCCGACTGCGGTCTGAAGACCCGCTCATATGCCGATATCGAGCCCGCACTGCGCAACATGGTCGAGGCCACCCGCCGGGTGCGCGCCGAACTGGGCGCTCGCTAAGGGGCCGCGTTACGGTCCCGGTTGCCGCACGCCATGTTGCGACAACCGAAGTGCCGGTTGCGGCCGCCTGACCGCAGCACAGCGGCTGTTGCCCCGGTGCCTTCGGGGGCCTCGTAGCGCCCGCTGTCGCGGGACAAGGGGAGACGCCCCTGAGGGCCGGGCTGTGCCCGACCGCGGTCGAACCCCCGCGCCGGCGGGTGCTGCGTGCCGATCGGCACGCAGCACCCGCCGCTTCTTGGTTTACTGGCGAAGGCAGCCGCCCGGGACACGCAGCGAAGGGGAGCGGTCGCGATGATCGAGGCCACCATTATCGATACACCTCTGGGGCCGTTGAGCCTCCTCGCACGGGAGGGCAGGTGCGTGGGCGCCGGCTTCTCCCGCGACCCCGGAGAGTTGTACCGGCACCTGCACCCCTCGTTGCGCGACCCCATGACCGACGTCACCGACCTGGGGTCGGTCACCGCGGCCGTCCACCGCTACTTCGCCGGCGATGTCGACGCCTTCGACGAGGTCGCGGTGCTCCAACCCTCCTCGCCGGCGCGGGAGCGCCTTTGGCAGGCCATGCGGTCGGTGCCCGCGGGAGCCACCATCTCCTATGGTCGGCTGGCCCAGGCCGCCGGGCTCACCACAGCGGGAGCCCGTGCCGCCGGCGGCGCCTGCGCCGCCAACCTTGTGGCGCCCATCGTGCCTTGCCACCGTGTCGTGGCCGCCGACGGAGGCCTGCACCACTACGGCTATGGAGTAGCGGCCAAGGAGTGGCTGTTGCGCCACGAGGGCAGCATGCTCTGACGACGCGCCGCGCACCCCCAGGCCCAGCCCGCTGCGGCGGGAGCGTGCGGTTTGCGGCCGGGAGGTGCGCTCAGTGCTCCACGCGCACCGGCTCCAAGGCCAACTCGCCGGGGTCGGCGCCCACGCGCAGGCAGGCGCGCGCCGACACCCGCTGAGCATGGCGCAGGCACGCTGCCACCTCGGCCGCTGAGAGCGTGGCCAGCTTGTCCTTGCCGCCCGCGCCCAGCGCTCCAAGCTGACCGAGTGCGTCGAGCAACCCGGCGGCCAGGGCGTCGCCCGCGCCGACGCTGTCGACGACTTCGACCCGCTCCACCGGGTGATAGCTGGGCGTTCCTTTTGTAGAGCGAGCCACGACCAGGGTCGGCTCCTGGCCCCGGGTCACCACCACCAGCGCCGGTCCGAGCGCGAGCCAGGCGCCGGCCCGCTCGGCCAGGAACGCAGCCGTCTCCTGCTCCGTCGCGGGGGCCGGCTCGTCGTAGAGCCAGCGCAGATCCTCTTCGCTGGCCTTGACTACATCGGCCAGGGCCACCTGCCGCTCGACCCGCTGCACTTCTTGGGCGCGCTCTCCGGCCAGCGCCGGGCGCACGTTGGGGTCGTAGCTGACGACCACGCGCTCGCGTTGACGCGCGATCCACTCCTCAAGCACCGCGGCCCCCGGCGCCATCGCCAGCGCCAGCGAGCCCACGTGGAGCGCGGTGACGTCCTCGCCGACCGGGTCGGGCAGCTCAGCGGGAGTCCATTGCCAGTCGGCGGTGCCGCGCACGTAGAAGTCGAATTCGGCGTGCCCGCTAGCGTCGAGGTTGGCGATAGCCAGCGTGCTCGGTTCGGCGGCGGCCACAAGGTCGCGCGTGTCCACTCCGCGCGAGCCCACATAGGCGCGCAGCTCCCGGCCGAAGCGGTCCGATCCGATACGCGCCAGCAACGACACCGGAACGCCTAACCGGGCCAGGGCCACGGCGACGTTGGCCGGCGCGCCGCCGGGCACGGAGCGGTACGTACCGTTCTCGGCGCCGATGAGATCGATCAGGGCTTCGCCGACCACGGTGATCACTGGTCAGCTCCTTTCCTTGGGAGGGTCAAAAGGGCGGGACGGCTATGGTGCGCCCCCCGGTGGGGTGTGGCGGTATCTCTCCAGAGCCGCGGGGGATGAGCCGGGTCGCCAGCTCCACGCGCTGGGCGGGTGAACGGTCCCCGAAGAGCCGTTGGAACAGCAGCCGAGCTGCCGTTTCGCCCAACGAGCCCGGGTCTTGGGCGACGACGGTGACCGGAGGTGACATCAGCTCCGCCAGTTGGAAATCGTCGAAGCCCACCAGAGCCGGCACCGTGTCAAAGCCGGCTAGGGCGCGCAGCGCCGCGACGGTGGTGCGGTTGTTGGCAGTGAACAGGGCCGTCGGCGGTTCCGGTAGCGCCATGAACGCGGCCAGGGTGGCGCTGACGGTCTCGTCGCGCACTGGCCGTGCCGCGATGAGGTCAGTGTCGATGGGCAGCCCTGCCTCGTGCAGCGCTGCCCGGTAACCGGAAAGCCGCTCGGCTGCGGTGTGGATGCGCACGTCGTCACCCAGGAAAGCGATGCGGCGGTGCCCGTGGGCCAGGAGGTGGCGCACAGCGGTGATGGCGCCGCCTCGGCTGTCGGTGAGCACCGTGTCGGCCGCCAGAGCCACCGGGGGCCGGTCCACGAATACCACCGGCAACCCCTCGGCCAGGTAGGGGCTGAGGTAGTCGTGGCGGGCTCCGGGAGCCGGCACCACGACCAGTCCCCGCACGCGGCGTGCGCATAGCGCCAGGCTGAGTTCGCGCTCGGAGTCGGGGTCCTCGTTACAGGAGCCGCTCAGCGCGAGCATGCCGTGGAGTTGGGCCTCAGCCTGGATCGCGGCTACGAGTTGCGCGGAGAACGGGTCGGTGGCGTCGTCCAAAACGAGCCCGATGGAGGCGATCTGGCCGTTGCGCAACCCGCGGGCGCTGTCGTCGGGCCGGTAGTCGAGCCGCGCGATCGCGGCGCGTACGCGGTGCCGGGTGGACTCGGCCACGTCGGGTTCGCCGTTGACCACGCGCGAGACGGTCTTCACCCCGACACCGGCCTCGGAGGCGACATCGCGCATCGTGGCGCGTCGGGTGGAGGCGCGTGAGGTCGCCGGCTTCTTCGGATTCACGCACGCCCCCTCCCACGTCTCTGGTGTCGCAGGGAGTTCCCGCCCGCCGGCGGCACCGCCCCTGCGGTATGGTGACTGACAGCACTACTGACAACGTTGTCAATAACAGATCGTACCTGTCGACCACAGCGCGGTGCTCACGGCGGGCGGGGAACAGCGGTCGCCGGCGTCGCAACGGACACCTCAGCGCCGAGCAATGCCGCCCCAATAGTGAGCTGCTGTGGCCTGCTGAAATTCTTCGCGGGCGGTTTACCGGCGGGGCGTGAGTCGGTCGTGGGGGCCACGTCGGGTGGGCGGGCCACCGGGTCCACTCTTGGCGTCGCGGAGCGAAAAGTGTGGGGCGCGGACGAAACGTCCGCGCCCCACAGTGGAGTGAAGCCGGTGCTCAGGCGGAGCCGACGATGTTGAGCGTCTGCTTGCCCAACTCCGGCAAGAGGCTCTCCACATCGGAGAATTCCAGCGGAGGCGGGGGATCGCTGGCCATGATGTCGGGGCTCATCGAGTATTCCACGGTGATGTTGACGTTCTCCTCGCGGATCAGCAGGGTGCCCACCGACTGCTTGGTGACGGTGCTGTTGGTGGCGAAGATCAGCTTGCCCTCATCGCCGATGTTGACGTCCTGATTCTCGTGAACCTCGATGTCGCTGTAGTCGCCGCTCTCGTCAGTGGCGTACTCCAGGTTCGTCTGGAAGGTCTCCTTGGCACCTTCGACGGAGTCAGAGCCGCCGTAGGGGTACTCGTAGGTGACGTTCAGCGAGCCGTACGTACCGTCTTCGCCCTCAACGCTCCAGTAGCAGCTCGAAATGGTGTTCGAGATGTTTTTGCTCGGGTCCGAGGCGCCGATCTCAGCGGCCTTGTCCTCGGTGATGGCCTTGCAGGGCTCCTCAGGGATCGCGTACGGGGGCTCGCCGGCGGCCTGGCCGTCTCCTTCGCCTTGCCCCCCCTCGCTTTGCGTATCGTCCTGCTCGTCCTGCTCTCCGCCTTGGGAGTCGCTCTGCTGGGAGTCGTCCTGTTGTTGGGAGTCGGCGACTCCCTCATCGGCGGGAGCGACCTCTGTGCCGCCGCCGCTGCCGCGGATCAGCATCACCATGACCGCCACGACCAGCACCATGATGACGGCGCCGCCAGCGAGTACGATCCACAGCCCGGCGTTGCTCTTGCGCGGAGCGGGAGGCGGAGGATAGCCCGGCATGCCGGGACCTCCCGGCGGGCCGTAGGGAGGCTGGCCACCCTGCTGGAACGCCTGTTGCGGCGGGAACTGCGGGCCACCGGGCCCCGGCTGGGCAGCGTTGCCATAGGGCGGCTGCTGGTAAGGGGGGTGTCCTCCCGTCGCCGGGCCGTAGACGGCCGGGTACGGCCCGCTGGGGTACTGCTGCGGGGCGTTGGGGTCGTATCCCCCTTGATAGGGGCCGCTGGGGTAGGGCGGCTGCGCGTTGGGGTCACCGGGCCCGGGCTGGTACGGACCGTTAGGGGGAGGCTGCGGGGCGTTGGGGGCACCGGGGCCGGGCTGGTACGGGCCGCCGGGGTGGGGCTGCTGGCCACCAGTGTTGGCCTCACCCGGTCCAGGCTGTTGGTAGCCACCCCCTTGCGCCGACTGGCCTCCAGAATTTCCGCCCTCGTCACCCTGCGGGTATTGCGGGGGTTGCGTATAGGGTCCGTTGTCGCTCATGATTCCCCTCGCGCCAGATGCGTGCTGTTCAGTCCTCAATGACGCGCATGGCGCGTTCTCGGTTTCCTCCGAAGCCAGGCTTTGCCCCATACATGACCGTTTGGCCACGTGGGCAGGGCACCTGGAAGCCTACGGTTTGTCGGAAAGACCATCGGGGTTCCGGGGCCGTGCACATATGGCACGAACGGGCGCGGGGCGCCTCCTGCGCTCGATCTGGCGCTGTGAGCGCCACAACTGGCGACACGCGCTGATTTTGAGGAGCGTGCAGGTTCGCAATTTTAACGGCGTCGTTTTAACGGCGTTGGATAGAGGGGAATCAGCTACGGAGGCCCCCGACACAGGCTCCGACGCCGGTCGGGCCTGCGCGCACAATGCTGCGCTTACCTCGTTGATCAGGCGATACATGACCGCTTCGACGTTTGGCGGGCGACACGCAGCCATTCCTTCGCACCATCGGCCCAAGTCGGACCGGGGAGAGGATCGTTGTCGGATCGAAATACCTGTTCTCGGGCGTGTGAGGGGCCGGTGAAAACAGGGGAGTGGGAAGAGGGGAGCGCGTCTCGCTCCCGCCCCAGCGGGGATCGTCGTGCCCTCCCCGGCAGGGGAGGGGTGGGCTGCGCACGAGACGGCCCGTCGTTTCCGGGCGACCCTGGAGACGTGGAGCGTTCCGGGCCCCGCCGATGCTGTAGGGGTGCGCTTCCCGGCGCCGGTTTGTGCTGAGGCGCGGCGAATTTGGCGGTGCCGGTCGTGATCACGGCCGCGCTGGGCTCGCCCCTCGCGTCCGGCTCGCCTGCATCTTCCCCGTTCGCATCGCCTAGGGCTTCGACGACACAAGGCAGCGAGAACCAGACGTGGGTGCCGGCGCGGCCTACAGTGATCTCCGAGGGTAACGAGGCCACGACCGTCATATGTGAAAGGGACGGGATATGTCCGAGACACCATCCTCGCCGTCTGACGCCCACGAGGAGCCCACCCCGCCGCCTCGACACGGTCCCGTGGCTTGGCTGGTGTTCATCGCCGCCATCGCCGCAGTCCTCGTGCTCGTCAGTGGGTGCATGGCCATGATCTATGGGCCGATCTTCACTGGCGGGGCGGCGGGGGGCTGAGGTGCCCCTCATGGGGCGGCGCGTTGATCGCGCCGATCTCGGGGCCGGTGGTGCTAGAACATCGAGATGTGCACGTGGTCGTAGTGGTTCTCGGTGATGCTGCCGCGGTCGGCCATGGGGCGCCATCCCTCGCTGCCGCGACGGATGTCCCAAATCTCTTGTCGGTAGATGATGTACATGATGCCGAGCCGGTCGGCGTTGTCCTGGGCCCACTCCGCTATCGCGTAACCACGGTCGATCTGTTCTTGGCTGGGGATCTGGCCGTTGGCGTTGAGCATGAAGTCACAGGCGCGCCCCTTGGGGTGCTCTCCGATGACCCAACCGCCGTAGGGCCGGTAGCAGCCCACCCCGCCCACTGAGGTGCCCTCACCGAACTCCTCGATGATGAGATCCCTCATCTGGCGGGTACGCGGGGTCAGGTTGTCGGGGCCGCCCATCTGCTGGTTGGGATGGTCGGCGATCATCTCCTGCACTTCCTTGCGCCGCTCCTCCAACTCTTCGAGATCCTCCTTGACCGCAGCGACCTTCTCCTCAGCGTTTTTCTGGGCTTCTTTGTCGCGGGCGATGGCCTGCTGGAGCTGGTCGATCCGGTCTTGGTTGGCGGTGGACAGGTGATCGACCACCTGGGCGCGGTCGATCACGTCCTGGGGTTGGTTCTCTACGAACAGGGTCAGCGCGGGTTCCAGGCCACCGCTGGTGTAACTGGCGATCGCCAGTTGCCGTACCTGTTTACGGGCCGTCTCTACCTTGGCTTCGGTCTTTTCGGCACGCTCCTTCGCCTGCTCGGCATCGTCGATGACCGCTTCCATGTCGAGCAGTTCCCCGTTGTACTCCTCACTCAGCGCATCTGCCCGCGAGACCAGCGTGTCGAGGTCTTCGGTGGGAACCGCGGGGACGGCCGCGAGGGCGGGGGAGGTCATCGTCGCGGTGACGGGGGAGAGGGGAGTGAGACAGCACAGGACGAGCAGTGCGGTGATCGCGGCGACGCCACGCCGCCGAAGAGCCGATGGAGCTACTAGCCCCAGCTTTTCCAGGATGTCGCGCCAGGTCCAACACGGCGGATCGGGAGCCCAGAAGTCGAGATAGTCGTCTGGGGAACCTGGGTCGCCGCCCATCGCTTCGTTGGCCTCCACTCAGTACTCCTTGGTAGGGGCGGATGTCTCGGCACGGGACCGGCTATTGCGCTAGGGCGTGGATTCCGGTCATTGTGCCGGCCGAGCCGTTCCGGGCCCGGGGGCCGCTGTGGCGTTTTCGGACATGTCGGGACTGCCGACACGCGCGCCGCTCACGGCCGAGCATGCAGGAGAATTCCCCCCTGGATACCGGCGGGCCAGCCGACACGCCGGGGCGTGGGCCGCCGATGTCAGGGGTTGATGCCGTGATGCGGCCTGGGCAGATTCTAAGCGGACATGAATCGCCCATGGCCCTTAGCATTCTGACTCTGCTTGGCTGATCTCGGCGGCGGTGCGGTCCATGCCGGCGCTCGCCAGCGGGACCGGTTCCGCTAACCTCCCCTGCCACGGCGGGCTCATGGCGCCGCCGTGGGGCTCAGGGCAGGGGCACCCGAGTGCCGTCACTGGCCCAGCACTAAGGTTATGGGGGTGCGCGGTCCCACTCCCACTGATTCGGGGCCATACATCGGATCTCAGGATCAGCGAATTTTTTGTGGACAACCGCGCTGTTGAACCGGGGCCTCACAGCATGGATAGGGAGCGGCATGGCAGCGTGTGCGTCGGGACGCGGACCCGCGACATCCTCCGGGAAACCGGGGAAGGGCCGTGCCGCCGGCGCGGTCCTGGTGGTGGGACTCGGCGCGCTCACCGCACTCGGGCCGCTCTCGATCGACATGTACCTGCCGGCCTTTCCCGCCCTGGCCGAAGAGTTCGGTACCAGCGACTCCCGAATCCAGTTGACTCTCACCGCCTGCCTGGTCGGCCTGGCCGTGGGGCAGCTCATTCTCGGTCCGCTCAGTGACTCGGTGGGGCGGCGCCGTCCGCTGCTCGTGGGCACTGCCGCCTACACGGTGTTCTCCCTGCTGTGCGCGTTGGCGCCCAACGCCGAGGTGTTGACGGTCCTGCGCCTGCTCCAGGGAGGGGCAGGAGCCGCCGGCATGGTGATCGCGCGGGCGATGGTGCGCGACCTCTACGCCGGCCCTGCCGCCACCCGACTGTTTTCCCGGCTCATCCTCGTGATCGGGCTGGCCCCCATTCTGGCGCCGGTCTTCGGCGGTCAACTGCTGCTCGTTACCTCGTGGCGAGGGATCTTCGGCGCGCTGGCGGTTTTGGGCGTGCTGCTGTTCGTGCTGGCCTGGTTCGTGCTCCGGGAGTCCCTGCCGCCGAGCAACCGCCGCTCCGATGGACTGGTCGCGGTGGTCGGCGTCTTCGGCCGGCTGTTGCGCGACCCCGTGTTTTTGGCGCTGATGCTCACCCAAGGGCTGGTTTCGGCCGGCTTGTTCGGCTACGTGTCCGGGTTCTCGTTCGTCGCCCAGAACGTCTACGGGGTCTCGCCGCAGGTCTTCAGCCTGCTATTTGGCCTCAACGGCATCGGTATGGTCATATTTAGCCAGGTCAACGGCTACCTCGCCGGCCGAGTCCCCGAGCGTTCGGTGCTGTTGGTGGCGCTGTCGGTGGCTGCGATGGCTGGAGTGGGGCTCGTCGTCGTGACTCTCGCCGGCCTACCGTTCGCGTTGACCTGTGCCCTGCTGTTCGTCGTCATGAGCACCTTGAGCTTCACGCTGCCCAACACGATGTCGTTGGCGCTGGGGCGCTACCCTCTCAACGCCGGCAGCGCCTCGGCGCTGATGGGCACCGTCCAGTTTTTCGTGGGGGCGACAGCTTCTCCTCTGGTGGGCCTGGCCGGTGAAGAGAGCGCTATGGGTATGGCCTCGGTGGTCATGGTGGGTCTGGTCAGCGCGTTCTTGGTCAACCTGGTGGGGCGGGCCCTGGCGGCGCGCGAGACCACCGAGCATTCGAAAGATTAAGCTCGCGCCGGTCGGCGCAGCGCCGCGCGCCATTTGTCCGCCGGAAGGGACGGTTGTAGCGCCCCCATCTCCCGGGAGGCGCGCATCCGGCGGCGACAGTGAGGGGCCGGCTCACGGCAGATACCCAGTTCCACTGGCCGCGATGACCGTTGACTCTCAGGCTGCTGCTGGCTGACATGCCTCATTATCTGCATGTATGTCACAGGTAACAGTTGTGTTACGCAGGCGTGCCAAGGGATTGACGGGATCGCATCCGAGCGGTTTTCTTGTGGGAGCGCTCCCAGAAGGGGGGAGGTGGGGGCGCTAGCGACTGAGTTTCCCGATTAAGGGGTTCCGAGATGGCAGAGCATGTGAGCGGTCGCTGGGCCGCCGTAGTGCTGAGCGGCGGTGCGCTGCTGGCTGCCACCGCGTGTGGGGGGAGCGGTGCCGACGCCGACGGCGCCGAAAGCCAGATCACGCTGACGATTCACACTTTCGGCACGTTCGGCTACGAAGCCCTCTACGAGGAGTTTGAAGCCGAGCATCCCAAGGTCACGGTCGAACCGCGCAATACCAAGTTCGAGGACTACACCGCACAGCTTGAAAAGAGTCTCGACGAGGGCAGCGCCGACGACGTCGTCGCCATTGAAGAAGGCTTCATGGGCGCGATGCGCGGCAGATCCGACGACTTCGTCGATCTCAGGGACTACGGCGCCGGAAGTATGGCCGTCAACTTCCTGGACTGGAAGTGGGAGGGGGGCATGACCGCCGACGGCAAGCTCATCGGCCTAGGCACCGACATGGGCAGCCTCGCCATGTGCTACCGCCGAGACCTGTTCGAGCAGGCAGGGCTGCCCACTGACCGCGAGGAGGTCGGTGCGCTGTGGGAGACCTGGGACGATTTCCTCGCCACTGGCGAGACGTTCATGAACAGCAGCGTCAACGCCAAGTTCATCGACACGGTCACCCAGGTCTACAACACCCGCGTCATGCAAGGGGCCGATCACACCTACTTCGACCGCCAGGGCAACCTCGTCATCGAGTCCAACCCGGCCATCGAAGAGGGTTGGCAGTTCGCCGTGGAGATGGTTGAGGCCGACCTCACCGCCGATGTGCAGGTTTTCACCGAGGCGTGGACGGCCGGCCTGCAAGAGGGCAGCTTTGCGGTGACCACCTGCCCGGCCTGGATGCTCGGCCAGATTAAGGAAGCCGCCGGCCCTGAACTCTACGGCGCGTGGGACGTCGCTTCGGTTCCCGGCGGCGGTGGCAACTGGGGCGGCTCCTGGCTGGCCGTGCCGACCCAAAGCGAACACCCCCAAATGGCCGCCGAGCTAGCCAAGTACCTCACCCGCCCCGAAGGCCAGATGGCCGCGTTCCACGCGGCCAACAACCTGCCCACCTCACCGCAAGCCCTTGAGGACGCCCAGGTGCGCGCCTTCACCAACCCTTACTTCAACAACGCCCCTGTGGGTGAAATCTATGCCTCCAACGCCGCCGAACTCCAGCCCGTCTATCTCGGCGTCGATCACCAGCCCGTGCGCTTGATGATTGAGGAGACGCTGCGCGCCATGGACACCGGTGAGATGACACCCCAGGAAGCGTGGGACCACGTGGTGACCCAGGCCGAGCAGGAGGCGAACTGAGCCCACCCCCCACCAGACTCGGGCGGTCCGGCACGTGATCCTCTCCTCTCCGGGATCACGACCCCACCCCACTCCTCCTCCTCTGGGGCCGGACCGCCCGCCTCCCTGTCAATGACCGTTACTTCCAGGAGCCTTGCCGTGAACGTCGTTGAGCCCAGTGGCCCCGCGCCAGAGTGCGCGGGGCCACCTGTGGTGTCCACCGGCGCCGGTGAGAGCGCTCTCGGCCCTCCCAGCGGGGCTGAATCGAGCCGGCCGGGCACCAACCGGTGGCCTACGGCCTCTCCTGGCAGCGGTCACCGCCGTGGTGCCGGTAGGCCCCGCGATGCTCCGGACCCCCCGTGGCGCGCGCCGCTCTGCGCGGGGACCCGACGCTCCCTCCCCTCGGTGAGCCGTTCTCCCGGTAGCGAGCCCCTACCGTCGCGCCGATCCGTTGCCGGGCCACCCTCCCCTCGTGGCCAGCCCGAGGATGGGCGGCTGCGTCACGTGGCCGGGAGCATCTTCGGGCAGTGCCGGCGCCGCGGCTGCGGGAAACAGCCCTCCACGCACGCCACCAAGCTCCGCCCCCCTGCCACGCGGCCCGTGTCCTGGAGGACACCGGTCTCGCCAGCGTCTGGGGTGTGGGGTCTCCCACCGCGCGGCAGCCACGCCGTGGCGACGGGGCCGCCGCCTCTTCCCCCGGGCGGCGACCCGGTGGCCACGAATGTCGGCTGGCCGCCGATGGCTGTGAACGCGGACCTTTCCCGCCCCTCATTCCTGGTCGACCTCCGACGAGTCGGCCAATTTCAGGCGGTCATCGTGCCGTTTCCGATCGAGACCGGTGCGTTCATAGCGCGCCATTGTGTCGAGCGGTCCCTTCCCAACCGCAACGTCGAAGTTCTCTTCGACGGCCGCTCGACGTGGCGGGTTTGGACGTGCCTCGTCGCGATGTCGGAACCGGCCGCGGTCGTCCCTGGGCCACCGTGGCCCATTCACGAGCGGGACGACTTCGCGTGGCCGTCAACGACGCCGGTCGCCGCTGACCGGGTCGCGTCCATGTCCATCAATCAGCTACCGACCCCCCACGACAACGATTACTCACTGATGCTCACCGGATTACTGCCGGCCACGGCGCCCCCAATGATCGTGTCCGCGGCAGCCGGTGACACATCGTCGGCGGAATTATGGAAGGGGCCGTAAAGGCGTGACTAGCTCCACAGCACACGAGACCGCCCACAGATCCGGGCCGACCGCCCAAACCCAATCGAGCACCAACGGGGTGGCGTTCCCCGCTGGTTTCCTTTGGGGCGCGGCGACCGCGTCGTTCCAGATCGAAGGAGCGACTACGGCCGATGGCCGTGGTGTCAGCATTTGGGACACCTTCTCCGCGACCCCGGGGAAAACGCTCAACGGCGACACCGGCGATCCCGCGACCGATCACTACTATCGCTATGCCGACGACATCGCCCTCATGAAGCGCCTAGGACTGGGTGCCTACCGTTTCTCCATCGCGTGGCCACGCATCCAACCCGATGGCAAGGGCAAGATCAATCAGGCCGGGATCGATTTCTACGACCGTCTCGTTGACACCCTCCTCGAAAACGGCATCGAGCCCTGGCCCACCCTCTACCACTGGGACCTGCCCCAGCCGTTGGAGGACGACGGCGGATGGCCTGCGCGCGACACCGCTTCGCGTTTCGCCGACTACGCCGCTGTGGTGTATGCGGCGCTCGGCGATCGGATCACCAACTGGGCCACCCTGAACGAGCCATGGTGCTCGGCGTTTTTGGGCTACGCGCTCGGGGCCCACGCGCCAGGGCGTCAGGAGCCCGCCTCATCCGTGGCGGCGGTCCACCACCTGCTCCTGGGACACGGACTGGCCGCCCGGGTGATGCGCGAACACGCGGCACAGTCGGGCTATGAACTCAACCTCGGTCTGGTGCACAACCAGACGGTGGTTCGCCCCCACACCGACGCCCACGCCGACGTCGAGGCGGCTCGCCGCATCGACGGCCTGCGCAACCGACTGTTCACCGGCCCCCTGCTGCACGGCGCCTACCCTGAGGACGTCGTCGCCGACCTCGCCGGGATCACCGACTTCTCCTTCGTGCGCGACGGGGATCTCCACGAGATCAACCAGGTCGGCAAGTTGGACATGCTCGGCATCAACTTCTACAACCCCAGTTGGGTCGCGGGCTCGGCCGAGGGCATCCCCGCCAGCGCCTTGGAGGATGGCGAGAACAGCCACGGTGGCCCCACCCCCTGGGTGGGGGCCGAGGACGTGGTCTTCGTTCACCACGGCTTCCCCCAGACGGCCATGGGTTGGGAGATCGACGCCACAGGGCTGAGCGACGTGCTGCTGCGGCTCGCGGAGGAGGCTCCAGGGCTGCCCCTCTACGTGACCGAGAACGGCGCGGCTTTCGACGACGAGGTCGACCAGAACGACGGCGCTGTCCACGACACCGAACGGGTGTCCTACCTCAACACTCACCTGCGGGCTGCGCATAGTGTCATAGAGAGCGGGGTTCCGCTGCACGGATACTTCGCGTGGTCCCTCATGGACAACTTCGAGTGGGCGTGGGGCTATTCGAAGCGCTTCGGAATTGTTCACGTCGACTACGAGACCCAGCAACGTACGGTCAAGGACAGCGGGTGGTGGTACTCGGAGGTCATCCGATCCGGCGGTATCCCCGATACCTCTGACATCCCCGGACGCCCCTGACCTTCGCCGGCGCATGTAGCCGCCGCCCTCCCGTGCAGCCAGTATTGGAGCAGAAGGGCCAGTATTGGACCGGAAAGAATGGAGGGCGGCGGCGTTACCGATGATGGGGACAGAAGGGCACGATATGAACGATCGTCGGCGACGGCCGACGCTGGAGATGGTTGCGGAGCGCGCAGGCGTGGGTCGGGGAACCGTCTCTCGGGTGATCAACGGCTCCGCCCAGGTAAGCCCGGCAACGCGCGAGGCGGTACTGCGCGCCGTCGCCGATCTGGGCTATGTGCCCAACCATGCGGCACGCACCCTGGTTACCCAGCGCACCGACATGGTCGCCCTGGTGGTCTCCGAGCCCGACGAGCGGCTGTTCGCCCAGCCGTTCTTCGCCGGTATCGTCCGCGGTGTCAGTTCGTTGCTCAACGAGCGCGGACTTCAGATGTTGCTGGCCACGGAAAATTCGGCTGAGGAGCGTCAGCGCCTGGGGGACTATCTCAGTGGCCACCACGTCGACGGTGTCCTCGTGGTGTCGCTGCACCGGGACGACCCGCTTCCGGAGCGGCTCGCCGACGCCGGTGTGCCGTGCGTGCACGGTGGCCGGCCGTTGGGGATCACCGTGCGTCACCCGTTGCACTACGTCGACATCGACAACGTCGGCGGCGGCTACGTCGCCACGCGCCGGCTGATCGAGTCCGGTCGGAAACGGGTGGCCACGGTCGCGGGGCCCCAAGACATGATCGCCGGGGTGGATCGGCTGCAAGGTTACCGCGAGGCCATGCGTGACGCCGGGCGGGTCGTACCGCCCGGGTTCATCGCCGCCTCCGACTTCACCTATGAGCGTGGAGAGAGCGCGATGCGCGAGATCCTCGCCGCTGTCCCAGACATCGACGCGGTTTTCGTCGCCTCCGACCTCATGGCGCTCGCGGCGCTGCGCGTGCTTCGGGAGACAGGACGTCGCGTCCCCGATGACGTGGCGGTCGTCGGTTTTGACGACTCTGCTCTAGGACTACACTCCGACCCGCCACTGACGACGATCCACCAACCCACGGTGCAGATGGGACGGGAGATGGCACGGCTGCTCGCCGACGGGCTCGCCGGTACCGAGAGCGAACCTGTCGGGATCGTTCTCGACACCCATCTCGTCGAGCGCGAATCGGCTTAGCCCTTCCCGCCGGTCGTTGCTGCCCCGAAGAGGCTGCCCCGAAGAAAAGAGAAGCGCTCAACAGGCACTTTGCTCCTTAACCGATACGGTAGGCACAGGGACGTCATCGAGTGTGGGCGGCTCGACAGGAGGGAACATGCGCTGGGTCACCTATCTATCGCCCAGTGGGGGAGCGCCGCGGCCAGGCGTCGTCGACGATGGCTGTGTGCTGGGCTATCCGGGAAACGAGAGCCTTCCCGAGCTGCTCTCCCAGGATCGCAGCGTGCTCGCCAGTGCCTACCAGCGCGCTGTCGCCGCTCCGATGGAGATCATCGTCGAGTTCGAGACACGGCTGTGCCCACCGTTTATGCCGCAGCAACCGGTGCGGATTCTCTGCGGTGACCAGAGGGTCCGCACCGTCGATCCCGAGTTCGTGCACGGCACTGATGACAGCGTCGTAGTTCCCTCGCCCGAGGCCGCTCTCGTGGCCCACGTGGGAGCCGCTGCTGTCTTCAGCGGTCAAGGGCGTTGCGTGGGATACTCTCTCGCCTGCCTGTGGACCCTGCCCGATGGCCGCTGTGCCGGCCTGACGTTCGGCCCGGCCGTCGTCACCCACGAAGAACTCGACGGCTCCGACATCACGGTCAGTGGCAGTATCGACGATGTGCCGTTAGCCGTCACCGTCATCGACGGCAAGCTCGACTGGGCCGAGGGCATCAGCCGTGCCAATGGGATCGTCGCCGCCACCTTGGACCAGACTCGTCCTCTCACCGCCGGCGAGGAGCTGTTGGTGGCAAGCGACGTCCTCGGCGAGTTCGAGATGCGGGTGTGCGCCGAAGGGTGACCACAAGTCGGCCGAAAAAGAGCCGAAATAACACTCAGTTCTCTCTTGTGCACCCTAAGTGTGGATTTCCTCGGGTGGGCCGCTGCGCGCGCCGTAGGTGCGGCCACCGTTCCGAGCGGGGCGTAGTAGTCCTCAGGGGGGCCGGCGTGGTGGCCCCGCTTTCTCGTTCACTGCCTTACTGCGCCATTAAGCGATGGGTCCGTAATAATCGACCTGTGTGTCCAAAAAGTTATGGAATCGCGGGAGAGGGCACAACCAGGGGGCGCGGGGCAAGGGATGGTCGGTGAGCAGCCTCCCCTGCTGCTGAAGGTGAAACATCGGTCACGCCCTCGCTGAAAAAATCAGGGGATTCGTGGCATCCGGTGCGTCTAGCCGGATTGATACGCTATCTACCCCGCGCGTACTGTTTCGGGTTAATGGTGCGCGACGCCTCTCCCCTGTGAGGCGATTCCTGGTGCGGAAGCTCTGCCTCTTATCGACACCGTGACACCTGGTGCGGTGATCCCAGTAGGCCAACTCCCATGTCCGATGCTCTGGTGCGTGTGCGATCCAGGGAGCGCTCCTCACAGGGTCCATATCCGTTGCATGAGGCGGTGAATCGAAAGGGTGCGAGGGTCCGTGTCGACACGAGCGACGAATAACGGAGACGACGCCGCGCCGGATCAGAACGTGGGCGAGGTACGACAGACCAACGCCAACGCCACGTCGAGACGTCCGGCGCGATGGTGGGAGCCACGCAACTGGCGTGTGCGTTCCCGTATCGTGGCGCTGATCGTGGTACCAACGGCCGTAGCGGTGCTGTTGGGTGGTCTACAGATCTCCGAGAACGTCTCCAGTACGTTCACGCACGAAAATATTGAGGACCTGGCCACTCTCGGCGGACAGGTCGTTGACCTAGCCAACGAGCTGGGCCAGGAACGCCTGGCCGCTGCCGCATTCATCGCTGACGACCCCAACCCGGACCAGCGTTCCAACGATCGCAGGATCGCCCTGGAAGAGCGGCAGCAAAGCGTCGATCAGGCGGTCAACACCGTCCGCACCACGGCCAACGAGTTGGGCGACCCCGGCAGCGAACTCGCTGCGGCTCGGCTCGACTCGATGCTGGCCTACCTTGAGGACCTGCCCTCGCTGCGCGATGAGGTCACTGATACGCGCATCACGATCTCGCCGGCTGCCTCGAAGTACAAGAAGATCATCGAATCGCTGGCCGAGTTCAACGCCACGATCGCCGATGACACCAACAACACCCAGTTGCGTGAGAGCGTCCGCGCTCTCACCGCGCTCAGCCACGCCCGCGAGCACATCTCCCACGAGTCGGCTCTGATGCTGCACTCGCTGATGCGCGACGAGATGAGCACCAGCGTCTACGAGGCCATCGGCGCTAACCAGGAGCGCTACCAAAACGAGATCCAGAACTTCATCAACAACGCCACCGTCGAGCAGCGCCGGATCTACGACGACACCTACAGCGGCCTCGACGTCAGCCGGCTGTCGACCATGCGGCTGCGCGTGCTGACTCGCGTCGACACGGGACAGGAGCTGTCGGGGCTGACCAACGAGGACGGTCCCGACGCCTATCAGGAGGTCGCCGGCGGCGCCCTGTCGCTGATGCAAAAGGTTGAGTCCTCCATCGCCGACGCGGTGCGCAACCAGGCGAGGGCGTTGAAGAACGACGCCCGTAGCAACGCCATGCTGGACTCCACCATCGTGCTCGGGCTGATCATCGTGGTCTTCATCATCACCATGCTCGTCGCCCGTTCCATGGTGCGTCCGCTGCGCACGCTCCAGGAGGGCGCCATGCGTATCGCTGCCAATGACCTGCCCCAGGCCATTGCGCAGACCCGGGAAACCAGTACCGATCCGGGGGAGATCAGCGTCAGACCCCTGAAGGTCGATTCCACCGACGAGATTGGGGAAGTCGCCAGATCCTTCGACGAGGTTCACCGAGTGGCCTTGCGCCTGGCATCCGATGAGGCCGCCCTGCGCAATAACGTCAACGCGATGTTTGTCAACCTCTCCCGTCGTAGCCAAACACTGGTGGAACGGCAGTTGCGCCTGATCGACGGTTTGGAGCAGGGCGAGCAGGATGACGACCGGCTCGGTGACCTGTTCCAACTCGACCACCTCGCCACCCGCATGCGCCGTAACAACGAGAACCTGCTGGTGTTGTCCGGACAGGACAACACTCGCAAGTGGGCGCAGCCGGTTCCGCTGGTCGACGTCTTGCGCGGCGCTATCTCCGAGGTCGAGCAGTACGAGCGCGTCAACGTCCGGGCCCCCTCGCACATCTCCGTTCTCGGCCGCCCCGTCAACGACGTCATCCACCTCGTGGCCGAGTTGGTGGAGAACGCCACCTCCTTCTCGTCCCACGACGCCCAGGTCTCGGTCATCGCTCGGCCCCGCGACGAAGGCGATGTCTTGGTCGAGGTCACCGACAGCGGGATCGGCATGGCCCCGGAAGAGATCGAGAACATCAACGCCCGCCTGGCCGAGCCGCCCGAGATCGACGTTTCGGTTTCGCGACGCATGGGCCTGTTCGTGGTCAGTCGCCTGGCCGCTCGACACGGGATTCAGGTGTGGCTGAGTTCGGCCCACAACGGCGGCATCGTCGCCCACATCGTTTTGCCCCCCGACCTGCTCATCACGCCGGTCGAGCACTCTCAGCCGACGCTGGGCACGGGCAGCCGGGGGGTTCCCGACACCTACGCAGAGGCCACGGCGGCCTTTGCCTCTTCGCCCGCCCCCACCGACGCCGCCGACACGTGGCAGTCCTCGGGGCAGGAGCGGCCTTCCTGGGAGCGGGAGACGCCCTCGGGGCTGCCCAAGCGTCCCGATCCCGCCGCCCGTACCGATTCCCCGGCCGAACACCCACCCAGCGGGCAGGACTTGTGGAGTGACGCGGGCTGGAACCGTCCGCCCACACCCCCCTCGACCGCCCAGCCCGAGCAGCCCGCCGCTGCGCCGGAGCCACCGGCCGCACCGGAGCCGCCACCGGGGCAGCAGTATCAGCCTGGCTACACCGAGCCGCACCAGCCGGCCGAGCAGCCTTCCCAACCCGAGTACCCCGCCTCCCCCGCTCCATCCGCTTCGGTTGAGAGCACGCACCCCTCGCCGTGGCAGGAGCACAGCCAAGACCGTCAGGAGGCCTCGTCGTCGCAGGCCGCCTCCTCCTCGGCGGGGCAGCATTTCAGGGACAACCCGTTCGACTCCGACACGCGCGAGGGGTATGGCTCTACCGCCTACCTCTCCAAGCGCTACGGATCGGCGAGTGGCGGCCACACCGTGGTCCCGCCCTCGCCGGAGAGCAGCAACGAGCCCCTGCCGATCTTCGACTCCATCGAGTCGAACTGGTTCCGTCGTCGTACGGTGCGGCCCGCTGTGCCCACCCCTGACACTGGACCGATTCCCCTTAACCAGGTCAATGGTTCCGCCGAAAGCGGTGCTTCCGCCGCCGATGTGGGGGGACGCGGTAGCGAGCAAGCACCGGAGCCGGCCTGGCCGAGCGGATCATCGTCGTCTTCAGCCGCAAGCCACGGAGACGGCGACGCCACAGCGTCTCCCGAACTGCACCAGCGGCCCGAGGACAACTGGCGCTCGGAAAGCGACAGGGGGTGGCAAGCCGCGGAGAGCGTGAACGAGCCCATCGCCGGCGGGCTCACTACTTCGGGGTTGCCAAAACGTGTCCCCAAAGCAAACCTGGTGCCTGGTACCGCTCCCACGCCGGAGCATGTCAAGCAGGTTCCGTCCCGCTCGGCTGATCGGGTCCGTAATCGGTTCTCCGGGTTCCAGCAGGGGATTCGACGGGGACGCAACGATGCCGGCGACCAACCGTCTGAGGAGAGATAGTGTCTGGCCAGATCAAAGAGGGGGGGTCCGCTACGCCCACGCAGCGGACTCCGGTACGGGGGCCCTGCGGCGAGGGGCCAATCAGATCACGGATGCACCATGATTTAGCATCATCCTCACTTCTGGGACATCCAACCGCAATAAAGTCGCTATCGATGATTCCTTGGCCTCAGGCTGGCTCTATTCTTGACGGCCGAAGCGAAGGCTGGGACCGACAGGAGAGCAGATGAATCAACCGGTGAACGAGCTCAACTGGCTGATCACTGACTTCGCAAACCGCGTGCCCGACGTGGCGCATGCGATTGTTGTGTCGTCGGATGGGCTCCCCCTCGCCTCGTCCTCCGGTTTCCCCCCGGAACGCGCCGACCAACTCGCCGCGATCGCCTCAGGCCTGTCCAGCCTCACTCAGGGGGCGGCTCGGGTCTTTGAAGGCGGCGCGGTGGCCCAGACGGTCGTAGAGATGGAACGTGGTCTGCTGCTCATCATGTCCATCGGTGACGGCTCCTGTCTGGCCGTACTGGCCGCCGCTGAGTGCGACCTCGGACTCGTCGCCTACGAAATGACATTGCTCGTCGACCGGGCCGGTCGTGCGCTGACTCCAGCGGCACGTACCTCAGGCACTCACTGACCCACCACGGACAGGAGGAAGTGGTGGCACCTAACGGTAACGAGACCGGGAACGGATCGTGGTTCGGACAGCCGTCCGACGGTATCTACCGAGGGGCCGCGGACGGCCCCGGCGGTGACCCTTCCCGCGATTCCGCGCGACCAGGCCAGCAACCACAAGATCAGCAATGGTCAGTTGGAAACAACGCGCCGAGCTCACTCGTTCGGCCTTACGCTGTTACTCGGGGCCGGACCAAGCCGAAGTCGCAGCTTCCTCTGGAAGCTCTCATCTCCTCCACCGCTACGGCACGCAACGAGTTCGGAACTTTGACTCCGGAGTGCCAGGCGATCAGCGACATCTGCCGGGAGTGGCGCTCTGTGGCGGAGATATCAGCACTCCTGCGTATCCCGCTCGGTGTCGCTCGGGTGCTTGTGGCAGACATGTCAGAGCAGGGGCTGGTGCAGATCAGCTCGTCGTCCAGCAATACCGACAGCCGGCCCAACGTCAACCTGCTTGAAAGGGTGCTCAGTGGACTTCGCAAGCTCTAGCCCAGCCGACGAGGGCGGTGCTGTGGCGAGCGCGATGACGTCGGTCAAGATCGTCGTCGCCGGAGGCTTCGGTGTGGGCAAGACGACGTTCGTTGGCTCTGTCTCCGAAATCGTGCCGCTGACCACCGAGGCGGTCATGACCAGCGCCAGTGTGGGTGTCGACGATCTGGCCAAGACGCCGGACAAGCAGACGACCACTGTCGCCATGGACTTCGGCCGTGTTTCCCTCGACTCCGACCTGATCCTGTACCTGTTCGGCACCCCCGGCCAGCATCGGTTCTGGTTCATGTGGGACGACCTGGTCAAAGGAGCGATCGGTGCCGTGGTCCTGGTCGACACTCGTCGGCTGGCCGACTGCTTCCCCGCCATCGACTACTTTGAAGAGGCGCGGCTGCCGTTCATCGTGGCCATCAACGGTTTCGACAGCTACTATCCGCACTCGCCCAACGAGGTGCGCGACGCCTTGTCGCTCAGCGAGGACATCCCGATCGTCCAATGCGACGCCCGGGACCGCAACTCCACCAAGTCCACGCTGATCAACCTGGTAGAGCACGCCATCACCGTTGGCGATGCCGCCGCTGGCCAGGCCACCTCCACCGGAGGCCAGGGCAGTTGGCGCTGAACGCGGCGCGGCACGGGCGCCGGGGGTAACCGACGAAGTGGCTACCCCCGGTAGTGCTGCGCGTTTCGGTCCGGTGGCCCAGAGGTGGGCGGGACTCCCCCGAGGGCCGGTGGTGCGGTCTTCGGTGCGCCCCGCCGTTGCCGGTGGCTCTGTGGGGCACCCAGTCGTAGCTGTAGCGCGGTCCTGTGCCCGCGCTCTCCGGTCGCGTTCACCGGGTGCCGCAGGGCTGCTAGGAAACGGTGAGGCCTAGCGTTGTTCCCGGCGGCTGTCGGCGGGACATCGCTTGATCGGATTCCGCGCCTCATGTCCTTTTTTTGCCAGTGTGGGGTTTTTGTGGACTCGGTTGAATAACGTCGCTCATTTAGACTCTTGACATGCGACGGACCCCCCGAAACCACAGTCCCACGGTGCGTAGGAGGCGGCTGTCCGCACTGTTGCGACGGCTTCGCGGTGAAGCCGGACTAACGCTTGAGGAAGCGGCGGCGCGGACGGGAATTCCCAAATCTCGCCTTGGCCGGATCGAAACGAGTGACCTTCGCACCGTCAAAGCGGCCGATCTTGACGCCTTGATGGAGCTTTACCAGATCGAGGACGCCGAGACCCGGCAGGGGATGCACGACCTCGCCTATGACGCCAAGGAACGCGGATGGTGGTCGCGCTATCGTGACGTTTTCGGGGCGCGCGCCTTGCCCGATTTCGAGACCGAAGCTTCGGCCATCCGTAATTTCGAGTGCCAGGTAATACCCGGCCTGCTGCAAACCCCGGACTACGCCGAAGCCCTGTCAAAGGGCACGGGCGTGCTCGACGCCGACGAGGTGCGTCGCCACGTCGACGCCCGGATGGAACGCCAGCAGATCCTCATGCGTTTCTATCCGCCCGACTACTGCGCGATTCTTGACGAGGCGACACTGCGTCGGCCCTCGGGCGGTAACGAGGTGATGCGACAGCAGCTCGATCATCTGCTCCAGATGGCCACGCGGCCCAACATCCGCCTCCACGTCCTCCCGTTCTCGGTGGGCATGCACGGTGCGACTATCGGCAGCTTCGCGATTATGGACTTCCCCGAGCCGCTGGACCCCAGCATCGGTTTTGCCGAAACGCCCACAGATAGCCTCTTTGTCGAGAATGAAGTAGAGATCCACCGGTATAACACGATGTGGAATGAGGTGTACAACGCATCGCTGACACCGGCGCAGTCCATGGACTTTATCGCCGGTGTATCAGCAACCTTTAGAGAGTGACCGATATTAATAATGACATCCCCGGCATGGCGCAAGAGCAGCTACAGCGGTGGCAACGCGCAGAACTGTGTGGAGGTCGCTGGCGTGTGGCGAAGATCGGGCTACGAGGGCCGCGACGGTGCGTATGCCGGGCAACCGGAGTCCACCTTTAGCCACGGGGTGCGTGACTCGCGGACTCCTGAGAGCACCGAACTGTTCTTCGCGGGCGCCCAGTGGGCGGCGTTCCTGGCTCCCCTCAAGCGAGAGGCCTTCTAACCCTTCGGGGAGGCGACACTTGAGCGCGGCCCGGACCCGTCGCCATGTCTATGGCCGTCTTAGGCACAGCCGCCCACCCGGGGCTCTATTTTTGGTCGTCGCCATTCCCCTCTGAGGAACCAGATATTTTTAGGTACACGTTTCCGATTATCCCGAGGAGTCGTAAGATCACGTGGTTTCAAGTAGTTTTCGCGTTGAGGAGCGTGGTGACGTGACCGAGCCGAATCAGTCCTTCCCGCCCGACATCAGGACGGACGAGCCCACCATCGCCCGTGTCTATGACTATGGGATGGGCGGAAAGGACAATTTCTCCGTTGATCGGGAAGCCGCGTTGGCTCTGGTCAAGGTCACCCCCGAGATCCTCGACGTGGGGCGTGAGAACCGACTGTTCCTCTACCGCGCTGTGCGCTACCTCGCCGAGGAGGTGGGAATCCGTCAGTTCATCGACATGGGCAGCGGCATGCCCACCGAGCTCAACGTCCACCAGGTGGCCCAGCGCTTCCAGCCCGAGGCGCGGGTGGTCTACGTCGACATCGACCCCATCGTGCTCGCCCACGGTCGCGCGATCCTGGCGGACAACCCCTCCACCACGGTCATCACCGCTGACATGGTCAACTCCTCGCAGATCCTGGCCGATCCCGACCTGCGGGCCCTGATCGACTTCTCCGAGCCGGTTGGGGCGCTGTACTTCTCCGTGCTGCACTGCCTCCCCGACGAGGCCGACCCCAAGGCGGTGCTGGGGAGCATGCTCGACGCGCTGCCCTCTGGCAGTCACATCGCGCTCTCGCATCTGATCAGCGAGGACGTGGCTGCCGGCGACGCGCTCACCGCCGCCTTGCTCGCCCAAGGGCCGTGGGGCCGGGTCCGTCGCCCGGAGGAGCTGCGGGACTTCGTCGCCGGGCTTGAGCCGGTCGCTCCCGGCATCGTTGATGTCAGCGCATGGCGGCCCGACCCCGACCAGCCCCCGCTTACTCCGGTCCCCGAACCGCTGCGTCCCTACCTTGGCCAGTCCTCAGGCAACAAGAAGGTGTGGGAGATGGGCGGCGTGCTCCGTAAACCCTGACGTGTGGCCGGGGCGCCACCACGGGCGGCGCCCCGGCCCGGCCTCAGGCCGGCAACCCCAATTCGCGGGCGATGAGCATGCGTTGGATCTCCGAGGTCCCCTCGCCGATTTCGAGAATTTTGGCATCGCGGTAGAAGCGTCCGACCGCGGACTCGTTCATGAACCCCGAACCACCGAAGATCTGGGTGGCTTCGCGGGCGTTGTCCATGGCGGCGTTGGAAGAGACCAGCTTGGCGATCGCGGCCTCCTTCTTGAACGGCTCCCCGGCCAGCATCCGCTGGGCGGCGTCGTAGTAGGCCAGCCGAGCGGTGTGCACCCGGGCCGCCATGTCGGCCAGCTTGAACTGGATCGCCTGGTGTCCGCCGATCGTGGCCCCGAACGCTTCGCGTTGACCGGCATAGGCCAGGCTCTCGTCCACGCACCCCTGGGCCAGCCCCACCGAAAGCGCGGCGATGGCGATCCGCCCCTCGTCAAGGATGCGCAGGAACTGGGCATAGCCGCGTCCGCGCTCGCCCACCAGGTTGTCCTCGGGCACCTGGCATTCGTCGAGGATCAGTTCATTGGTGTCGGAAGCGCTCCAGCCGACTTTGGAGTACTTCTGCCCCACCGACAGCCCCGGCGTGTCACGGGGGATCAGGATCGCCGAGATCTCCGGGCGGCCGTCGGGCAGGGTTCCGGTCACTGCGGTGACGGTGACCAGGGCGGTGATGTCGGTCCCGGAGTTGGTGATGAAGGACTTCGTGCCGTTGACGACCCACGTCTCCTCGGCCAGGCGTGCGGTGGTACGGATTCGGCCGGCGTCAGAGCCGCAGTGGGGCTCGGTGAGTCCGAACGCCCCCAGCGCCTCTCCCGAGCACAGCCGGGGCAGCCACGTTTGGCGCTGTAGCTCCGAGCCGAAGCGAAAGATCGGCATCGCCCCCAGCGACACGCCCGCCTCCAGCGTGATCGCGACACTGGAATCCACCCGCGCCAGTTCCTCCAGCGCCAGACACAGCGCGAAGTAGTCACCGCCCATCCCGCCGTAGGACTCCGGGAAGGGGAGTCCGAACAACCCCATCGCGCCCATCTGGGCGACGATGTCGTAGGGGAACGCCTCCCGCTCGTAGTAGTCACCGATGACCGGTGCGACCACCTCGCGGGAGAACGTTGCCACAGTGCGCCGTAGCTCCTCGTGTTCCTCAGACAGTTGACGGGACATAGTCCTCACCCCTCGGGGTCGCGTTCGGTGGTGACGTCGCCGGCTGGTGCGGCGGCAGCGTCGGGTGTGATCACGGCCAACACCGCGTCCATGCCCACGGTTTGGCCGGTGTCCACGTCGATCCTGGTCACGACGCCGTCCACCGGAGCGCTCACCGCGTGTTCCATCTTCATCGCCTCAATGACCAGGACCGCGGTGCCCCGCGTGACCCGGTCCCCCCGCTGGACGGCGACGCTGAGCACCGTGCCCGGCATCGGGCTGCGCAGCGTGCCGTCCTCGGCGGTCTCGGCGTCACCCATGGGGGTGAGGACCGCTTCCTCGCGCAGGTGCCATGTGGCGCCGGCGTGGCCCAGCCACAGCGTGTCCCCGTCGAGGGCGCGGGCATAGCGCACGACTCGTCCCGCGTAGCTGACGGTCAGCGATCGGTCGCCGTCGCCGCGCCGGGCGCCGGCCCCCCGTGGGGGAGCCTCGCCCACCTGCACCTCGTAGGTGTCCTCGGGGCTGGTGGCGGCGGTAGCGCGGCGTACTCGCACCGCAAGGGGGGCGTGGCCCGAAGCGTGCAGCCGCCACAGCGTCCACGCATTGCTCCCGACGCGCCAGTTGTCGGGGATGTCGAAGCGGTCGGCCGACGGGTTGACGGGCTCCAGCGCCAGTTGGCGGTCCAGGGCCGCCGCGGCGTAGACCTCCTCGGGGATTTCGCTGTCGGCGGCGCTCAACTCCCGGCGCAGTCGCTCGGTGAGGTCGGTGCTGAGCCGGCCGTCCCTGACCTCGGGGTGGCAGAGCAGCCGGCGTAGAAAGGCGACGTTGCTGTCGCAGCCCAGGAGCGTGTAGCGGGCCAGGGCGGTGTCCATGCGGTCCAATGCGCCCGCCCGGTCGGGTGCCCAGGTGATGACTTTGGCCAGCATCGGATCGTAAGCCGAGGTGATGTCGGTGCCTTCGCTGATGCCGGAGTCGACGCGGGCCTCGGTGCCGTCAGCCTCCCCCAGCAGCAGCACGGGGCCGCCGGTGGGCAGGAACCCCCGAGCCGGGTCTTCGGCATAGATCCGTGCCTCCACCGCGTGCCCCTCGATATCGAGGTCGGTTTGGCAGAAGGGCAGCGGTTCCCCCAACGCCACGCGCAGTTGCAGTTCGACCAGGTCGATACCGCGGCGGCCGGCCACACTGGCCACCGCCTCGGTGACCGGGTGCTCCACTTGGAGCCGGGTGTTCATCTCCAAAAACGCATACTCGGGTTCGGCGGCCTCCGCGGTGGTTGCCACGATGAACTCCACGGTTCCCGCCCCCACATAGCCGCACGCCTTCGCCGCGGCCACGGCGGCCTCGCCCATGGCGGCGCGCTGGGTTGGGGTCAGCAGCGGCGACGGAGCCTCCTCCACGATTTTTTGGTGGCGCCGCTGGAGACTGCACTCGCGCTCTCCGAGGTGCACGACCCCGCCGTAGGCATCGGCTAGCACCTGTAGTTCGATGTGGCGCGGGCGCGACACGAAGCGCTCCACGAGCAGGGTCGCATCGCCGAAGGCCGCCAGCGCCTCCCGCCGTGCCGCCGCCACCGCCGCGGTCAGGTCGCCGGGCTCGTGGACCAGCCGCATCCCCTTACCGCCACCGCCGGCTGAGGGTTTGACGAGCAGCGGGTAGCCGATCTCGGCCGCCGCTTCGGCCAACTCCGCGTCGGTCATCGGGTGTCCGGGACGCTCGGTGAAGCCTGGGAGGAGCGGCACACCGGCCGCTGCCACCGTGCTCTTCGCGCCGATCTTGTCGCCCATCGCCTCGATCGCCTCGGGTGGGGGCCCCACGAACCCGATTCCGGCCGCAGCGCAGGCGCGGGCGAATGCGGCGTTTTCGGAGAGGAAACCGTAGCCGGGGTGGATCAGGCTCGCCCCACTGGCGCGGGCGGCGGCGATGATGGCCGGGCCGTTGAGGTAGCTGTCGGCAAGCTCGGCGCCGCCCACACGCACCGCCGTGTCGGCGGCGCGCACGTGGCGCGCGGTGGCGTCACCGTCGCCGTAGATCGCCACCGAGCCCATGCCCAGCCGTCGTAGCGTGCGCATCACCCGCACGGCGATCTCGCCGCGGTTGGCCACCAGAACGCGGGTGGGGCCAGTCGCCTCGGTCGTCATCGCCGCCCCCCTCGCCGGCCGGCGCCGTTGCGGGAGTCCCGTGGGGAGTCGGCCACGCCGTTCCCGTGACGGCTTGGGCCCCAACGCCGCGCTACAGCCGGCGGGGGCGCCGTTGCGGCCCCGAACCGCCGCGCCGAAAGCCGCTCTGCCGCGGCCCACACAGAAGGCAGCATGTCCGCTCTCCCCTTACATCCGAAAGACGCCATAGCCCACGGGCTCCATCGGCGCGTGCCGGGCCGCGGCCAGCCCCAGCGCCAGCACCGTGCGGGTATCGGCCGGGTCGATGACGCCGTCGTCCCAGATCCGAGCCGTGGAGTAGTAGGGGTTTCCCTGCCGCTCGTACTGCGCCCGGATCGGTTCCTTGAACTCCTCCTCCGCCGCTGCCGGCCACTCCTGTCCGCGTGCGTGCATCTGGTCGCGGCGCACCTGCGCCAGGACCGAGGCCGCCTGCTCACCACCCATGACCGATACCCGCGCGTTGGGCCACATCCACAAGAAGCGGGGCGAGTAGGCCCGCCCGCACATGCTGTAGTTGCCGGCTCCGAAGGAGCCGCCGATGACAACGGTGAACTTGGGTACGCGGGCGCAGGCCACGGCGGTGACCATCTTCGCGCCGTGCTTGGCGATGCCACCGGCCTCGTAGTCGCGCCCCACCATGAATCCGGAGATGTTTTGCAGGAACACCAGCGGCACGCTGCGCCGGTCGCACAGCTCGATGAAGTGGGCACCCTTGAGCGCCGACTCGCTGAACAGAATCCCGTTGTTGGCGACGATGCCCACCGGATGGCCGTGCAGGTGGGCGAAACCGGTGACCAAGGTCGTGCCGTACTCGGCCTTGAACTCGGTGAACTCGCTGCCGTCGACGATGCGCGCGATGATTTCTCGCACCTCGTAAGGGGTGCGGGTATCGGTGGGCACGATCCCGTAGATCTCACTGGGGTCCAGGGCCGGTGGCCGCGGCTCGCGCCGCTGCCATGCCGGCGGCGCCGGGCGCGGGCCGAGGGTGTCGACGATCCCGCGCACTGTCGCCAGCGCATGGCCGTCGTCGGCGGCTAGATGGTCGGCGACCCCCGAGACGCGCGCGTGCACGTCGCCGCCGCCCAGTTCCTCAGCGGTAACGCTCTCACCGGTGGCCGCCTTCACCAGCGGGGGGCCGCCGAGGAAGATGGTGCCCTGCTCGCGCACGATCACCGCCTCGTCGCTCATCGCCGGCACGTAGGCACCGCCGGCGGTGCACGAGCCCAGGACCGCTGCGATCTGGGGGATGCCCGCGCGCGACATCGTCGCCTGGTTGTAGAAGATCCGCCCGAAGTGCTCCCGGTCGGGGAAAACGTCGTCCTGCATGGGCAGGAACGCGCCCCCGGAATCCACCAGATACACGCAGGGAAGATGATTGTGCAGGGCCACTTCTTGGGCCCGTAGGTGCTTCTTCACGGTGACGGGGTAGTAGCTGCCGCCTTTGACGGTGGCGTCGTTGGCCACGACGACGACCTCGCGCCCGCAGACCCGGCCCACTCCGGTGATGATGCCGGCGGCGGGAGCGTCGTGGCCCTCCTCGCCGTACATGCCGTACCCGGCCAGCGGCGACAGCTCCAGAAACGGCGAGCCCGGGTCGAGGAGGGCGTCCACGCGGTCGCGCGGCAGCAGCTTGCCGCGCTCGACGTGGCGCGCGCGGGACTGTTCCGGGCCGCCCAGGGCCGCGGTGTCGATCCGTTCCCGCAGTTGGTCCGCTAGCGCGCGGTTGGCTGCGGCGTTGGCGGTGAAGGCGGCGCTGGTGGTGTCGACCGTCGAGCTGAGCGTCGGTGCGCTAGGCAAAGGCATCCACTTTCCAACGGCAACGGCGCGGAACCGCTGTTAATAACCATTAACATCGCCGATGTTAGTGTTCGCTAACGGCTGGTGTCCAGCAACAGATGAGGAAACCGAGGGAAACCAAGGGGGATCATGGCCAACCGCGCGATCGGGGCACGGCGCCAGGAGATCCTGCGCGCCGCGGCCGAACTGTTCGCCGCGCACGGTTTCCATGGCGTCTCCATCGAGGATCTCGGCCGTGCGGTAGGCACCAGCGGACCCGCGCTGTACCGGCATTTCCCCGGTAAGGAGGCGCTGCTTGCCGCGATGCTGCTCGACGTCAGCGAGCGGTTGGCCGAGGGTGGGCGGGCACGGGTGGCCACCGCCCCCGATCCCGCGACAGCGCTGGAGGAGTTGCTGCGCGGCCATATCGCCTTCGCTCTCAACGAGCCCGCTCTCATCACCGTCCATGACCGCGAACTCCCCAACGTCGCGGCCACCGACCGCCACCGCATCCGCCGGTTGCAGCGCGGCTACCTCGAACAGTGGGTTGAGGTGGTGGGCCGGTTGCGCCCGCACAGCCGCCCGGCCACGTTACGCGCCGCCGTGCACGCCACCTTCGGCTTGCTTAATTCCACGCCCCACAGCGCGGGGGAGGTGGCCAAGGACGAGATGGCTGACCTGCTGTTGACCATGGGCCGGGCCGCCTTGCTGGCACCGCGCTAGGGCGTTGACGGCCAACTGGATGGCGGGGGAGGCACCACGTCGGCGCCCGCTTTGCGGGGAAGGGGCAGCAGAGAGGAGCGGCGAGGGCGGGGGGTTCCTATGGGGCTGTCAAGCCGTGAGTGGACAGATGGTGCCGTTCGCTCGTGCCTCGATCGCTGCGCGATCTCGGAAGCTTGGGAGGGCGAGGCAACTTGAAGAGGGGCGGTAGCTCTGAGGCCGCTTCTCTCGATCGCTGCGCGATCTCGGCAGTCTGAACAGGTGGGGGCACAGCGATGTGGGTGGCCGTGCGGGCGAGGGGAGCCACTGTATGCCGGGAGGTGGCGATGGTGTTCCCTCTTCGGCGGGCGCGAAGCGCGATGGTTTGACTGTTTGCGGAGCAGTCGCCTCGGGACGGGGAGGTGGTGGCGCCCGCCTTGGATACCGTTTACCCCTGGCTACTGAGATCGCGCAGCGATCGAGGCACGAGCGATGGGAAACCCCACACTGTCGGCGCTGTCGGCCGGGGCGGTGTCGGCGTCGAGGGGACGGCGCGGGCGGCGGGCTCTCGACGGTGACAAGGCGGGCCGCGTGGCACGATCGTCGTGAGTGCCGCCGCTTGGCGATTCTCGCGGCCCATACCGCCCCACGGCGACTCTCGCTGCGCTCAAGGCGATGCCGGGCGTAGCTGAGCCCAGCACGGCTGCCGGTGCCACTCCTCGCCCCCGCGATGCCACGTTTGACGCGCGGGGCTCAGGGCAGCGTCAGCCCGAATGCCGCTGCCCCTCGCCCGGTGGCCGTGGCGCGTGCCGGGGGAGACGTGCGGTTCGGACGATGAGCGGCCCCACCCTGCGTCAGGGGAGTGATGTGACGATGGCGCGACCTCGTATCGTCGTGATCGGCGCCGGATTTGCGGGACTGTCCGCGCTGCGCCGGCTGGAGCAGCGCATCCCCCGCGGCGCGGCCGAAATCGTGCTGATCGCGCCCAACGACTACATGCTGTACCAGCCCTTGCTGCCTCAGGTAGCTTCCGGGCTGCTCACCCCGCAGTCGATCGCGGTGTCGCTGCATCGGGTGCTGTACCGCACCCGGATCGTGCCCGGAGCCGCCATCGGGGTTGACGTCGATACCCGCACCGTTGTGGTGCGCCGAATCTCGGGCGATCTGGTCTATGAGCGTTACGACCGCCTTATCCTCGCCCCGGGCAGCAACACCCGCGTCTTCGACATCCCCGGACTCATCGAACACGGCCGAGGCAACAAGAACCTCGCCGAAGCCGTCTACCTGCGCGACCACGTCCTCGCCCAACTGGAGTTGGCCAACGCCAGCGGGGACCTCCAAGAGCGCGTCGAGCGGTGCACCTTCGTCGTGGTCGGCGGCGGCTACACCGGCGTCGAGACAGCGGCCTCCCTGAAGCTGCTGTGCGAAGAGGCGTGCAAGCGCTACCCCCACCTGCGCGCTTACCTTTCTTGGCACCTCATCGACATCGCGCCCCGCCTGATGCCCGAGCTTGGGCACAACCTGGGCCAAAGCGCTATGGAACTGCTGCGTGAGCGCGGCGTCAAGGTCACCCTCGAAGTCAGCGTCAAGGAGGTCAGCGAGAACAAGGTGACCTTCACCGACGAGACCGTGCTGCCCTGCCGCACCCTCATCTGGACCGCGGGAACCAGCCCGAGTCCGCTCAACGCGGGGCTGGGGCTGGAGACCGACCGCGGCAAACTCGTGGTGGGCCCTGATCTGGCGACGCCGCAGCGTCCGGAGATCTTCGCCGTGGGCGATGGCGCGGCCATTCCCGACCTGAGCAAGGAAGAGTCGGGCGCGTTGTGCCCACCCACCGCCCAACACGCCTCGCGGCAGGGGCCGGTGGCCGCCGACAACGCCATCGCCTCACTCCTGGGGCGCCCCAAGCGGTCCTACTACCACCGCGACCTGGGGCTACTCGTCGACCTCAGCGGGCGCGACGCGGTGGCCCGCCCCCTGGGCTACGAGGTCACAGGGGCGGCTGCCCTGGCTCTGACCCGCGCCTACCACCTCTACGCGCTGCCTTCCGGGCCGGCCCGGGTCCGCGTCGCCACCAACTGGATGATCCGCGCCCTGCTGGGTGGGGAGGTCGCCCGGCTCGGCTTTCTCAACCTGAGGATCGACACGTTGCTCGACTCGGAGGAGTCCCAGCAGTACCTCACCCCCGAGGATGCTCACGAGCGTGCGCTTGTGGCGGTCGGCCGCGAGCACTGAGCGCCCCGCGGGCGGCGCAGGGCGCTTCAGGAGCGCACCAGGCGGGAGATGGCCTCCGACGCCTCACGGACCTTCTCCTCGGCGTCCTCGCCGCCGTTGGCCACGGCGTGGGCGACGCAGTGCTTGAGGTGCTCGTCCAACAGCGACAAGGCGAAGGAGCGGAGCGCCTTGTTGATCGCTGCCGTCTGGGTCAGGATGTCGATGCAGTAGGCGTCGTCCTCGACCATCCGTTGCAGCCCGCGTACCTGGCCTTCGACGCGGCGCAGCCGGTTGAGGTGCTGCTGCTTGTTGTCGTGGTAACCGTAGGTGGCCATCCCGTGCTCCCAATCCTCCCCCGAGTTCACGTCATCTGCCATTATCCCTGTTACCCCCAGCCCCTAGCGGGTTCCACCGCAAGACGGGGAGCATCCCCTTCCACCAGGCCTCGGTTAGCCGCGGATACCGAGTCGACGTAGCTGTAGGGCGGCTAGGCGCTCCACTGTTGCTTCATCGCCCTCACGCCACGCCATGACAGGGGTGGCGTGGATCTTGCCGATGGCGCGTACCGGCGCCGACGACAGCGCGCGCAGCGCCAGTAGCTCCTGGCGGGCCTGCTGCGGCATCGACCGCAGCCGCCGGGCGTCGCTGGCCCGCCGAATCCAACGCAGCCGTAGCGGCAGCCAGGTCGCCAGCACGAACAGGATCGGTAGCAGTGCCGTCACCACCGCCAGTAGCAGCGCCATAGTCATGACCGTGTCTTGGAACTGACTGCCCGCCTCGCTCAGCGTTTCCCCGGTGGTGCTCAACCCGGTGAAAGGCTCGGCCAGTTGTTCGCCGGCCAGCGGGATCTCGGTGGCCCGCCGTGCGGCCTCGTCCATGTGCTCAGACAGCGTGCCGCCGGCGTCTTCCAGGAGCACCCCCGGCTGGGCCAACAGCACCACCACGTCATAGAGCCGCATCGCGATCCACACCCATGCGGCGATCCACGCCGCGGCGAGTACGTCACTGCACAACTGGCGAAAAAAGCGCAGTGGTCGATCGGCGTAGATCTTCACGAGGGACTCCTAGCCGGCTGGGGGCGAAAGGGCGGGTGCGGCAACGTTCCGGCGCGCGCTCGCCGACAACTCGCCACAATCTTCCCGACAAACCCGTATTTAACCGGCTCCATGGCTCTTCAGGGGCGAGTCGTCTCAAGCGTTCGGCATATTGCCAGGTCAACGGTGCCGATTGACCATAGGGGCATGAATAATGCCAAGGACCGCGAGACGGAACTCGTCCGCCGGATCGGTCAGCTCGTGACCGAGGAACGCGACCTGCGCAGCCAGTACGAGCACCGCCTGACCCCGCAGGAGCGCCAACGCATCCGCGAATTGGAGACCACACTCGACGAATGCTGGGACATGCTGCGCCGCAGGCGAGCCCAAGAGGAGTTCGGCCGCTCCCCCGACGAGGGGACCGCGCCCTCCCGGCAGGGCCACAGCCGCCAATGACGCCCCTCGTCGGGGGAGCGGTGGAGGTCATCGAGCCGAGCGGGGAACCCACCGGCTCCGCCGTGCGTCCCATCCACCGCCGCCAGTGCCCACGACGGGGAAAGGGGACGCATGCTGGAGGTGCTGACCGGCACGGGACTCGCCTCGGCTGCCGGTCTCAACGCCTACGTGCCGCTGCTCGCTGTCGGCCTCGTCGCCCGCTCCACCGACGTGGTGTCCCTATCGCCGGGATGGCAGTGGTTGGAGAACCCCGTCGTCCTCGCCGCCTTCGCCGTACTGCTCGCCGTTGAGCTCGTCGCCGACAAGGTCCCCGCACTCGACAGCCTCAACGACCTCGTGCAGACCTTCGTCCGGCCCACCTCCGGTGGGGTGACCTTCGGCGCCGGCGCCTCGTCGCTTACCGCCGGCGACATGGCCGCGTCCGCGCAGGGGGACGGGTCGTGGTGGCCGGTCATCGTGGGCGCGCTCGTCGCGTTCGGCTTCCATGCGCTCAAGGCGCTGGCGCGCCCTGTGCTCAACACCCTCACCGCTGGTGTCGCCGGCCCTGTCACCAGCACGCTCGAGGATATCGTGAGTATCGTCACGGCGTTGCTGGCGCTGTTGCTTCCGCTCCTGCTGCTGGTGGTGCTGCCGCTGCTGGTGGGCGTCGGAGTGTGGGCCTGGCGGGTGCGCGCTCGCCGTCGCGCCGTCGGCTCCTCGACAGGCCCGCCATGAGCGCGAATTACCCGATACGCCCCAGGGCACATAGCATGCACGCCGTGGCAGATATCGCGACTCACCGGCATGACGCGACCCATATCGTCTGGGACTGGAACGGCACCCTGCTCGACGACAATCACGCCAATATCGCCGCCGTCAATCGGATCTGCGCAGAGTTCGGACGTGACCCGGTGGATCTGGAGTACTGGCGGTCGGTCTTCCGGCGTCCCCTCCTGTCCTGCTACGAGGAACTACTTGGCCGCTGCTTCATCGACGGGGAGTGGCAGCGCCTCAACAACGCCTATGAGCGTTGCTACGACACGCTCCTGCCCTCTTGCGAGCTGGCCGAGGGGGCAACCGAGGCGCTGCGCGCGTGGCCGGAGGCGGGACGCAGCCAGTCGCTGCTGTCCATGGCCTCCCATGACGGTTTAGTGCCCCTCGTCGACGAGCGTGGTCTGACCCACCACTTCACCCGAATCGACGGGCGGCGTTTTGACGCCACGCATGACTCCAAAGCCGAGCATCTCGCCGCCCACCTACAGGCCCAAGAGATCGACCCGGCCACCGCGGTACTCATCGGTGACATCGACGACGACGCTCACGCCGCGCATGCGGTGGGCGCCCACGCGATCCTCGTCACTACGGGCATGATGGCCCGCTGGCGGCTGGAAGCCACCGGCTACCCCGTCGCCGACACCGTCACCGAGGCGGTTGCCCGACTCGGGGCCGGCGTGGGCTGAGCTGTCCGGCGGGACCTGTCGGGACGCAGCCACTCTGGAGACGCGAAAAAGAGGGCGATCCCACTGTGGGACCGCCCTCCCCGTTGTTGCACCGTGGGCCGCGTCTCAGCCGAGTTGGATTTTGCGAGCCTCGGTGAAGCGGCGCTGCACGTCCGCCCAGTTGATGACGTTCCACCACGCCTTGACGTAGTCGGCCTTAAGGTTCTTGTACTGCAAGTAGAAGGCGTGCTCCCACATGTCGAGCATAAGCAGCGGGTAGAGCCCGGCCGACAGGTTGCCCTGGTGGTCGTAGAGCTGGTTGATAACCAGCTTCTGCCCCAGGGTGTCCCAGGCCAGGATCGCCCAGCCCGAGCCCTGGATACCGGTGGCCACGGCATTGAACTGCGAGCGGAAGGCGTCGAAGGAGCCGAAGGTGTCATCGATGGCCGCACCTAGCTCGCCCTCGGGCTTGTCACCACCGTCAGGCGACATGTTCGGCCAGAACACCGAGTGGTTCACGTGGCCGGCCAGGTTGAACGCCAGGTTCTTCTCGTAGAGGTTGATCGCTCCAAGGCTCTCGTTCTCACGAGCTTCGGCCATCTGCTCCAGCGCGGTGTTGGCCCCCTTGACGTAGGCCGCGTGGTGCTTGTCGTGGTGCAACTCCATGATTTGGCCGGAGATCCACGGTTCGAGCGCGCTGTAGTCGTACGGCAGCTCAGGAAGCGTATAGGGCGCGGACATGTACGCACCTTCCTCTGACAGGTTCTTTTTTAATGGTTCCCGCGAATTGATCGCGGAGATGAAACTATCAGCAGGGGCGGCGGTCCAGCAGTGTCGCCCATGTGACAGCGGGGAGGGGGAATACCCCGACGACGCCCGCTTCTACCCAAGTGCCACGGGTCTCATTCACCGTCGCCGGTCGCCTCGCTGGAGTGCGCCGCGTTCGCGCCTCGGCGTGGCGCGAGCCGCCGCTATGGCACCAGTAGCGACAGCGTCTCGGCGACCAGCGCGGGTTTGCTCTCACCCTCGATGTCGACCTGGTGCTTCACGGTCAGCAGCACACCTCGGTCGTTCTCCCGGGCGTCGCTCAATTCCGCTCCGCTGCGCACCCGCTTGCCCACCACGACCGGTTGCAGGAACCGCACCCGGTTCAGGCCGTAGTTGATGCCCATCGACGGGGGCTTCTCCAGGGTGTAGATCTCCGCGGCCAGCATTGGCAGCATCGACAGTGAGAGGAACCCGTGGGCGATCGTGGCCTGGAAGGGGCCCTGGGCGGCGCGCTCAGGGTCGACGTGAATCCACTGGTGGTCTCCGGTGGCGTCGGCGAACAGGTTGATCTGTTCCTGGGTGACGGTGTGCCACTGGCTGTAGCCCAAGTGCTCGCCCTGAGCCGCGGTCAGTGCGTTGATATCGGTGAACGTCCGCATAGTTTGGCTCGCTCCTCACGTGTGATGGGCAGATGCCCCACTTTAAACCGACTGTTCGGTTTGTGTGTGAGTGCGGTCCCCCTCACACGCGACGGCGGCCGGCCCGCCTCGGTTCACCCTTGGGCGAGCTGCCGGATACGCTGCTGTGAAAGCCCGAGGTAGTGCGAAATGTCGGCGGGCGTGAGACCGGCATCGGTCAAACCGTCAACCGCGTCGCGCGTCTTCGCCGCGGCTCCGCGCATCGCCTCGTCGGCGTCGTGCACGGCGCGACGGGTTTCCAACGCGAGCTGGTCCAACGACGCACTCACCCGCGGCAACAGGTCGATGTGGATGTTCTCCTCGGCGACGTCGAGGTTGGCCGAGATGTACTCGCGCGCTCTCGTCTCGGCATCACCCAAGGTGGGCGACCAAGTCACCCCCACATCCCGAATCCGCAACTGCCAACCGTTCTCCCATTTTCGGGCGTCAACCTCGTACAGCCCCACCGGACGTCCTTCCTGCTGACTCTCCCTTCCTGATCATCTCGAACAGTTCACAGCCGCGGCAAGCCCTGTGGTGACGGCGTCGCAGCCCCATCGGTTCGTGGCACCGCCGTTGGCGACTGCCGGGCGGAGCCCACCCGCGAGCGCGGCCACCGCCCGGCCACCCCCGAATTTCGGACAGCGTCCCCGCGCGGACACCGGTTGGTCGCTTCCACACAGGAAGCGACATGGTGGCCGTGAACCCCGCGTGACAGGTGCGCCGGTCGCCGGCGGCCGACGCTCGAAGGCGCGTCTCTTGGCCCGACTCCTGGGGGCACCCGAGGGCGGTGGCCTCGTTGCGCGGGGGGCACGTGCCGCCTCGCACGCCCGAGACACGCCCGCGCGAGGAGCGCCCCGGTTGGCCGGCCTTGCCGTGATCGCCCTGCGGGGGCTATGCGGCCACGATGGCGCAACGCCGCGCAGCAGGGCAGCCGTCCCCGAGCAACCGGCCCTAACGCCGCAGGGTCACCGACTCTTGCGTCAACGCCTCGATCGTCGACTCCTCGACGGTATAGCCCAACCCTGCCTCGGTGAGCGGAATCGGGGTGATGCCGTCGTGGGCACGTACCGGTGGCGAGACGATGTCGCGGGCGAACCCCGCCCCTGCGCCCGGCATCTCGCTGGGCAGGCTCATCCCCGGCAGCGACGCCAGCGCCACCGCCGCCGCCCGGCCCAACCCCGAGTGGCCGTCGTCGCCGCACCACACCTGCCACCCGGCGTCGACCGCCCGGTCGTGAGCGCGGCGGGCGGGAGTGAGCCCGCCCAGGTGGGCGACGTGCAGGGCGACGGCGTCGGCGGCCTCGGCCCGGATCGCCGCGTCAAGGTGCTCCAGTGAGTCGATCGAGGGCCCCAGCGCCACGGGGGTGCGCAATTCCCGCCGCAGGCGCGCGTAGCCGGCCAGATCCTTGACGGGCAGCGGCTCCTCGATGGCCAGCAGCCCATAGTCGTCCAGCGCGCGCAGCACCTCCAGGTGGGCCGGGTCCTCGCTGTAGCTCTGCCGCGCGCTTACCTCCAGCACGAGAAACGGGTAGGTCTGGCGCACCGCCCTGACCACGTCGATGTCCCAGCCCGGCTCGATTTCCAGGCGCACGCAGCGCACCCCGTTGCCCACCTGTCGGTTGACTTCGCGCACCAGCGACTCCAACGACGGCTGGCGGCCCACCGTCACCGCGGCGGTGACGGCCGTGCGGGTACCACCGAGAGCGTGGGAGAGCGGAGTGTCGCGCCGGCGGCTCCACAGGTCCCAGCACGCGGTGTCCACGCCTGCCACCACCGCGGGATCGGGTGCGAGCCCGCTCCAGACCTCGGCCGCCTCGGTGGGGCGTTGCCAGGGGTGCTTCAGCAGCGCGGGAGCGATCTCCTCGGTGACGGCCCGCCACCGCTGTGGCGTTGCCGCCACGATCTCGCCCCAGCCCACGCGGCCCGTCTCGTCGGCGGCCCGCACGACGATGTGGTCGGTGTGTTTGGGCTGCCCGCCGCCGCTGTCGCGCGGCGCTGGGTGCCTGCGCCGCAACCGGATCATCGTCGCCCCTACGGACACGACATGGTCGCGTGTGGCCGGCTCCGTGCGTGACACGCGCTCCGCCTCCCAAAACCGGGCCGGGAATGTCGAGGTCAGGGGAGCATGCTGCCTCCCGCCTTCTTTCGACGGTATCCCCTCTGCCCACCGCTTCCGACCGGAGTCGTGGTGCGCAAGCCGCCGGTGGGAACTATGTCACGCCTGCCGGGCGGTTGCACCGTTCGCGGGCTCGCCGACGGCCCCGGGGAGCCCCTCGGTCAGCCGGCGCTCTCCTCGCGGTCGGCTCTGCGGGCTCGAAAGATCACCGAGTGCGCCGTGTCATCGCGTGCGACGGTGACAAAACGCTGCCGCAGCGCCGCCTCGATCCGCTGGAGTTTCTCCTCGGCCAGGGCCAGCGACCGGGGACGACGGTGCCAGGTGATGACCAGGCGCCCGCCCAGCCGCAGCACGCGGTGCAACTCGGTGAGCCCGGCGTCGAGGTCGGGCCACATGGCCACCGTGTTCACCGAGATCAAGGCGTCGACCTCGGCGTCGTCCACCCCGGTGCGGGCCGCCGTGGCCCGCCACAGCCGCAGTCGCCCCGACTGCACCAGCTCGGCGTTGTGCCGCAGCGCCATCCGCGTCATTTCCGGCGACGGGTCGATCCCGATCACGCTGACCCGCGGGTCGCGGGCCAGCAACGTCACCAGCCGTCCCGGGCCGTGGCCGACCTCCAGCACGCACTCCCCGGGCCGCACGTCGAGCACCTCGGCCGCCTCGGCGTTCTCGTCGGTGTTGGTACGCGCCATCAGCCAACCGACCAACCGCCCCACCGGTCCCCGCGGGAAAGCGAAAGGGTTGACCGTGGGCTGGCGGCCCGTCCACAACCGGCTCATTACCATTGAATCTCCACACGTCTTGTCCAATGGGCTCGTCGGGCTCAGCCTGGAGGTTGAAGTCGACTTGAAGTCAACAGGCCCCGGGGATGATCCCGCTTCCCCTTCCGCCCAGCACCACAGCGGCCTTGTGCCCATCGGAGAGGCCGCTCGCCGCGCCGGCGTCGCCGCCTCAGCGTTGCGCTACTACGAAGAGCGCGGGCTGCTGGCCCCCGCCGCCCGCATCGGCGGTCGCCGCCACTACGGGCCGGTCGAGCTACGCCGGATCGCGTTCATCAGCCTCGCCAGCCACCTGGGGGTGCCGCTGGAGGCCATCGCCGCCATGCTCGACGGCCACAACTGGCACGACGCGCTGAACACCCAGATCGAGGCCCTCAACCGCCGCATCGAAGCCGCCGAACGGGTGCGCGACCTGTTGGGCCACGCCTTGGAGTGCCCCAACAGCGACCCCCTCAACGAGTGCGACTACCTCACCGAGGCTCTCGACGCGCGCATGGCCGCCGCGGCGCACCGCCCCCCGAACGCCGACACCGACCACCTCCCCTTCCCCGAGCACTGGTGAAGCGCGCCCTCCGGCAGCCGTCCCCCCCGCCGCGCCCGGCCTCGCCCCCACCACCGGCCCCGGCTGGGTTCTGCTGTGTGAACGGCTGGGCTGCGGGGGCGTTTCTCGTTCGCTCGTGCCTCGTCGCTGCGATCTCGGCAGCCTGGGGCGGCAGCGGAGGTGCTCACCCACGTGCGCCCATCGCCGGTCCTCCTGTCCTTGCCGCCCGTCCCAAAAACCTAGCCCGCCAGCGCCTCGGCGACCGTGCGCGCCTTGCGACCATGGGCGCGCGCCACTGCCTCGTTGGTCAGTTCACCGGTGTAGGTGTTGAGCCCCCGCGCCAGCGTCGGATCGTCCAGCAGCGCCTGGCGCCACCCCTTGTCGGCCAGCGCAGCCGCGTAGCGCAGCGTGTCCTTGGTGAGAGCGTGCGTGGAGGTGTTGGGGACCGCGCCGGGCATGTTGGCCACGCAGTAGAACACCGTTTCGTGTACCCGGAAGGTGGGCTCGGCGTGGGTGGTGGGGCGGGTATCGGCGAAACAGCCGCCTTGGTCGACCGCGATGTCCACCAGCACCGTCCCCGGCCGCATCCGCGCCACCACTCCGTTGCTCACCAGGGTGGGCGCCTTGGCGCCGGGGATCAGGACCGCCCCGATGACCAGGTCGCTGTCGAGTACCGCCCGCTCGACCTCGAAGGCGTTGGACCCCACTGTTTTCACCCGGCCCTGGTAGATCGCGTCGGCGTGGCGCAGCTTGTCGACATCCAGGTCCAGCAGCGTCACCTCGGCGCCCATGCCCACCGCCACGCGCGTGGCACTCATCCCCGACACGCCGGCCCCGAGCACCGTCGTCTTCGCCGGCGCGACACCAGGCACACCCCCCATGAGCACCCCACGCCCGCCGTGGGGGCGTTGCAGCGCCGCCGCGCCCACCTGCGGGGCCAACCGCCCGGCGACCTCCGACATCGGCGCCAACAGCGGCAGTGAACCGTCCGGAGCCTGCACCGTCTCGTAGGCGATCCCCGTCACTCCCCGATCCAGCAGAGCGTCGGTACACGAGCGCGAAGCCGCCAGATGCAGGTAGGTGAACAGGATCTGCCCGGGGCGCATCCGGGGGTACTCCTCGGCCACGGGCTCCTTGACCTTCAGGATCAACGCCGCGCCGGCCCAGACCTCATCGGCGTCGGCCACCATGCGGGCACCGGCGGCAACGTACTCCGCGTCGGAGATCGACGAGCCTTCGCCGGCCCCGCGTTCCACCAGCACCTCGTGGCCGTGGGCCACCAGTTCGTGGACACCGGCCGGGGTCATGGCCACCCGGTACTCGTGGCTTTTGGTCTCGCGGGGCACGCCGACGCGCACTTCGCCTCCTTGTATCGCTTTCGATACCTCTCCACTGTGACGCGCCCAAGCCTCACCTGCCACGTGCAACCGGGAGAAGAGCGATAATTTTTGGTTACATCGGGTAAACGGTGGCGAGGGAGGAGTGACCGCGATCCCCGACACCGGTACGGCCGCGGCCGTACCGGCACCGTCCCGCCCGGGGGCGGCTTCCAGGGACCGTAAAGGTCCCCTAACCTTGGTGATTGGGTGATTCCCGCAGTGGTTCGGGCGCTGACATTCGTCTTTGGCGACGCCGCCGCCACGCTCGCCCCCTGGATCTGGGGCGGCCTTGGCCTGTTGACCGGTGCGGTGATCGCCGTGGCGGTGATCCGTTCCCGCCACCCGCACCACCAACGAAGACCCTGGAGCGCGCAGCGTGGCTTCCCCCGATCTTCGCGAGACTGAGACCTCGACCCCGCCGCGTGACGGCGCCATCGCCGAACTCACCGTGGCCGCCGTCGCCATCTGTGCGATCTCGCTGCTGCTCGCTTTGCTGGCCGGCGGCTCCGTGGTCGCCAGCGTCGCTCCCGGGCTGCCCGACCCCGGCCCGCTCACCCGCTGGGGGCTGCCCATCTCCACCGCGGGCCAAGACATCGCCGCGGCGCTCACGCTGGGCCTGCTCCTGTTGACCGTCGTGCTCCTGCCCTCCCAGCGAGGCGCCCTCACCGCAGCCGCCCAGTCCTACCTGCGTGCCACCTCCTGGTTCGCGCTCGCCTGGGCGGCGCTGTCGGCCGGCACCCTCATCTTCACGCTGTCCGACCTGCTGGGGCTGCCGCCCTCCCAGGTGCTTGACGAAGAGCTCACCAGCTACGCCGGCTCTGTGGGCCAGGGCATCGCGCTCATGGTGGTCATCCTGGCCGCTACCGGGGTGGCTCTCTTCGCCCGCGTGGCTCAGACGGCTACGGCGGCACTGGGCGTGCTGGGCTTGGGCCTACTCGCCCAGTTGCCCCCTCTCGTGGCGGGCCACGCCGCCTCGGCCGCCAACCACAGCCTCGCCGTCACCGGGCTCGCGGTGCACGTCCTCGCGGCGATCGTCTGGGTGGGAGGGTTGGCCGCGCTCACCTACCACGCCCTGCGGGCCTCCAGCGAGCACGTCCCGGTCGCCGTGGAGCGCTTCAGCCGCCTCGCCCTGTGGGCCTACGTCGGGGTGGCCGTGGGGGGCGTCGCCATCTCGGCGGCCAGGCTCACCAGCGTCACCGAGCTGTTCACCACCCCCTACGGCTGGCTCATCGCCGTCAAGTCCGCCCTGTTCGTGGTGTTGGGCTATCTGGGGTGGCAGCACCGGCGTCGCACCGTGCCCCGCATCGTTGAGGGAACGGGCCGTGTCCTCTTCGCCCGCATCGCCGCTGTGGAGGTGGCCATCATGGCCGCCGTCATGGGGGTGGCTGCCGCGCTCTCCCAAACCGAGCCCCCGCCCGTGCCCACGAGCCCGCCCGGCACCGCCGCCGACATCCTCGGTTTTCCCATGCCGCCGCCCATCAGCGCGCAGACCATCCTTACCCTGTGGCGGCCCGACCTGTTCTTCATCCTGGTCGTGGTCGTGCTCGGCGGCCTCTACGCCGCTGGGGTCGTACGGCTGCTGCGCCGTGGCGACCACTGGCCCTGGGGGCGCACCATCGCCTGGTTCTGCGGGCTGCTCACCATCGTCGCCACCGTGCTCACCGGCGTCGGTACCTACTCGATGGTGCTGTTCAGCACCCACATGATCCAGCACATGGTGCTGTCGATGATGACGCCTATCTTGCTGGTGCTCGGCGCTCCCATGACGCTGGCGCTGCGCGCCCTCCACCCTGCCCGCCGCCGCGGTGACCGGGGACCACGCGAGTGGCTCACCCTGTTCCTCAACAGCCGGTTCTCCCGGCTCGTTACGCACCACGTCTTCGCCACGGTGCTGTTCATCGCCAGCACCTACGCGCTGTACTTCACCCCGCTGTTCGAATTGCTCATGAGCGACCACCTGGGCCACGTGCTCATGAACACCCACTTCATCCTCGCGGGGTTCCTCTACTACTGGGTGATCGTGGGTATCGACCCCGCGCCGCGCAAGGTCCCCTACATGCTGCGGATCGTACTGTTGCTGGCCACCATGGGCTTCCACGCCTTCTTCGGCATCGCCATCATGATGCAGTCGGCTCCGATGGGCATGGCCTACTACAGCCAGTTCGACGTGCCGTGGCTGGCCAGCATCGCTGACGACCAATACGCCGGCGGTGGCATCGCGTGGGCCGTGGGGGAGATCCCCACCCTCATGGTCCTGATCGCCCTGGTAGGCCAGTGGTGGCGCGACGAGGAGCGCACCGAGCGTCGTCGGGAGCGCCACAGTCGCCGCGACGGCTCCGACGACGCCGATATGGACGCCTACAACGCCTACCTGCAAGCGCTGGATCGCCGCGCCCGCCAGCAGCGCTAGCGCACGGCCCGCGCCGGCCGCGGGCGCCCGTCGGTGGCGCGCCGTATCGGCGTGCTTACGGTGGATATGCGTGAAGGGCGCGGCCGGTGATGGTTCGCTGGGGCTATGACGACATTTCGCTTCGGCGTCAACTGCCTCGGCGTCCCGGTGGAGGAGTGGGTCGCCTACTGCCGCACCACCGAAGAGATGGGCTACGATGCCCTGTTCGCCGCCGACCACCTGACCATGCCCGCCCCTTCGCCGCGCTGGCCGGCGCCGCCGTGGCCACCCAGCGGTTGGGGCTGGGGACCTATGTCGTCAACAACGAGTTTTGGAACCCCGCCCTTTTAGCGCGCGAGGCGGCCACGGTGGACCGCCTCTCGGGCGGGCGGCTCCAACTCGGGCTGGGCGGCGGGCACATGAAGTGGAATTCGAATCCGCCGGCATACCGTGGCGCGAGCACGCCCAGCGTATGGACAACCTGGAGCGCTCCATCGACGAGATCGAGCGCCGTTACGCCGACGCCACCGACCAGCCGTTGCCCGAAGCCACCTCCCGCCCCCGCCTGCTCGTCGGCGGCCACGGCGATCGGGCTCTCGACATCGCTGCCCGCCGTGCCGACACCGTCGCCGTCGCGGGGCTGACCCAGCGGCGCGGGGCGAGCATGGGCACCTTCGATGTCGCCGACGCCCAGCAGACCCGTGAGCGGGTGGAGTTCGTGCGCCAGCGCGCCGGCGAGCGCGCCGGTGAATTGGAACTCACCGTGCTCGTCCAGCTTGTCGAGGTCACCGCCGACCGGGAGGCCGCAGCCGCCGGCGTGGCCGCCACCTACGGCAGGAAAGGACTGGGCAGCGTCGAAACGATCCTCGACAGCCCCTACACCCTCATCGGGACCCAAGGGGAGATCGCCCACGAGATCCTGCGCAACCGCGACCGCTTCGGGGTGACCCATATCGTCACTCACGGCGCGTTTCGTGACGCACTCGCGCCGAGCATCTCCCTCGTGCGAGAACTCGCCGGACCAACCGGAGAACCCGCCGACGGCACGGCCCTCAACTGAAGGCCGCTCCCAGCCCGGCGCCGATCACACCGAGCACGACGCACACCACCACGCCGCCGGCCACCGACGCCGCCGACAGCCGTGGTGCGGCTATGGCCGCGCGCCGCGCCACGGCCGGCAGCAGCGCCATGCCCACGACATAGCCGATCACCACCACGCAGCAGGCGGCCAGCACCGCCGCCGCGAAGCCCGAGCCCCGCGAGAGCGTGGTAGCCGCCGCCATGCTCGGCAGCGCCACTAGGACGAACAGCGAGAGCGCCCCCACGAGCCCCTGGACCACGAGGTTGCCCGCCCGATCCGCGAACACCAGCAGCAGCCCGACGCCGGCCGCGGTCAGCACGGCGCTCGCGATCCCAAACACTGCGACACTGATCAGCCAATCCACAGCGGCATTCTCCCACCCGGGCGAGTCTTCCCGTGCCAGCCGGCCCGGCTGTCGTGGGTCCGCCACAGGAGAGAGCTAACGGCTCAAGACGTACTCAAGAGGCGCTTTGTACCGGTGCCCTCACAGCAGCAGCACCGCCGCTGCGGTCACACAGATCACGACGAACATCCGCGTCCGCATCCCGACGAGGGGAACGCGCGCCGCCCCTGAGGTGAACCAGATACCGGTGAGGCGGTGGGCCCGCGGCCGATCCAGGATGGTCAGCGACGCCGCCCAAGGCAGGACCCGCCCCGCTCCCAGTGCGCAGGCGTCGATCAGTCGGGCCCAGCGCCGGGCGTGACTCCGGAAGCTGCGTGAGGTCACCATGCGGCCCCGGTGCACCTGGCCGCGCCGGGCATCGGCCGGGTCGACGTCGATGAGCACCACGTGGGCCTGCGCGCCGACCAGCCGGCAGTAGGTGCCCAACAGCAACCGGACCAGCCGTCGGGTTCCCGTCTCGTGCACCACCACCGGGTCGCCGGTGCGCAGCGCCGCGATGATGCGCACATAGTGCAGGACGTGCACCACCCAGCGCCAGCACACGTAGGGGATGTGGCGCAGCAGGGGGGTGAGCCGGTTGCGTGACTGCTGGGAGTCGATGACGTACACGCCTTCGGCTGTGCGCGCCGTTGCCGTCTCGGTCCCGTTCAAACCGTAGAGCCGGTTGAGCAGCGTGCTCTTGCCTGCTCCGGGAATCCCGCCGAGGAGGACGAGTGAGCGCTGCGGGTAGCACAGCGTCTCCACCGTCCGGCCGCGGAGATCGTTGTGTCCAACGGCGATGAGAGGCAGCGTCATGACGGTCGGGTCTCTCTCCAGCCGGTGTGAAGCCTGGTCTGAACGAACAGCACGGATACTCGACATTACCCGGGCAGCGGGGCCACCGTCCGGGCGCGCCCGCGGGCGCGCGGCTCCCGGTTTGCCGTAGCGCGTGGGAGACGGCGGCGGGTCGAGCCCATCTTGGCTGGTCTGAGCGCACCGAACCGCCGCCTTCCGCCCGCTGGGGCCAAGACGGCGCCGGGTCTAGCGCGGCCAGGAGTGGCCACGCGGGAACCACGACGGTGCCCGGTACCGGCCCCGATGGTGGCCGCGCTGCTTGGCCTGTGCTCGCGAGGTGAAAAGTGCCCGGTAGCGGTGGTGCGGCCCCACGTTCGGCCCGCTTGTGCGGTTGTGCGGGACGCACCGGTCGGAGGTCCCTGGCCGCGCTGTAGCTCGAACCGGCCGAACGTTTTGTCCCCGGTGTAACGGCCGCGCCCATCCTCGTGCCGGGCATCGCTTGCGTGCATCCCCCGGCCGACAGCACTGACAGTGTGCGAGTTTCCCCTCGCTCGTGCCTTGATCGCTGCGCGGTCTCGGCAGCCAGGGGTGGGCGGTATCCGGGGCGGGCGCCACCACCTTCCCCGTGCCACAAGGCGACTGTTTCGCGAACAGCCACACCCTCCCGGCCTTGTGGCCGGAAAAGACCACACCACCCCGGTCTCGTGTCCGGACAAGAGGGGCCAGAGACCCTCATGTGTCCGGAAAACAAGGGACACCATCGTTACTTCCCGGCGTCGAGGTTTTGTTGTTTGGGAGGACGGCGAGGGCAGGCGGTGGGCGCACGCGGGCGCTCGGTCCAGTCCACGATCACCCCGCCCACGGTTTTCACCTGAGAGCACGCCGGCCGTCTCGCCCCGCGGTGGCCGGCGGCCCCAGCGGAGCCGTAGCCCCGCTCAGGTGGTCTGTTCCAGGTGGGAGCCATGCGTGGTCTTGACGACCCGCAGCCGAGTCGGGATGCGGGTCCGCAGGTCGGCCACGTGGCTGACGACACCGACAGTGCGTCCGCCCTCGCGCAGGTGGTCAAGGACTTCCAACACCTCGTCCAGGGTGTCTTCGTCCAGCGTGCCGAAGCCCTCGTCGACGAACAGCGTGCCGATGTCGGCGCCACCGGCCTCCTCACCGGCGACGTCGGCCAGTCCCAGCGCCAGGGCCAGCGACGTGATGAACGTCTCGCCGCCGGAGAGGGTGGCGGGGTCGCGTTCCTGGCCGGTCCAGGCGTCGATGACACGCAGGCCCAGCCCGCCGCTGGAGACCTTCCGACCGTCGCTGGCCGACTTGTCGATGGTGTGCCGCAGTTCGTAGCGTCCCCCGGACATGTCGCCCAGCCGGTCGTTGGCGGCGGCCACCACCTGTTCCAGCCGCGCCGCCAGGACGTAGGCCGACAGTTGCACGTTCTCCCGGTTCTCCGCCGAGGTGCCCGCCGCCAGCCGTGCCAGGCGTTCGGCGACTTGGTGGTGCTCCCGGGCCGGACGGGAGGCGGCCAGCCGTTGCTTCAGCTTGACGCGGAGCTCTGCCAGCCGGTGGGCACGGTCGGCTATCTGTTTGTGCCAGCCCAGGAAGCATTCGGCGCTGTGCTCGGCGGCGGCCACCTCGCCTTCCAGGACGGCGAGGTCGGGGGCCGGCTGCCGGCTGGCGGCGATCAGGTCGGGATCGCCGAGCTCGGCCTGGGCGGCGGCGCGCGCGTCGTCGTACTCGCGGGCGCGTCTGGTCAGCTCCTCGCGCTCGCTGGTGGTGCGGGCGGCGGCGCGCGCCTGCTCGGCGTCGGTGAAACCGGCTCGCTCCAGTCCGGTGGTGGCCTCGTGTTCGGCGGCGGTCAGCTCCTCGGTGGCGGTGGTCCAGGAGCGTAGCGCCTCTGCCGCATCCTCCAGCAGCTCGGCCTCGCTGGTGAGCCGATCGATGCGGCTGCCCAGGTCGGGGTCGTCGCCACGCGCTTGGGCCAGCGATTCGGTCAGCCGGTCGCGCTCTTGCTCTCGGTCCCGGTGCCGCTGCCGGCACTCGGCGAGCCTGGCCGTCAGTTCGCTCTCCTGCCGGCGCGCCTCGTCGTGTTTGTCGTCGAGGTCGATGATCTCGTCGCTGAGCCGCTGCACCTCCTCGTTGGCCGTATCGAGCGCGGCAAGCTCGTCCTCTCGAGCGCGAAGCCGCGCCTCGGCCTCCTCGATAGTGAGTCCTTCGGCGGTGCGTTCCTCGGCTGCCCGTTGTTCGGTCAGCGAGGTGAGCGTGTCCTTGGCCTCGTCGCGGCGCTGCTGGGCGGCCTCCATGTCGCGCTGGGCCGCTTCCTCGTCCTCGGGGCTGGGCTGGTCGGCTGCGGCCACAGCGGGGTGGGGGTGCTCGGTCGAGCCGCACACCGGACAGGGGTGTTCAGGAGTCAGCGCCGCCGCCAGTTCGGCGGCCATGCCTGAGATCCGCTGCTCGCGCACCGACTGGTAGTGGTCGCGTGCCTGCTGCGCGGTGTCGACGGCGGCGGAGTGCGCCGCGTGGGCGGTCGCCACCGCCTCGTCGAGTCGTTGGACTTCCCGCGCGGCCGTGAGCCGGCGCCGCGCCGTCTCGCAGGCTTCCAGAGCCGTCTCGCGTGGCCCGCTCCGCTCGCGTGTCTCCTCCAGCTTGGCCGCCAGTTCGGCGCGGCGCTCGGGCAGCTTGGCCGCCTCGGCGCTGACCCGATCCAACTCTTCCTTGGTGGTGTCGACCTCGGTGGCCACCTGCTGGAGCTGTTCTTCCAGCAAGCGCAGCCAATCGGCGTCGGCGCGGCGCTGCTCCAGTTGAGCGGTCTCGTCGTGGCGCTGTCGTGCGGCGGCGGTCAGCCGGGCGCGCGCGGTTTCGGCGCTGTCGCGGGCAAGTCGGGCGAAGGCGGTTTCTGGTTCCTGCCCGGTGGCTTCGTCCGGCAGGGAAGACATCTGTGCGGGCAGCCCCAGATCGTCCAGTGCCAGCAGCGTGCCTGCCAAACCGCACTTTTCGACCGCGTCCAGCCGCGTCTTCTGCGCATCGACACGGCGCTGCTCGGCCGCTTGCAGCAGCGCAGCGACCTCCGCGGCGCGCCCCGCCGCGGCCAGTTCGGCTTCGATGGCGTGGCGCTCCGCGGCACGCTCGTCGAGTTCGTCGCGCTGGCGTAGCGCCGCAGCATAGCGCTCCTGCTGTTGCACCAGCGACCTGGCCTGCTCCAGGGCGGTGCGGGCCAGGTCGCGTTCCCGGCCCATCTCCGCGGCGAGGGCGGCGGCGTCGGCGGCGGTGGCGGTCGTCACCGCCGCCAACTCGCGGGCCCACGGCTCCAGCTCTTCGGGTTCCTCGGCGCCCGTAACGGCGGGCTGGCCGGCGCGCTCGGCGATCTGGTCGGCGGTCTGGGTCACGGCGCGCTCGGCCTCGGCCGCGGCCCGGCCGCGGTCGCGGGCGTGCTCGGCGAGCCATTTCTCCAGCTTGGTGAACATGCCGGTGGCGAACAGCCGTTCCAGCGAGGCGCGCCGTTCGGCCGCGCCCGCGCGCAGGAACCGCGCGAACTCGCCCTGGGGCAACAGCACGATCTGGCAGAACTGCTCGCGCGAAAGTCCCAGAAGCTCGTCGATGAAGTCGGCGGCCTCGTCGATGCGGTTGGTGACACCGCGCCACTCGCCCGCGACCCACTCGCTCAGGGCAAGCTGCGCATTCTCTTTGGTCATGCCCTTTCCGCGCTTCTTGGGCCGTTCCCAAGACGGGCAGCGCACGATGTGCAGCCGTCGCCCGGCGATCGTGGTCTCCAGCCTGACCTCGGGGGCGCGGTCGGGGGGTGCGTGGTTGCTGCGCGGCGACTTGGCGCCCTCGCGCGCGCCGGGCACCTGCCCGTAGAGAGCGAAGCACACGGCGTCGAGCACGGAGGTCTTGCCGGCGCCGGTGGGGCCGTGGATGAGGAACAGCCCACCGTCGGCCAGAGCGTCGAAGTCAACGCTCACGGTGTCGGCGAAGGGGCCGAAGGCCTGCATGGTGAGCCGGTGCAGCCGCATGGGGGGCTCCTCGGGGACGGGAAAACACGGGGGAGGGGACAGGGGGCCGGGTCGGCTGTCACCCGGCCGGGACGGTCGGGCTCAACCGGCGTTTTCGCGGGCGCGCAGGTCGGCCAGGGCGTGGTCGATCAGGTGGCGCTCCTGGGGAGTGGCCGGTGAACCGCGGGCCCAGTCGACGAAATCCAGCGCCAGATCGGCCTCGGAGCGTTCGGCGGTGCGCTGGGTCCAGGTGGTCTCGCGCTGCGCGACCTCGCCTTCGGGAGCGAATTCCAGGTGCAGGGCGTAGGGGAAACGTTCGCGCAGCCGGTCCATGGGAAAGGCTGGCCGCAGCGGGTCGGTGAGGGTGATCTGGAGCCAGTGCTCGGTGTAGCGCTGCCAGCGTTCCTCGGTCAGCAGGTCGTCGATGCGGCCTCGGAGCCGCGCGATGGGGCGCGGGACCGGAGCTTCGACGCATACGGGCTCGCTCGCCCCCGCGGCGTCCAACTCCACCAACCAACTCCCTTTGACCTGGTGCTCTTCGGAGAAGGAGTAGGCCAGCGGCGAGCCGCTGTAGTAGACGTTCTCGGCCACGCGCTGCCGGCCGTGCAGGTGGCCCAGCGCGACGTAGTCGACACCGTCGAACACGCTGGCCGGAACGTCGGCAGCGCCGCCCACGCGGATGTCGCGTTCACTGTCGGAGGGCTCGCCGCCTCGGACGAAGGCGTGCGACAGCACGACCGAGCGGGTGCCGGCCGGTTGGGTGGCCAGGTCGGCGCGTACAAGGTCCATCGCGTGGTTCAGCGCGGCGGTGTGGCTGCGTTTGGTCAGCTTCCACTCGTGGCGCACCAGTTCGGGTTCGAGGTAGGGGATGCCATAGCAGGCGACCGGGCCGTGCTCGTCGTTGAGGATGACCGGCGTGCCCACCGTCGCCGGGTCGCTGCGCAGATACACCCCCGAGGCGTCGATGAGTTCGGTGGCGTAGGACAACCGGACCATGGAGTCGTGGTTGCCGCTGATCAGCACGGCCTTGGCGCCGGTGTCGCGGATGCGCCGCAGCGCTTCACTGAACAGTCGGACGGCGTCGACAGGGGGCAGGGCGCGGTCGTAGAGGTCACCCGAGACCAGCACGACGTCGACACGTTCGGAGCGGATCGTGGCGATGAGGTGATCGATGAACGCCGCTTGCGCGTCGAGCAGGCTCTCCCGGTGAAACGACCGGCCCAGATGCCAGTCGGAGGTGTGCAGCAGCCGCATGGTCGGCGAGCCTAGCGCAGCGGAGCCGCCGGGGTCTCAGAGATGGGCGAATCGGCCCGTGGCGCCGCTGCGCGCCGGGGCGCGGGACACAGCGGCGCCACGGGCGCCTCGCGATCGTGTCCGAAGCGGCCCACGGGCGGGCGATGGGGGCGGGAGCGCACCCGCCATGGCTAGGTTCTGGTGTTCGGAGGTCTGGGCTGTGGGGGGCGTTCTTCGTTGGCTCGCGCCTCGATCGCCGCGCGATTTCGGCAGCCCGCGAAGGCGCCAGCGGAGGCGCTCACCCACGTCCGCCCACCGCCCGCCCTTGCCAAAAAACAGAACCTAGCGCACGCGCGCCAGCGTCAGGCCGTCGCCGATGGGCAAGATGACCGCCTCGGCGCGGCCGTCGTCGCGCGCATGGACATTGAACTTGCGGATGCCCTCCACGGCGGGGCTCGTCGCGGCCGGATCGATGACGCGCCCGTGGGAGAAGGTGTTGTCGGCCAGGATGGTGCCTCCCGAACGCATCCGTGGCACCAACTCCTCCCAGTAGTCGATGTAGCCTTCCTTGTCGGCGTCAATGAAGGCCAGGTCAAAGCGCGGCTCGCGGTCGAGTTCGCGTAGGGTCTGCAACGCCGGCCCCAGGCGTAGCGTGATCGTGTCGCTGAGCCCGGCCCGCTGCCAGTAGGAGCGCGCCACCGACGTCCACTCCTCGCTGAGGTCGCAACTGAGCAGGGTGCCGCCCGGAGCCAGCCCCCGCGCCAGGCAGATGGCGGAGTAGCCGGTGAACGTACCGATCTCCACGGCATCGCGCGCCCCGGCGAGTTGGGCCACCATCCGCATGAATGTGCCTTGTTCGGGCCCGATCTGTAGGCCCACCCTGTCGGGGAAGCGCTGCTCGGTTTCGGCCACGAGGTCGCGCAGCAGCTCGTCGACCGGCTCGCTGTGCGCGAGTAGGTACTCGTACAGTTCCGGGCTGAGGTTCTCGCTCGTGCGTGTCACGCCATCTAGCCTACTGAGGTTTTCCGGCGAGACCGCGGTTGCGCGCGGGGGAGGGGCTCGCCGCGTGACGCGCTCGTGAGGCCAGCCCGCGCGGCCAGCGGCGGTGTCCGCCGACACCGCGGTCGTGCCGCGCCTCGCAGGAGAGCCGCGGCGGGGTGCCTACGCCTTGGGGAGGATGTCTTGCCAGGGGAAGAGGTAGATCGAGAACAGGATGACGCCGATGCTCAGCAGGGGAGTTACAACCGTGCGTTCGATCTTGCCGTCGGTTTCGAAGCCGATGTTTTGCCCGACCCGGTACTTGCTGATCGGCCAGAACAGGGGCACCCCCATGTGGGTGGCCATGTCACCCACGAAGTGCAGCAGGCAGCCGAACGCCACCGCCAGCCCCATCCAGGAGTAGTCCACCCCTGAGGTGTAGAGCGCCAGCACAATGCCGGCCGTGCCCATGGCGTTGAGCACGGCAGCCGCGGCCCGGTTTTTGTCCATGCCAAAGCCCAGCCCGTTCAGTGCGATCCCCACTAGCAAGAACACGAAGATCTGCACGGCCAGCTCCGACCACAACGCCAACAGTTGGGTCAGGCCGCCCATGAGGAGGGCGAACAGCAGCGAATGAGTGCCGTTGCGATGGCCGCCGAAGATCCAGCTAAACAGGGCGCTGAGTGTGCCGGTGACCAGACCGTAGGTCTGGGTGATCGTGGCGTTTTTGTGATCGAGATCGGGCACCAAGGCGGCGCCGGCGCACACGAGAGAGCCGGCGATGATCTCGCCCGGCCCGAGGTCGAAGTGGATGTTGAAGAACTGTTGTCCCTGGACAACCGGGACGATCGCCATCCAGCCAACGGCTCCGCTGAGCGCGTGAGAGTGCCCCATCATGGCGCGAAACCGTAGCGGTTAAGGGAGATTCTGGCGAATCGCTGGAGGAGAAAACGACAAACGACTCTAAGTGATGGAATGATTACTTCAGGGCATGTGCCCATATTGGCGGCATTACTGATCACGACGGTGCCGTGTCACAACGTGAATATAGGTTGGCGACGTCGAGCCGATGGCACGCAACCACCAGTGTGGCGGGAGCGGCCATCACCCCGGTACGAACGCAAGGATCTTCGGTGACCGATCACAAGGCCGTGGGACGGACTCCCCGCAGGCGAGGCTTTCTCCGCTGGCTGGCTGCCGCCGCGGCAGCGGCCCTCACGGTCGGCGGGCTGCCCACCGCCGCCGCTGAAACCGGGGACGACGGTGTCACCACGACCCTGACTATCGCCGAGAGCCAGCCGGTGGACTCGCTCAGTCCGTTCTTGGCGCAGCGGGTCGTCTCCACGTCCATCCACCGGTTGATGTACGACTACCTCACCAACTACGCCCCCGAGACCAACGCCGCCGTCCCGGGGCTGGCCGAGTCATGGCAGACCTCGGCCGACGAACTCACCTGGACCTACACCTTGCGCGACGACGCCACCTGGAGCGACGGCGAACCCGTCACCGCCCAGGACGTGGTCTGGACCTTGACCACGATGATGACCGACGAGGCGGCGGCCACCGCCAACGGCAACTTCGTCACCAACTTCGAGAAAGTCACCGCCGTCGACAAGCGCACAGTCGAGATCCAGCTCAGCCAGCCCCAGGCCACCATGCTCGCTTTGGACATCCCGATCCTGCCCGAGCACATCTGGTCCGACGTCGAGGACTTCGCCACCTTCAACAACGACACCGACTTTCCCATCGTGGGCAACGGGCCGTTCATCCTCACCGACTACCAGCCCAACCAGTCCATCACCTTGGAGGCCAACCCCGACTACTGGCGCGGCGCCCCCAAGTTCGACCGCCTGGTCTTTCGTTACTTCAACGACCAAGACGCCATGGTCGAGGCGCTCCGCACCGGCGCCGTCAGCTTCGTCGCCGGTCTCACCCCCGCCCAGGCCGACGCCCTGCGCGGCGAGGGCGACATCACCGTCAACGCCGCCAACGGCAAACGGTTCCAAGCCTTCACCATCAACCCCGGCGCCACGACCGTCGACGGCGAAGAGTTCGGTGACGGCCACCCGGCGCTGGCCGACCGGGTCGTGCGCCGGGCGATCGTGCGCGCCATCGACAAGGAAGCCCTCGTCGATCGCGTCTTCGGGGGCTACGCTGAGGCCGCAGACGGATACATACCGTCGCGCTACTCCGACTACCACTTCGAGCCCGAAGCCGACGAACGGTTGGGGTTCGACCCCCGAGCCGCCAACGCCATGCTCGACGAGGCCGGCTACACCCGCGGCGACGACGGCATCCGCGTCTCTCCCGAGGGCGAGCGGCTCTCCTTCAGGCTGCACGTCCACAACAACCAGCCTGAGAACGTGCAGGCCGCCCGCTTCATGACGGAATGGCTCGCCGACATCGGCATTGAGATCCGCGGGAGATACGTCGACCCCGGCGTGGTCAGCGACGCGCTGCACGCCGGCGAGTACGACCTCATCTTCACGGGATGGCTGGTCAACCCCGACCCCGACTACGTCTTGGGGATTCACACCTGCGACGCCCTGCCCACCGAGCCCGGTGCCATGCGCAGCGACGCCTACTTCTGCGACGAGGAGTACGACCGCCTCTACGCCCAGCAGCTCGCCGAGTACGACCCGGCCACCCGCGCCGAACTCATCCAGCGGATGCAGCGCATCCTGTACCAGGAGGCCGTGGTCAACGTGTTGACCTACCCCGACATGCTTGAGGCCTACCGTTCCGACCACATCGCCGCCATCCAGGTCCAACCCGAACCCGGCGGCAACATCGCCCACCAGGACGGCTACTGGAGTTGGTGGTCGGCCGCCCCGGCCGAGGGGCTCACCTCAGAAAGCGGCCCTTCGACCGTTCTGATCGTCGGGATCACGATCTGTAGCCTCCTCGTCGTCACCGGCACCGCCCTCGTCGTTCGGCACCGGCGCGCCACAGCCGAGGACCGCGAATGAGCGCGCCACCCCGCCCTCACACCGAGCGCGCCGCCGCGCCGCCGCGCCGCCGCCAGTGGCGTCCGCGCGCTGGCACCCTGCGCTACATCGGCGGCAGACTGCTCAGCTCGGCGGTGTCGCTGCTGGCCGTCATGGTCACCGGATTCTTCCTGTTTCGGATCTTGCCCGGTGACCCGGTCCTCGCCATGACGCGCGGTCGCGCGGTCACGGTCGAACAGCTCGCCCAATTGCGCCGCGAGTTCGGCCTCGACCAACCGCTGCCCCAGCAGTTCCTCGATTACTGCCTCGGGGTGCTCCGCCTCGACATGGGCATGTCCTACCAGTACCGCGCGCCCGTCAGTGAGCTGATCGGCGCGCGGCTGTGGCCCACCGTCCTGCTCGTGGGAACCGCGACGGTGCTGGCCGCCATCCTCGGGCTGTGGCTGGGCACGCGCGCGGCCTGGCGTCGCGGCTCGGCCACCGACCGCCTCAACACCGGCCTCGCCCTGACCCTGTGGTCGGTGCCGACCTTTTGGCTGGGCCTGCTCCTCATCGCCGCCCTGGCCACCGGCATCGGCCCGATGCCCGGCCTGTTCCCGCCCGGCGGCATGATGACCCCCGGCACCACCGGCACCCTCGCCGTGGCCGTGGACGTCGCCCACCACATGGTGCTGCCGGTGACCACCATGGTGGCCGTCGTCTACGCCCAATACTTGATGATCATGCGTTCCTCGCTGCTCGACGAGTTGGGCGGCGACTACCTGGTGACCGCGCGCGCCAAAGGGCTCCGCAACGACCTCGTGCTGCGCCGCCACGCCGTGCCTAACGCGCTGCTGCCCACCGTCACCCTGATCTTTCTCAACCTCGGCCAGGTGGTGGCCGGCACGATCCTCGTGGAGACCGTCTTCTCCTGGCCCGGCCTGGGAACCCTGTTCTACGAGGCGCTCAAAGTCCCCGATCTGCCCCTGGTCCAAGGGCTGTTCATCGTCTTCTCGGCTTCGGTGATCGTCATGAACCTCTTCGCCGACCTGGTCTACCCCGTGCTCGACCCGCGGGTGCGCCCATGAGCCAATCCGAGCGCGCTCCTTGCTCCCCGGCGTCGCAGGGCCGCGCCGCGCCGCCGCGCGCCATGGCGTGGCGCCGCCGCCGCACGGCCTGGCTGCGCTTTTGGCGCGAGTACCGCCGTAACCGAGCCGGCGTGGTCGGGCTGGCCGGTCTGATGCTGTTCGTGCTGCTCGCGCTCGCGGCTCCGCTGCTGGTCGACCCCGCTCAGCTCAGCCTCACCGGCGCGCCGGGTACGCCCTACCAGCCCCCCAGCGCGCGGTTCCCGCTGGGCACCGACAATTTCGGCCGTTCCCTGCTGGACCTGGTCATCTGGGGCTCGCGGGTCTCATTGACCGTGGGTTTCCTCGCCACCCTGGTGTCGGTGACCCTGGGCTCGCTCGTGGGCATCCTCGCCGGCCATTTTCGAGGCTGGACCGCGACCGTACTGATGCGGATCACCGACTGGTTCCTCGTGCTGCCCACCTTGGTGCTGGCCATCGCCTTGGCCGCGGTACTCAGCCGCAGCACCCTCACGGTCATCGTCGCCATCGGCGTCACCGCCTGGCCCACCACCGCCCGGTTGGTGCGTGCCCAGACGCTGGCCGTGGAGGCGCGCCCCTACATCGAACGGGCTAAAGCGTTGGGAGGCGGCCACGGCCACATCATGCTCCGCCACGTGCTGCCCAACGTTATGCCGCTGGTGCTGGCCCAGACCACCCTGCTGGTGGCCAACTCCATCATCACCGAGTCGACGCTGGCCTTCCTCGGCCTGGGCGATCCCACGACGGTCTCGTGGGGCGCCATCCTCCAAGACGCCCGCGAAGCCGGGGCGATCAGCGCCGGAGTCTGGTGGTACCTGATACCGCCGGGGCTGGCGATCGCGCTGGTCGCGTTGACCTTCACGCTGTGCGGTCGGGCCCTGGAAGGCGTGCTCAACCCCAAACTGCGGGAGCGCCGGTGAGTCACCTCGACATACGAGACCTGACCGTCACCTACCGGGGCGCCGGCGGCGCCGACTCCGCTGTCCCCGCCGTGCGCGGCGTGGACCTGACCGTCCCCCACGCCGGCACCGTGGGGGTGGCCGGCGAGTCGGGCTGCGGCAAGTCGACGCTGGCCCTGGCACTGCTGCGCCTGCTTCCCAAGACCGCGGCGCTGAACGGGCAGATCCTGCTCGACGGCGAGGACGTGCTCACCATGAAGTGGGGGCGGCTACGGGCGGTGCGCTGGGCGGCCACCTCGATCGTGTTCCAGGGGGCGATGCACTCGCTCAACCCGGTGCGCCGGGTCGGCGAGCAGATCGCCGAACCTCTCCTGCTGCACGGCACCACCGCCTCCGCCGCCGAGGCACGCGAGCGGGTGGCGGCGCTGCTGCGCCAGGTCGGGCTCCCGCAGCAGCGCGCCGGCGCCTACCCCCACGAGCTCTCCGGGGGCCAGCGCCAGCGCGTCATGATCGCGATGGCGCTGGCCTGCGAACCTGAGCTGATCATCGCCGACGAGCCCACCACCGCGCTCGACGTCATGACTCAGGCCCAGATCCTGCGCCTGATCGCGGGACTGGTCGACGAGACCGGTGTCAGCATGGTGCTGATCAGCCATGACCTGTCGGTCCTGGCCCACACCTGTGACCGACTCGCGGTGATGTATGCCGGCCGGATCGTGGAGGAGGGGCCCGCCCGGGAGGTCTACACCGACGCCCGCCACCCCTATGCGGCAGCGTTGAGCGGCGCCTTTCCCCGCATCGGCGACCCCGCTTCCCGGCGGCGCCCCCGCGGGCTGGCCGGCGACCCGCCCGATCCGGCCGCCCTGCCGGCAGGGTGCGCGTTCCGCCCGCGCTGCGAGCGCGCCCAACCGTGCTGCGCCCGGATCGACCCCGTGCTGTGGCCAGCCGGTACGCACCGTTCGGCGGCGTGTGTCCACGTCGTGCCCGAGGCGCCTGCGGTCGAGCCGGCGGTAGGCGAACCCGCTGTAGGCAGCGAGGAGGGCCGGTGGTGACCTCGCTGCCGGCTGTGGCGGCCGGCACCTGCTCAACAGCCACGGCGGGCCGTGCCACGAGCAGCCGCCCGGCGGTCCGACTCACCCGAAGCAGACCGCACCGGCCCGGCGCACCGCCGGTGGGCGTCCGGTCGCGGCGGCGGGGCCGGCGCCGTCCCGGCCCAGCGCGCGGGGACCACAGCCAGCAACAGCAGCGACGAGCAGGGAAAGGAGGCAAGCGCGCACCCTCTCGCCCAGTGTCCACGGGCAGCGGTTCTTCGCGCTGACGAGCAGATGAGTACCTACCGTGAACCCGCCCCCGCCCCCACCGCGCCTGAGGCCGCCCTGTCGGCCGCCGCCCTGCGAGTGGCGTTCCCCGGATCGCGGGGACACGCCGGCGCCCGCGCGGTCGACGGCGTCAACCTCGATGTGGGACGTGGCGAGATCGTCGCGCTGGTGGGCGAGTCCGGGTGCGGCAAGACCACCCTCGCCCGCGCGCTGCTGGGGTTACAGCGTCCCACTAGCGGGACGGTGCGCTTCCACGGCCGGCCCCTCGCCGCGACGACGCGGCACCTGCGCGCCTACCGCCGCCGGGTCCAGTTCGTGCTCCAAGACCCCCACGGTTCGCTCAACCCGCGCCACACGGTCTACGACGCTGTCGCCGAGGGGCTGCGTATCCACTACGGCACCACCGCCGACGAAACCGAACAGGTGGCCGCGGCCCTGTCCCGCGCCGGGCTGCGCCCGCCGGAGCGGTTCTTCCTGGCCTACCCCCACGAACTGTCGGGCGGGCAGCGCCAACGGGTCGTGATCGCCGGCGCGCTGGTGCTGCACCCCGAGCTGATCGTCGCCGACGAGCCGGTGGCCTCACTCGACGCCTCCGTGCGCGGCGAGATTTTGCAGTTGCTGCTGCGGCTCCGCGACGAGCTGGAGCTGGCGGCCCTGGTGGTCACCCACGATCTCGGGCTGGCCTGGAACATCGCCGACCGGGTCGCCGTGATGTACCTGGGGCGCGTCGTGGAGGTCGGCCCGGTCGAGGAGGTGCTAACCGCCGCCCGCCACCCCTACACGCGCGCCCTGCTGTCGGTGCTGCCCGAGTCCGGCGCGGCCGAGCCCACGGTCTTGGCCGGCGAACCGCCCGACCCGGCCCGCGTACCCGGTGGATGCCGGTTCCACCCGCGCTGCCCCGCACTGGCTTCGGGCATGGCCGACCGCGCTGGTGTGGCCCAGCGTTGCCGTACCGAGGAGCCCGCCATCGCCCCTGGCGGTAGCACTCCCCACATCGCCTGCCACCTGTTTCCCGCCGAGTGAGCGCCCCCGGGGGGCTTGCGGGGGGATGGCTGTGGCCTGAGGAGAGTGTGCGATGTTTTCCGTCGCTCGTGTCTCGATCGCTGCGCGATCTCGGCAGCCTGGGGTGGGCTGTGGCCATGGTGGGGTTGGGCTTCGGGCATGGCCCGAGCCAGATGACCGTGCCAGTGGGTGTTGCGGCTCAACGCCTTCCGGGGCGCCCTCGGCCCCGCTCTCGCGGAGATCGCCGCCCACCGTTGGGCCCCGCGGCAGCGGCGCCCCGTGTGACAGCGGTGTCTTGGGGCACCGTCGCGTGCGACAGTGATGCTCTGTGTGACAGCGGTGTTTTGGGGTGCGGTGACATCCCGCGACAGCGCTGTCCTTCCTGAGGAAAGCGACACTCTTCGCGGCAGCGACATCGCGTGCTGGAGCGGCGTTCCTTTACCCCTGTGGCTGTCCGCGTCGCTTCCGGCTCCCAGCCACGGCGCCCCCTTGCGGCTGCTGAGATCGCGCAGCGATCGAGGCACGAGCGAACAGTAAGCTTTCCAGGTGCGGGCGAGTGGCAGATCCGCTACGTGCGGCCCACCCGCCGGGGGCGGCGAGATCGCGCAACGATCGAGGCACGAGCCAACAACGCCATCTCACCCACCCCGGCGTGCCATCCCCATAGAAACCCCCGAGCGACCGGTCAACGCAAAAACACCGAGGGAACCGGCCTCACGCCGGGGTGTGGCCGTACCCATCGCCCGCCGTCAGCGCCGGCTGCTCCAGTGTCAGGGTCGCCGCGTCGGCGTCCAGCGTGGCCGCGACCCCCACCGGCACGGTCATCTGGCTCGGGCCGTGCCCGAAGCCCAACTCCCACAACACCGGCACCCGCAGCGGTGCCAACCGTTCCAGCAGCAACTCCCGGATCGCCTGCGGGCCCGGAGAGCACTGGTGCCAGGAGCCCAGCACGATCCCAGCCACCCCTTCTATCCAGCCGCTGCGCAACAGTTGCCCCAGCATGCGGTCGATACGGCGCAGTTCCTCGCCCACCTCTTCCAACAGCAGGATCGTCTCGGCCGCGCACGGCCGACTGTGCGGGGTGGCCATGCCGTCGTTGAGCAGGCTGAGGTTACCGCCGGCCAGTACCCCGCGCGCGGTGCCCGGCACCAACGTCTCGGCCGTGGGCGAGGTCAGTCGCATCTGCGACTCCGGGTCGAACAGCGTGGCCCGCAGCCCTCGCGCTGTAGGCGCGTCGTTGGAGAACGCCGCTGTGGCCGGCATCGGCCCGTGCAGGCCCGCCCGCCCCAGTTCCATCGCGAACGCCTCGTGCAGCGCGGTGACGTCGCTGTAGCCCACGAACGCCTTCGGCGGGGCTTCACGCAGCGCCGTGAAGTCCAGCAGATCCAGCGTACGGTGGGCGCCGTCGCCCCCGCGCGCGCACAGCACGGCGGCCGTGGTGGGGTCGGTCATCGCCTGTTGGAGATCGGCGGCGCGGTCGGCGTCTTTCCCGGCCAGGAAGTCCCACTTGGGGTGGCGGTCGAAGACGTGGGACCCGAGCACGGGCTCCAACCCCCACTCGCGCAGCAGCGCGCACCCCTTGTCGAGAAGTTCGCGCGAGACGGGGCCGGAGGGGGCCACCACCGACACGCGGTCGCCCGCACGCAGCCGCGGTGGGCGCGTTAGGCCAGGAGAGAGGTCCGAAGACGTCAGCATCGTTTCTTGGCGCGGTCCCGGACGTCGGACCGGGCGTGGACGCCATCCTCCTCACTATCTTCTCACGGATTACCATAAGACTACGCTGCGTATTCACGATAACGGAATCACCGCGCCCCCGGATTCGCGTCCCCCGCGCGTTCGGGCGCTTGACCCCGGCACAGCGCGGTTCAATGCTGAAGCCGCACCGGTGGGGCGTCGGTGTCGAACCCGAATACCTGCGCATACAGTGACAACTCGGCGTGCAGCGCCGTGACCATCGTCGCGGCCCGTCTGAAGCCGTGCTGTTCACCCTCGAAGGTGAGATAGGCGTGCGCCACCTCGCGCCCGGCCACGCGCTCCAGGAACCGTTCGCACTGGGCGGGCGGGCAGATCGGATCGTCGAGCCCTTGCAGCAGCACGAACGGTGCGCTGACCCGATCGGCGTGGTTGATGGGGGAGCGTTCCTCGTAGCGGCGGTGCTGCTGCGGCCACGGCCCCACGATGCTCTCCAAGTACTGCGACTCGAAGTCGTGGGTCTCCCCGGTGCGCCACCCCACCAGGTCCAAGATGGGAAACCGGATCGCCGCGCAGCGGAAGGTGTCGGTGAACGCCAGGGCCGCGGCAGCGGTCCACCCGCCGGCGCTGCCGCCCCGGATCGCCAGCCGGTCGGGGTCGGCTCGTCCCGTCTCGGCCAGCGACCGTGCCACGGTCACGCAGTCGGCCACGTCGACCACCCCCCAGTTGCCGCGCAGCCGTTCCCGGTAAGCGCGGCCGTAGCCGGTCGAGCCGCCGTACTCGACGTCGGCCACGCCGATGCCGCGGCTGGTGAAGTAGGCGATCTCCAGATCGTAGAGCATCGGGCTGTGACCGGTGGGGCCGCCGTGGACGAAGATCACATAGGGCGGCGGTGTCTCCGCTGGGCCGGTGACCTCGGGGTGGTGCGGCGGGTAGAGGTTGGCGTGCACGCTCACCCCGTTTTGACCGGTGAACACCTCAGCCTGGGGGCGCGGCAGGAAGGCGGCGAAGGGGACCTTCTCGCCCGTGGTGTCGCGCGGCCGGCTCAGCGAGCGCCACTGTCCGCTGTCGAGGTCGACCGCGACCACCTCGCCGGGGATCGTGGGGCCGGCGGCCAGCCCGACCACCCATGCGCCGGCGCCGATGGGGGTGAGCCGCGGCAGCCACGCGGTGTGGCCGGTGTCGACGTCACGCATGACTCCACTCGCCGGGTCGAGCACCCCCAGCGAGGTCGTGGCCGTGCCGTGGATGGTGGCGATCCGCCCGTCGGCCAGCGCCGCGCACCACGTCGAGCCCAATTGCCACAGCGGACCGCCGCACTCCTCGGTGCGCAGGTAGGGCTCTAACGGCCCGCGCTCGCCGGTGCTCAACCGCACCCGGTGCAGGTTCCACCATCCGCCGGGGTCGGAGATGTAGCACAATGTGTCGGCGTCGAGCCATTCGGCCTGGACGATCGCCTCGTCTGGTCCACCGGCCACCGTGTGTGTCCCCTCCAGGCGGCCCTCGGCGGTGAGTGCGCCCGCGCGCAGTTCGGTGGCGTCCCACGGCATGTTGGGGTGGTCCCAACCGATCCACGACAGGTGGCCTCCCGTGGGGCTCACGCGGGGGCAGGCCAGGAAGTGGCGGTCGGTGACGATCTCGCGGATGGCGTCGGGGTCGGTGGCCGCCGCCCCGTCGAGGGGGACCGCGACGATGGCGCGCACCACGTCGGTGGGCGCCGGCCCAATGTGGCTCTCGCGCACGCACCACACCTCGCCGCCATCGGGGGAGATGATGGGCTCGGCGTAGCGCTCGCCCGAGGGCAGCGCCGGCTCGGGGGTCAGCGGCAGCGGCGCGGCGCCGCCGGGTTCGTAGCGGTAGAGTCGCTGGTCGCTGAACTCGCTGAAGACCACGGCCGGCCCCGCGCTGCCGGGCAGCAGCACGTAGCAGCGGCTGCTGTACTCGTGGACCCGGCTGCGCGCGTTCCACGGCGCCGGCAGCACCGTCTCGCTGCCGTGGTCGGGGGCGTCGAGGCGGGTGCGGCACAGCGCCACCCGTCCCCCCTCCCGCGGGCGGGGTTCGGCCCACCACACCTGGCCCGCCAGCGCGGTGGGCCAGGACGGCAGGCCGTCGTCGGCGGCCACGGTCTCGGCATCAATCGGGGAGGGCCACGCACCGTAGGGCACAACTCGTTTGGTCACCGGCGCCTTCTTTCTGGGGTTGGACTCCTCCGGCACGGCTCGCGCCGCCCGGAGCGGTCTCACGCCACCGACCGCAGGAAGTGGTCGAGGACGCGCACGCCGAAACGCAGCGCCTCGATGGGGACGCGCTCGTCCACCCCGTGGAACAGCGCCCCATAGTCCAGCGACTCCGGCAGCAGCAAGGGGGAGAAGCCATAGCCGGTGATGCCCAGCGCCGCGAACTGCTTGGCGTCGGTGCCACCGGACAGGCACACCGGAACGACGTGGGCTCCGGGGTCATGGGCGCGCAGCGCCGCGCGCATCGCCGCGAACGTGGGCGAGTCCACCGGCGCGGCCAGCGGGATAGAGCGGTGGGCGTAGGTCCACTCGACCCTCGTGCCGGTGAGGGCGTCCATGGTGGCCTCGAACTCCGCCTCGGTCCCCGGCAGCACCCGGCCGTCGATCCCGGCGCTGGCAGTGGCGGGGATGACGTTGATCTTGCCGCCGGCGTCGAGCACGGTGGGCGCGGCGCTGTTGCACAGCGTGGAGCGCACCAGCTCCGCGGCCGGGCCGAGCCGCTCCAGCAGCTCCGGCAGGTCACGCTCGACGTCGAAGCCGGGCGCCTCAGGGTCGGCGGCCACCCCCACGGCCCGCCCCAGCTCCGCCAGGGCGGCCCGCGTCACGGGGGTGAGCCGCACCGGCCAGCGGTGTTGGCCGATCCGGGCCACCGTCGCCGCCAAAGCGGCCACCGCGTTGTCGTCGTTGACTTTGGAGCCGTGCCCGGCGGTGCCGCGCGCGCTCAGCCGCAGCCACGCCGTTCCGCGCTCGCCGGCACCCACGGGATAGATCCGCACCGGCGCGCCGGTAGCCGAGCGGGTGTGGAAGGTGTGGGCTCCCGACTCTCCGATGGCCTCGCTACAGCCCTCGAACAGGTCGGCGTGCTCGCGCACCAGCCAGTCGGCGCCGTAGGCGGCGCTGTCCTCCTCGTCGGCGGTGAAGGCGAGCACGACGTCACGGGTGGGCCGCACCCCGGCGCGCATCCAGGAGCGCACCAGCGCCAGCACCATGGCGTCGGCGTTTTTCATGTCGATGGCGCCGCGCCCCCACACCATGCCCTCGCGCACCTCGCCGGAGAAGGGCGCCACCCGCCACTCGTCGGGTTCGGCGGGCACCACGTCCAGGTGGCCGTGCACCAGCAGCGCCGGGGCCGAGGGGTCGCTGCCGGCGACGCGGGCGACCACGTTGGTGCGCCCGGGCGCGGCCTCCAGTACCGCCGGCTCGAGCCCGGCCTCGGCCAGCCGCGCGGCGACGTATTCGGCCGCGGGGCGCTCCCAACAGTCGCCGCCGCCCCGGTTGCTGGTGTCGATGCGGATGAGGTCGCGGGTGAAGCGCACCACCTCGTCGTCGACCCGTTCCCACGCGCCGCCGTGGCTGGCGGGTCGCGGGGCGGTCGCGTCGTCGGTCTCAGCCATAGTCACGCTCCACAGCGCTGGAGATGAGGGTGGTCACCGCTTTGAAGCAACGGATCATGTCATAGGCGGTGGGGGAGGTGAACCCCACCCGGCGCTCGCCATGGCGTGCCACGCCGGGGATCATGGCGGCGGCGCCGGCGAGTTGGGCGGCGTCGACCTCGACCTCCACCGTCAAAGGCTCGGGCGCGGCGGGGCGCAGGCGTCCGGCCAGCGCCATGGATGCCTCGGCGCCCTCGGCGATGTCGGCGCGGGTGCGCACCGGCGGGCGGCACCGGGCCGCGTAGCGCGAGACGTGCTCCTTGACCGCGACCGTGCGGGCCGCGGGCGCGTAGCTCGCGGCGTCGGCGCAGGCGCGATCGTCGCCGGTGACCAGCACCACCGGGGTGCCGTACTCGGCGCTGACGCGGGCGTTGAGCACCCCCTCGCTGGCCGGTGCGCCGTCGAGCCACACGCCGGTGATGGAGTTGGGCAGGTAGGTGTGGGCGAGCACCCCCGCGGCACCGGCACCGCAGTGGTAGCCCAGGAACGCGACCCCGTCGATGTCGCCGTGCTGCACCCCTTCGACCATCGTGAGGTCCTTGTGGCGTCCGGTGAGCATCGTGGCGCGCTCGTCGAGGCGTTCCAGCAGCAGGTTGCGCATACTCGCGTGGGCCTCGTTGACCACGACCTCGCTGGCTCCGCCGGCGAAGAACCCGGCGATGGCGCCGTTGACGTCGGAGGTGAACATGATGCGGCAACGCTGCCACTGCTCGGTACCCGGTTCGACATCGGCGGGCCAGGTGACCCCCGTCGCGCCCTCCATGTCAGCCGAGATCAGGATCTTCACGACTCCCGACTGTAAAGCTTCCTATCGCACCACGCACTCATATCGGCACATAACGTCACCCAGATGTGGCGCCCTGTTTCCCCGGCCCCTCCAGCGGGGACGCCGGTCGCCGCCCACGCCTGCGGGCGGTCGTCTTGGGGGAGGCGACTACCGGCTCTGGTTTTCCTGAAGATACAGTGGTCGGATTCTGCGGGGTGCTGGGGCGGCGTACAGCACATCTTGTCGGGAGTAATTCCAGTTCATAGCGGCATAAATCGGGTCGATAGGTGTCTGACTCTCCGCTAGGGCTTTCTTTTTCCTCATTTTCTTTCAGAAAGCTATTGCAAGCTAGTTACCCAGCGTATTAACGTGACTGCGATGGGAAGGAGGCGGTGTGGTCACCACCACTGTCGGCCGGAAGCGGCTGGGGATCGAGCTTCGCAAGCTGCGGGAGCGCAAAGAGCTGACCAACCTGCAAGCAGCGCAACACATCGGCGTCTCGGAAGCCACCCTCAGCCGGATCGAGACGGGGAAGCGCTTCGCCAAGCCGGCCGAGCTGCGTGCCCTGATGGAGCTTTACGGGGTGAGCGACACCCAGCAGCAAGAACGTTTCCAGGCCATGTCCAAGATCGCGGTCGAGGAGAGCTGGTGGGACGAGTACGACGACGTGCTCCCCTCGGGCCTGGACAGCTACATGGGCTTTGAAAGCGAAGCGGTAGCGCTGCGCAGCTATGATGACCAACTGCTTCACGGGCTGCTGCAAACCGAGGACTACGCACGGACGGTGATCCACGCTTCGCGACCGCGTGCCCCCAAAGAAGTCGTCGCCCGGCTCACAGAGCTGCGGATGCAGCGCAAGCACGTGCTGGAGCGCGAGCCCGCGCTGAAGCTCTGGAACATCATCGACGAGTCCGTGCTGCGTCGCCCGGTTGGCGGGCCTGCGGTCATGGCCGCCCAACTGCGCCACCTCGCGGCCCTGGCGGAACTGCCCAACCTCACTGTGCAGGTGCTGCCGTTCGCGCGTGGGGCACATGTCGCTATGAGCGGCCCCTTCATGCTTCTGGAGTTCGATGATCCCCAGGATTGCAACCAGCTTTACCTGGATGCGCCCACCGGCAACATATTCATCCAGAAACGAGAGGTGGTGACAGAATTCCGGGAGCGATTCGATCTCCTCAACGCCGCAGCCATGGCGCCGGAGGAGTCGCTCTCCCTCATCATCGCGATCGCGGAGGACTACGCCAGATGACAACTCAACCAGACCTGGCAACGGCGCACTGGTTCAAGGCCACCGCCAGCAACAGTGGGCATGGCTGTGTGGAGGTCGCCCATGTGGCGGGCGGCACGGCTGTGCGTGATTCGAAGAATCCTGATGGTTCCGTCCTGTTCTTTACTCCTCATGAGTGGGAGTGCTTTGTGGACGGGGTGGGCAAGGGCGAGTTCCACCGTCCTGCCCGGTAACCGAGAAGTAGCTGCCCAGGGCGCTGATGAGTTGGCGCTCCCGCCCCGGGCAGCTTCACCGAAAGGAGATCTCACATGGATGCCCCCAACGGCTCGGATTCTGTCTACCATGCCGACGCTTGCGGCATCGACGACGAATTCCCGGAGTTACTCTCCCCCGAGCAGCTTGAACGCCACATCGCCGCGGTCGCCGACCAGCTCAACCGGGCGGGCTACACCGTGCGCAAAGCACGCAGCGGCGATTCCCACGACCTGTGTGTCCACACCTCCGACCACGCCGCCAGCGCCAAGGTCTTCCTCGACGCCGACCGCAGCGCCGCGTGGGAAACCTGGTGCGAAGCCGAGGAGGGCACCGCCAGTGTCCACCTCGCCGCCCGGATCGCCCGCAGCCTGAGCCCGCAGGCGTGAGCGGTCCCCAGCCACGACGATTTCCACCGCCCCGGGGCCGCTTGCGTTACACGTCGCGGCCCTGGGGCTGTTGACCGGTCCGCCCGAAGGCGCTTACGGCGCGAAGGTTAGCCGCCGAGCTGGCTGAACGTCTCAGTCCTGGGTGAGGTGTTGCAGGTACTTGTCGGGCTTGGCCAGGTAACGCCGCCAATGGTCAACGATCTCCAGTTGCTCCCAGGAAGTGTGACGGGCGCCATGCTCGCCCACCTCGATGATGTCGGCTCCCGGGGTAGCGGCGAGGATCGGTGAGTGTGTGGCGCAGATAATTTGTGCTCCTGACTGACCAAGCTCGTGCAGCAGCCCGACGAGTTTGAGGCAGGACATGAAAGACAGCGCCGCCTCCGGTTCGTCCATCAGGTAGAGACCCGCTTCGGTGAACATCGTGTCGAACACGGTGAAGAACCCTTCGCCGTGAGACTGCGCCTCCAGATCCGACTCCCAGAAGCCGTAGGGGGTGCTCTTGAGGTTGCGCGCCAGGTTGAACAGGGTCTCCGCACGTAGGAAGAAGCCGTTGCGCTTGCGCCGGGGACCCCCGGTCAGCCGCAGCCCGGCAGTGGTGAATTCGGCCTTCAATGCCGCGCCCAGTGGCGTCTTCCCATCTGTGCTGGAGTACTTGGTGCCGGCCTTCCCGCCCTCGGAGCTGATCTTGCAGACACCGGCGATTGCCTCGATAAGGGTGGATTTGCCCGACCCGTTCTCACCAACCAGAAACGTCACCGGCCGCTTGAATTCGAGCCCCTGTTTACCCAGTTCTTGCACCGGCGCCATGGTGAAGGGCCATTCTTCCGGCTGGCCTGGCGGGAGACTGATCTGGGTTAAATACATGGGTGGTCACCTTCGGGGCGGCGGTTCAACAGTTGGTCGGCAAGGCGGTGCAGCGGCAACACTAGGTCGGGATGTTCACCATCGGCGGCTCGGCTGAGCAGGTGGTCGATGACCGAAAGTTGGGCCAGTTTTCCCGCAGGAGTGTCGAGGGTGTCGCGGAAAACCTCATAAACCTTGCGCGCCGTTTTTGGTACGAGCAGGCTGTGACAGTAGAGGGTGGCGGCGTCGATGCCCTGGGGTGCCCTTCCCCATGTCTCCCAGTCCAGGATCGTCAAGCCCGGCGCGGTGAGATTGGCCCAGTGCAGGTCGCAGTGCGACGTCGCCCACGTTAGCGATACGTCGAGATCCACCCAGGGACCGAAACGCACGTGCAAGCAGTACGCGAAGTTCTTCTCGCTGTAACTGACTCGGGCGCTGGGCTGCGCCTCGATCCGTGCCAGGGAGTCAGCCAGTTGCTCCCACCAGGCGTCGGGAAGATCGAGTTCCTTTCGTAGTTCCGGGGTGGAGGAGCAGACCGGTTCCGGGGCCAGCGTCATGACCTCGGCTGCGAGCACGACGGGCGGTTCCTCCCACTCCGAGCGCGCCAACACCGTCGGCTTGGCCACGCCGGTCAACGCTGCCGCGTCCTGGTTGCCGGTCCACATACGATCCCCGGTCCACTCCCGGTGCTCGCCCGTGGCCCGCAACCAGACCGCCTCGCCCCGCCGTATCGCCAGAGCACCGATCGTCCTGTCGCGCCAGCCGAAAACGGGCTCCCCCGTGGGTTCGGCACCCAGTCGCGCGGCACCGTCAGCGAGCACTTGGCGCAGGAACAAGCGCTGCTCAGACTCGTCTCGGTCCATTCCGCTCCGTCGTTCATCTGGGTCGGCACTGGTTGGGCTTGCAGTTCTGCTCCGGCTTGCAGGTCCTATCTTTAGGGTGGCACGGGCCGCACGAATATCGCGGCACGCAATTCGGGTTAGGGCCGCACTTGCTCGGTGCGCAGTCCGGGCTGCATTTAGGGCCGCATTTGGGGGTGCACATGCCTGGCGTACACGGGGCTTGATGTACTCCGAAGAAGTCCCGTAGTTCTCCAGTGACTCTGGAAGCATAGGGTGAATCGATGATCTCGGTCAGCGACATGTCCCGGATGTTCCCTATGGGGAGCCACCGTGTAAACACACAAGGCCAGACCGTGCCATCAGTAGCTATCGCGAGATTACCGCTGGCGCAATGACCACACAGTTGGTCCAGACTTGGCTGCTGGTCCCGAACCCCTCGGCCGACCTGGCGAAGACGATCCACGCCGATCGACGTCACCCCCAGGGATTCCAGCTCCGCCCGAGCCTGTTCGACGCGTTGTCCCTCGCGGAGGTCGATAATTCCTACCCGCAGCGGTATTGAGCGGCGTAGGGCCTCAGCGATGTTCTCCTTGGTCCGGTCGCGTGTGACCCGTTTGGTGATCGCTGCGTGCTCTCCAGAGTCATCGGAATAGTAGCTCGTGGCCAACTGTACGCCGGGACGGGAAAACACCTCCCACAACCTCGTTGGGACATGCACCAGGTTTGAGAACACCTCAACCTCGATGCCGACAGTGAGTGCGTAGTCGACCAGGTCGGGAAGGTCAGGGTGGAGGGTTGGCTCTCCACCGATGAACTGGAGCATGCCTACCTCGGCTTCGCTGGCTTCGGCGATCACCCGTTGCCAATCCACCCGCGTCATAGTGCCGTGGGTGCCGCTTGGCCCGCTGGAGGCATAGCAGTGCGAGCACTCCAGTTGACACCTACCGGTGATTTCCAGCCAGAGGAAACGCAGGGGAGCGACCGATGAAGCGTTGGTCTGACTTTGTTGCTTTTTGTGCATGGCTACATGCTGAAAGTGGCTCCTTTGGTGCTGCCAGGCACAAGTGAACCTCTAACAAGACACTCTTGCCTTCCCATAAGGCAAGGGGCCGTCCGCGCTATGCGCTGCGGCTCCAGTGGACTGTGAACGGCCGCCCGAAGGTACCTACGGCAGCGTCAGGATCTCGGCGCCTTCCTCGGTGATGAGGAGGGTGTGCTCGAACTGGGCGGTGCGTTTGCGGTCGGCGGTGACCGCGGTCCAGCCGTCGTCCCAGATCTCGTGCTCGATCGTGCCCAGCGTGAGCATCGGCTCGATGGTGAACGTCATACCGGGCTCGATGAGGGTGGTGGCGCGCTCGTCGTCGTAGTGGGGGATGACCAGACCCGAGTGGAACTCCGGGCCGACGCCGTGGCCGGTGAAGTCGCGCACCACCCCGTAGTCGAAACGTTTGGCGTAGGACTCGATGACCCGGCCGATCACGTTGACCCGTCGTCCCGGGCGGCACGCCTTGATCGCGCGGTTCAGGGCTTCGCGGGTGCGCTCCACCAGCAGCCGCGACTCCTCGTCGACGTCACCGGCCAGGAACGTGGCGTTGGTGTCGCCGTGCACCCCGTTGATGTAGGCGGTGATGTCGATGTTGACGATGTCGCCGTCGGAGATCACGGTGTCGTCGGGTATGCCGTGGCAGATGACCTCGTTGAGCGAGGAGCACAACGACTTGGGGTAGCCCTTGTAGCCCAGGGTGCTGGGGTAGGCGCCGTGGTCGCACAGGAACTCGTGGCCGATGCGGTCGAGGTCGTCGGTGGTCATACCGGGTTTGACGTTGCGGCCCACCTCGTGCAGCGCCTGCGCGGCGATGCGGCCCGCCACCCGCATGGCCTCGATCGTCTCGGCGGACTGGATGTCCCCCGAAACTCCCTCCACGGGATGTTTCTTGCCGACGTATTCCGGACGGGCGATGTGGGCAGGAACGGAACGTTGCGGCGAAAGGCGGCCGGGAACCAGCGGGGTCGTCATGTGCACCGATTGTAGTGTCTCGTCCCCGCTCATCCCCACCGTGAACGCCCAGAGCGCGCAGCGTCTCGTTCGCCCACCCCGCGGCCGGTTTTGACACGGTGAGTCTTGGTTCACAACGGGGTAGGTCGTTGAGTGCGGACGTCGCGCGGCAGCAGCGATCCGGAGGAGACGGTCATGAGTGAACAGCACGACAACACCCCGGGCAGTGACCGCCGCTGGTGGTACTGCCTCAAGCACAGCCGCCCGGAGTTCGGACCGGGCTGCCCCAACAAGTACCGCCTCGGCCCCTACCCCGACGAGGAAGCCGCGGCCAACGCCCTGCGCACCGTCGAGGAGCGCAACGAAGCCTGGGACGAGCAGGACGAACGCGAGTGACCCGCGCCCGCGGCGTCCCCCGCTCGGGGTCGCTTTTCATTCGGCGATGCGCGGCCCGCTCACCAGGTCCAGAAACCGCGAGAGGCGGTCTTTGAGGCCGCCCTTGCGGCGGCTCTCGACCGCTTCGCCGGCCGCGCTGCTGACGAGGTGCTGCAACCCGTCGAACGACAGCGGCGCGTTGCTGGGCGTGAGACTGATGGCGTCGTGCGCCAGCGATGTGAGTTCGTGGTCGCCCTGGTCGAGTGCGAGGATCGTCGCACCGGTGCGGCGGGCGTCGTCGACCCGTTCCAGCAGCGGGGCGGGCGTCTCGTCGGCGGGGTTGACCACGAACAGCGTCTCGCCGCGGCGGGCGTCGGCCAGTCGCTCCATGCCGATGCTCAAATGCGCCGGCGCGCCCGGGGGCGGCTGCCAGCGCACCAGCGTGGGCGACAGTTGCGGCAGGTCGGCATAGCGGCTCTCGTCGTCGAGGTGGGCCGCCAAGTGCCAGGGCTCCTCCTGGGGAGTGCCGACCAGCATCAACCCGCCGGGGTCGCGGGTCAGACGCAGGGCGCGTGCCAGTTCCTCGGTGCGCTCCACCCACGGTGTGGCGGAAAGGAGTTCGCGCAGTGACGCTACGTGATGGGCTTCCACGTCTCTCATAGTGCCCTATCCGGCATGGAATTTGCAGCATCCGCGGGTGGATCGACCAGGCCACCGTGCTCATCCGGGAAAATCGAGGTATGGCACATCAGAGATCCCCATACGAGTCCCCCGATGTCAGCGGGCTCACCATTGCTGTCCTGGGCGGCACCGGCGACCAGGGGCGCGGGTTGGCGCGCCGGTTCGCGCTGGCCGGCCACGAGGTGATCATCGGCTCCCGCAACGCCGAGCGCGCCGCGTCCGCCGCCGCCGAGCTCGACGTTGCGTCGGTGCGCGGGCTGGCCAACGCTGAGGCCGCCGAACAGGGCGATCTCGTCATCGTGGCCGTGCCCTGGGAGGGCCACCGCGAGCTGTTGGAATCGCTGCGCGAGCCGCTGGCCGGCAAGATCGTCGTGGACTGCGTCAACCCGCTGGGTTTTGACAAGCGGGGCGCGTTCGCGCTGCCGGTGGAGGAGGGCAGCGCCGCCGAGCAAGCCAGCGCCGTGCTGCCCGACAGTCGGGTCGTGGCCGCTTTCCACCACGTCTCCGCGGTCGTCCTGCTGGACCCGCAGGTCGACGAGGTCGACCTCGATGTGCTCGTCTTGGGTGACGACCGGGAGGCCACCGACACCGTGCGGGCCCTGGCGGCGCGCATCTCGGGGGTGCGGGGGATCTACGGGGGCCGGTTGCGCAACGCCCACCAGGTTGAGGCGCTTACGGCCAACATCATCTCCATCAATCGCCGCTACAAGTCCCACGCGGGCCTCCGCGTGACCGACGTTTGAGTTCTGGCGGCGCCGTGGTGCCACTCGCCGACGGCATCGGGGCCGTGCTCACTCCACGGACCTGGTGTCGTCGGGTCGTCTCACGAAGATGCCGCCGGGCGAGGGTGTGCTGTCGGCTTGTTCGCGTGCCCGGGGCTGGAGAGGGCGCTGTTCGTTCGTGCCTCGATCGCTTCGCGATCTCGGCAGCTTCAAGGGGCGCCGTGGCTGGGGCGAGCGGAGATGACGCGGACGGTCCTAGGGGGAGGCGGTGTCGCTGTGGCGCGCGATGTCGCCTTCGGCGCCGTGGTGCCACTCGCCGACGGCATCGGGGCCGTGCTCACTCCACGGACCTGGTGTCGTCGGGTCGTCTCACGAAGATGCCGCCGGGCGAGGGTGTGCTGTCGGCTTGTTCGCGTGCCCGGGGCTGGAGAGGGCGCTGTTCGTTCGTGCCTCGATCGCTTCGCGATCTCGGCAGCCTCAAGGGGGCGCCGTGGCTGGGGCGAGCGGAGATGACGCGGACGGTCCTAGGGGGAGGCGGTGTCGCTGTGGCGCGCGATGTCGCCTTCCCCGGGACCTCGCCAGGATCTCGCTCTCCTCTCGGGGGGTCGCTGTACTCCAGAACCTCGCTGTCTCGGGGTATTGCTGTGGCGGGGGTACGGCGGTGGGCGACGGTCTCTGCGGGGGTGGTGGCAGAGGGCGCCCCGGAAGGCGTTGAGCCGCTCCACCGCCCCAACCCCAGTTCGCCCGTCGTAGTGCTCGCCTTCCCGTGGTCTCGGTCTGTTGGTTGAGGTACTCGCCTCACCTCGGCTCCAGTCTGTTCGTTGCGGTGTTTGCCCCACCCCCGGGCCAAAGTCCGCCCCAGGCTGCCGAGATCGCGAAGCGGTCGAGGCACGAGCGGCGGGAAACCCCGTACGCTCTACCTCAGGCCAAAGCCACACCCCTCCGCCCTCAGGGGCGGTCACCGTGCGGCGGCGAGCCGGCCACGGCCTGACCCGCTGCTGGGGAGGGGCGGCGGGTGTCGGCCGTTGCCGGCCCCGGCGCGGGGCTACAGCCAGCCGCGGACCTTCTCGACCAGGCCCACGGGGTCGTCGCCCAGCGGGGTCACGTTCAGGTGGGTGACTCCGGCTTCGCGGAAAGCCTCGACGCGCTCGCGCACGTAGGACTCGGGGCCGACGAGGTTGGTCAGTTCGACCAGTTCCTCGGGGACCGCGGCGGCGGCCTCCTCCTTCTTGCCGGCCAGGTAGAGGTCCTGGATCGTCTCGGCGGCGTCCCCATAGCCGTAGCGGCGGGCAAGGGTGGCGTAGAAGTTCTTGTTCTTGGCGCCCATGCCGCCGATGTAGAGCGCCAGGTGCGGGCGGGCTAGCTCCAGTAGCCGTTTGGTGTCCTCGCCCTCGCCGATAGCCAGCAGCCCCCCGGTCGAGATCTCCAGCTCGCCCAGATCCGGGTCGCGGTTGGCCTTGCCGGCGGCCAGGGCCTCTCCCCAGACCTGCTCGGCCTTTTCGGGGATGAAGAAGATCGGGAGCCAGCCGTCGGCGATCTCGGCCGTCAGCTTCACGTTCTTCTCCCCCAGGGAGGCTACATACATCGGGATGCGGTCCCGCACGGGGTGGTTGATGATCTTCAGCGGCTTGCCTAGGCCGGTGCCGTGCTCAGGGGGCAGCGGCAGGGTGTAGACAGCGCCGTCATGGGTGAGGGGCTCGCGCCGAGCCCAGACTTTGCGGCAGATTTCGATGATGTCGCGGGTGCGGCTGAGGGGCTTGCTGTAGGGCACCCCGTGCCAGCCCTCGATGACCTGGGGTCCGCTGGCGCCCAGCCCGATCACGGCGCGTCCGTCGGAGAGGTAGTCCAGGCCCGCTGCGGTTTGTGCGATGAGGGTGGGCGTGCGTGAGTACAGTGGCAGGATGGCCGAGCCGATCTCGACGGTGGTGGTCCGTGCGGCGAGGTAGCCCATGAGGGTGGCGCCGTCGAAGCCGTAGGCTTCGGCCACCCAGACCCGGTCGAGCCCGACCTTTTCCAGTTCGACGACGCGGTCAACTTGCTGCTTGGGGTCGGCTGAGTAGCTCAGCGGCATCGAGATGCGCATGGGGTGCCTCCAGTGTGTGTCGCGCCCGAAGATCCCCTCACACTACTACCCGGTAACTTGTTGGTGGGAGAGGTGAGTCGGCCCAGCGCCACCCAACCGGGGCGCGCTGGGCCGGGCCCCTCAGGAGTAGGAGTGCTCCTCGTCGGGGAACGTTCCGGCGACGACCTCACTGGCGAACTCGCCGGCGGCGTCGCTGAGGGTCTGCGCCATCGCGGCGTAGGTCTTGACGAACTTGGCCGTGTGCGGGGTCAGTCCCGCCATGTCCTGCCACACCAGCACCTGGGCGTCGGTGCCGTTGCCGGCTCCGATGCCGATGGTGGGGATGGACAGGTGCTCGGTGATCTGGGTAGCCAGCTCGCTGGGCACACACTCCAGCACGATCGCGAAGACGCCCGCGTGCTCCAGCTCCTTGGCGTCGGACAGCAGCGTGTGTCCGGAGTCACCGCGCCCCTGGACCCGGTAGCCGCCCAGGGTGTTGATCGACTGCGGGGTGAGGCCAAGGTGGCCCATCACCGGCACACCCGCCGCCACCAAGGTTTCGACGTGGGGCACGACGCGGCGCCCGCCCTCCAACTTGACCGCGTGCGCGCCCGCCTCCTTCATGAAGCGCGCGGACGAGGCCAGGGCCTGTTCCGGAGAGGACTGGTAGGAGCCGAACGGTAGGTCGGCGACGACCATGGCTCGCTTGGTGGCGCGTACGACCGCCCCGGTGAGCGGGAGGAGTTCATCGACCGTGACGGGCACGGTGGAGTCGTAGCCGTAGACCACCATGGCTGCGGAGTCACCGACGAGGAGAACGGGGATGCCGGCTTCGTCGAAGACGCGGCCGGTCAGCGCGTCGTAGGCGGTGAGCATGGGCCAGCGCTCGCCGCGGCTCTTGGCCTGGGCGATGTCGCGGACGGTGATGCGACGGTTGGCTGTTCCGCCGTAGAGGGCGGAGGTGTGCTGGGGCGTGGATGCACTGGTCATGAGCGTTCCTCCGTTGGTCTCGAAGCGCCAGTGGCGTCTCCGGACGTCTAGGGCAACGGTGTTGGCGGAAAAGTCCGCTTCAGTCATCATCCCACGCCTGCTGTGTCAGAGCTCGGCCTGGTTTGGCGTTACCGCCACCACTGCCCACCGGTGACGACTTGTCGGTGGGGATGAAACACAGCGCAACCGCAGTTGCACGGAAAAAGTGACATATTCGCCTACCCCTTCTATCGAAACGGAACCGTTTCGTATTTAAAATAGAGAGGGTGGGGCGTGATCCGTCCCCTCCCTCTTTCCCGCTCCTCGCTCGGCACTGGAGGATCTGTGGATCGGACGGCGGTCTACCGTAGACGGTGGGGCATCCTCGGTGTCCTCGTCACCAGCCTGCTCGTGGTGGTGCTCGACAACAGCATCCTCAACATCGCGCTGCGCGTGATCTCCGATCCCCAGCAGGGCCTCGGCGCCAGCCAGAGCCAGCTCGCCTGGGCCATCAACTCCTACACGCTGGTCTTCGCCGGGCTACTGTTCACATGGGGCGTCATCGGCGACCGGGTCGGACGCAAGCGCATCCTCCTCATCGGGCTAGCACTGTTCGGCTTGGCCTCGCTGCTGTCGGCCTACGCCCAAACCCCCCAACACCTCATCTGGGCCCGCGCCCTGATGGGGCTGGGCGGCGCCGCCGTCATGCCCCAAACCCTCTCGATCATCAGCAACGTCTTCCCCGCCGAGGAACGCCCCCGCGCCATCGGCATCTGGGCCGGCTCGGTCGGGCTGGCCCTGGGCATCGGCCCGCCCCTGGGCGGACTGCTGCTGGAGCACTTCTGGTGGGGATCGGTGTTCCTCATCAACGTGCCCATCGTCATCGTGGGCCTGGTGCTTATGGCGATCATCGTCCCGGAGTCGCGCAACGAGCAGCCCGCGCGGCTCGACCCGGTGGGTGTCGCCCTGTCCATCCTCGGCCTGGTGCTGCTCGTCTACGGCATCATCACCGCCGGCGACCGCGCTTCGCTGCGCGACCCCGACGTGATCGCGGCGACCCTGGGCGGTCTTGTGGTGCTGGCTGGGTTCGTCGTCTATGAGGCACGCATCGACCACCCTGCCCTCAATGTGCGGCTCTTCCGCCAACCCCGCATGGCCGTGGCCGTGGCCACCATCATGTTGATGTTCTTCTCCATGGCCGGCGTGCTGTTCTTCATCAGCTTCTATTGGCAAAGCGTGCGCGAGTTCTCCCCGCTCCACGCCGGCCTGCTCGTGCTGCCGCTGGCGCTGTCCCAGGGCATCGTCTCCCCACTCAGCGGGTTCCTCGTCACCCGGTTCGGCCCCAAGCGCGTGTGTGCCACCGGTCTGGTGCTGGCCTCGCTCGCGCTGGGCTCCTACTCCCTGCTGGACACCACCACCCCGGTGTGGCTCATCGAGATCGCGTTCTTCGTGCAGGGCACGGGGATGGCCATGGTTATGCTGCCCGCCACCGACTCCATCATGGCGACGGTGCCCCGCGAGGAGGCCGGCACCGCCTCAGCCGTCCAGAACACCGCACGTCAGGTGGCCATGGCTTTGGGGGTCGCGGTGCTGGGCGCGGTCGTCACCGCGGTCTACCGCAGCCAGATCACCCCCTACCTCGATGCCTTCCCCCCGCAGGCCCGCGCCAACGCCGTCGACTCCATCGAAGCCACCATGGCCCTGGCCGAACGGCTCGGCCAGCAGGGGCAACCGATCATCGCCCCCGCCAAGGAGGCGTTCTTGTCCGGCATGCACCTAGCCGCGCTCTCAGCCCTGGTCACCGGGACCATCGGGCTGGTCCTCGTGCTGATCTGGCTGCCGCGCCACGCCTCCAACCAGCAACCCCAGCAGTCCGAACCGCCGGCGGGCACCCAGCCCCAGACCGCCGACACCGGGCGCCGGTGAGGCTCGTGTCCGCGACAGCGCCGCTAGACTCGATCCCCATCCGGCGCCCACCAGGGCAGGAAACGACGTAGTTCCAGCCGGCGGTGATCGCGCGGAACCACCGGCCGCGTTCCTCCCCGGCACTAGGCGAGGAGCCGCGCCGCTAGAGAACCGAGCAGAGAGCCCATGGACCCCATCACCTCACGCCCGCCCGGCCGCCCGCGCAGCCAGCGAGCCGAGGACGCCATCCTCCGGGCCGCGTTGGCGCTGCTCGCTGAACGCAAAAACGTCGCTGAGGTCTCCATCGAAGCCATCGCGGCCCGCGCCGAGGTCGGCAAGGCCACCATCTATCGCCGGTGGCCGGGCAAGGAGGAACTGTTCGCCGACGCCGTAGCCACCCTGCGCCCGCCCCTACCCGAGTTGGGCCAGGCCCCCCTGCGCGACGACCTGATCGCGATTTTCACTCAGGTCTGCGCCGAGATGGACAGCCCACTCGACCGCGCCGTCACCGTCTTGATGATGGACCAGACCCACCCCGAGATCGTGCACCGCATCAAGCAGCAGGTGCTGGCTCCGCGCAGCAGGGCCGTGGCCAACCTGCTGCGCCGCGGCGTCGACAACGGCGAGATCACCCCCGACGTCGACCCCGAAGCGGTGGTCAACCTCCTCACCGGCGGCGCCTTCTTCTGCCGCCGCCCCGCCGGGGGACGCTCGGCCCAAGAGCGGGCGCAGTTGTTGGTCGACACCGTGTGGAACGGCATCCGCGCCTGAGACCCCCCGACAGCGGCGCCCCAGGGTGAGCCGCCCTAGGCGCGACCGCGACACGCTGTCCCTTCGCGACCACCTCACGGGGGCCACACACAACGGGGGAGGGGTGCCCATCGGCAGCACGCGCCGATTACGGTGAAGCATGTGGTATCTGGATATAGGCGCGGAACAACCGTAGGCACCCTGGCCCGGCGCGGCTTCACCGACACCGCCAAAGCGGAGCGGTTGATCGCTGAGGCCCACCTCGACCCTGACGAGCACTTCGACATCGTCGAAGCGTTGGCCGACGCTGCCGATCCGGATTTGGCTCTGCTGGGCATCACCCGCATCCTGGAGCGTTGCACCGACCCCGTCGAGCTCCGTTCCGTGCTGTGCGCCGACGCCGACCTGCGCATGCGGCTCACCGGCATCTTGGGCACCAGCGTCGCCCTGTCCGATCACCTCGTCCGCCACTGCGAGGACTGGCGGGAACTGCGCGGAGGCGAGGCTGAGCGCAGCCCCAGCCCCCAGGAGCTTCGAGGAGAGCTACTGCGCGCGGTCGGCGCCGACCCCACCAGTACCGCTCCGGTGGCCGGCCTGCCCGGCGACGGCGACGACAGCCCCGCCCACGCGCTGCGCGTGGCCTACCGGCGCCGGGTGCTGCGTCTGGCCGGCCGTGACCTCACCGGCGCCCTGAGCGTTGAGGGCGTCGCCACCGAACTGGCCGACCTCGCCGCGGCCATGCTGGAGGCGTCCCTGGCCATCGCCCGGGCGCAACTGCCCGAGGACGCCGCGCTGTGCCGCCTGGCCGTCATCGGCATGGGCAAATGCGGCGCCCGCGAACTCAACTACGTCAGCGACGTCGACGTCGTCTTCGTGGCCGAGCCCACCGCCGCCGCCGCCGTGGCCGCCGACGACGGCGCCACCAGCGCCCAGCGCGCCGCGACCCGCCTGGCCGCGGCCATGATGCGCATCCCCGAGGAGACCGACGGCGAGGGCACGCTGTGGGAGGTCGACGCCGCCCTGCGCCCCGAAGGCAAGAACGGCCCGTTGGTGCGTCCGTTGTCGAGCCACGTCTCCTACTACGAGCGTTGGGCCAAAACGTGGGAGTTCCAGGCGTTGCTGAAGGCGCGCCCCATCGCCGGCGACCCCGATCTCGGCGCGGCCTACATCGAGGCGATCACCCCATTGGTCTGGCAGGCCGCCGGCCGCCCCAACTTCGTCGACGACGTGCAGGCCATGCGGCGCCGGGTCGAAGCCCACATCGCGCCCGCTGAAGCCGAACGTCAGCTCAAACTGGGCCCCGGTGGGCTGCGCGACATTGAGTTCGCCGTGCAGCTTCTGCAACTCGTCCACGGCCGTACCGACGAGCGGTTGCGTCCCCGCGCCACGCTTGAGGCACTGCGCGCCCTCTCCGAAGGCGGCTACGTCGCCCGAGAGGACGCCGCCGGCCTCGACGAGGCCTACCGTTTCCTGCGCCGCGTCGAACACCTGTTGCAGTTGCAACGGTTGCGCCGCACCCATCTGCTGCCGGCCACCGACACCGCTGAAGGACAGGAGCAACTGCGCTGGCTGGGGCGCGCCCTGGGCTTCACCGCCAACCCCATCACCGACATGACCTCCGCCTGGCGGCGCCGCGCCGCCGAAGTGCGCCGCCTCCACGAGAAACTGTTCTACCGGCCGCTGCTCAACGCGGTGGCCCGGCTGCCCGACGACGAAGCCCGACTCACCCCCGCCCAAGCCCGCGACCGGCTCGAAGCCCTCGGGTTCGCCGACCCGGCGGGGGCGCTGCGCCACCTGGAGGCGCTGACTTCGGGGGTGTCGCGCCGCGCCGCTATCCAGCGCACCCTGCTGCCGGTGATGCTGGGCTGGTTCGCCGACGCGCCGGCCCCCGACGCCGGCCTACTGGGGTTCCGGCAGGTCAGCGATGCCCTTGGCACGACCCCGTGGTACCTGCGGCTGTTGCGCGACGACATCCGCGTCGCCGAACGCATGGCGCGGCTCCTGGGCACCAGCAAATACACCACGGATCTGCTGCTGCGCGCCCCGGAGGCCGTGGCGATCCTCAGCGACGACGCCGACCTTGCCCCGCGCCCCAACGCCACCCTGGCCACCGAAGCGGCCTCCGCGCTGCACCGTCACGGCTCCCCGGAGAACACGGTGGCTGCCCTGCGGGCCTTGCGCCGTCGTGAGCTGCTGCGTACGGCTGCGGCCGACCTGCTGGGCGTCAGTGACATCTCTGTGGTCGGCAACGCCCTCACGGCGGTCGCGTCCGTCACCATCGAGGGGGCGCTGCGTACGGCTACCGCCGAGGTCGAGCGTCGGTGCGGCGAGCAGCTCAACACCCGGCTGTGTGTCGTGGCGATGGGGCGTTTCGGCGGCAGCGAGCTGAGCTATGCCAGCGACGCCGATGTGATGTTCGTCCACGAGCCCCTGCCGGGCGTGGCCACCGCGGCGGCCACCGAGACGGCCAACGCGGTGGTGCGGGAGCTGCGCCGGCTGCTGGAGCTGCCCGCGGCCGACCCGCCGCTGCTGGTCGACGCCGACCTGCGCCCCGAGGGCAAGAGCGGGCCGATGGTGCGCACCCTGGAGTCCTACACGGCCTACTACACCCGCTGGTCCTCGTCGTGGGAGAGTCAGGCGCTGCTGCGCGCCGTGCCGGTGGCCGGCGACGCCGGCCTGGGGGAGCGCTTCACCGCCATGATCGACCCGATCCGCTATCCCGCCGGCGGCATCGACAGCACCACCGTCCGCGAGATCCGCCGCCTCAAGGCGCGTATGGAAGCCGAGCGGCTGCCGCGCGGCACCGACCCGACCCTGCACACCAAGCTGGGTCGCGGCGGACTGTCCGACGTGGAATGGGTGGCCCAGCTCATCCAGTTGCGTCACGCCCACGAGATTCCGCAGTTGCGCACCACCCAGACCCTGGGGGCGCTCATGGTCGCCACGACAGAGGGGCTGCTCGACCCTGAGGATGCCGCCATCTTGGACAGTGCCTGGCGCATGGCGGCCCGCGTCAGGGGAGCGATCACGCTGGTGCGCGGCAAGAGCAGCGACTCGATCCCCACCGATCTGCGGGAACGCTCCGCCATCGCCGGAGCGCTGGGCTACCGCGTCCAGGAGGGGCAAGACGCGGGCCCAGCCGAACTCCTCCTTGAGGACTACCGGCGCATTACGCGCAGGGCACGGGGGGTTATGGAGCGGGTCTTCTACGACGACTGAGCTGGCGACACCGTGTTCGCAGGGCTTACCAGAAGACGGCGACGGCCACGTTGATAACGGCGAGCACGCCTGCGGCCGTCGCCAGGCGCGTGGTGGGGGTGCGCACGTTCAACACGCCCAGCACGGCGATGATCACCCCCACGACGAGCTTGACCGCGATCTTGGCGTGGTCGACCGTGGCGTCGCTCATCTCGGCCAGGCCCACCAGCACTAAGCCGGTGACCACCTGCAACAGCGAGCTGTGCAGCAACACCTTGCCGGACTTGGCGTTGCCGGTGATGAGCTGCATGAGCCAACCGCTGATGATGCCGGCCATACCCAACAGGTGCAGGAAGACGAATATCGAGTAGACGATGTCCATGCCCCGCACATTACTACCGGGTGTAGTAGTGAGGGGTGCCCCTCAGCGGCCGTGGGATTACATTTTCATTGCCGCCGCCGCTTCGACCGTGCCGGGATTGGCTGTCGTCCCTGGTCACAGCCATCCTCCGACATGGCTACTTCGCTGGGGCCGCAGCGCTTACGTCCCCGAGGGCGCGCTCCACCGGTTGGTGATCGGCAACCGCCGGTCGCGGCCGAAGTTGCGCTTACTCACCTTGGGGCCCGGCGGGTACTGGCGCCGCTTGTACTCGGCGCGGTCGACCAGCCGGATCACCCGGTCCACCAGCTTCTCGTCGTGCCCGGCGGCGATGAGCTCAGCGCGGCCCAGGTCGGTGCCGACGTAGTCGTCCAGCAGGGCATCCAGCACCGGGTAGTCCGGCAGCGAGTCGGTGTCGAGCTGGCCGGGCCGCAGTTCGGCGCTGGGCGGCTTGACGATGGAGTTCTCCGGGATCGGCGCCTGCCGGCCCGCCGCCTGCGCCTGCGCGTTGCGCCACCGGGCCAGCTCCCACACCATCGTCTTCCACACGTCCTTGATCGGCGCGAACCCGCCGGCCGAGTCGCCGTAGAGCGTGGAGTAACCGGTGGCCAACTCACTCTTGTTGCCGGTGGTCACCACCAGGTGCCCCTCCTGGTTGGACAGCGTCATCAACAGTTGCCCCCGCACCCGCGCTTGCAGGTTCTCGGCCGCCAGCCCGTCGACGTCGATGGCCGCCTCGAAGGCGTCGACCATGGGGCCCACCGCCACGGTCCGGCTGTGCACACCTTGCCGGCGCACCAGTTCCTCAGCGTCGTCGATCGAGTGATCGCTGGAGTAGCGGCTGGGCATCAGCACGGCGTGCACGAGGTCGGGCCCCAGCGCGTCCACAGCGATCGTCGCCGTCAGCGCCGAGTCGATGCCGCCGGACAGCCCCAACAGCACCGAACCGAACCGGTTCTTGCGCACGTAGTCGCGCGTGCCCAGCACCAACGCGGCATAGATCTCAGCCGGGTCCGCCAGCCGCTCGGCTAACGGGGCCGGCCGCGGCGCGTAGCTGGGCACCGGCGTCTCAGACAGGGTGTGGCCGCGGATCGCGATGCCGGTGGCGCCGGCGCTGAGCGAGCTAGGGGCGGGCTCGCTGCCCGCCGGCAACTCCAGATCGGTGACGAGCAGCGCCTCCTCGAACTGCGGCCCGCGCGCCACAAGGCTTCCGTTGGCGTCGACTACCAGGGAGTCACCGTCGAAGACGAGTTCGTCTTGGCCGCCCACGAGGTTGACATAGGCCAACGCGGAGCCGGCCTCGCGGGCACGCCGGTGGCACAGCTCCAGGCGGGCATCGTCCTTGTCGCGCTCGTAGGGGGAGCCGTTGAGCACCAGCAGCAGGCCGGCGCCCGAGGCGCGCACGGCCGCCGCCGGACCGCCCTCCTGCCATAGGTCCTCGCAAATGACCATGGCGATGTCGACGCCGCGCACCCGGACCACGGGCAGCGTCATCCCGGGGACGAAGTAGCGGAACTCGTCGAACACGCCGTAGTTGGGCAGGTGGTGCTTGGCTGAGACCAAGGTCACCTCGCCTTGGTACAGGACAGCGAGCCCGTTGCGAGGTGCGCCCAGGGAGTGTGCCATATCCTCACGGCCATTGAGGAAACCGACCACGACGGCGGTCTCTCCCAACCCGGCCGCGGCCAGCCGCGCGGCCAGCTCACCTACGGCCCGAGCAGAGGCTTCGACGAAGGAGGCGCGCAGTGCCAGGTCCTCGACCGGGTAGCCGGTCAGCGTCATCTCGGGGAAGGCCACCAGGTGCGCCCCTTCCTCGGTGGCGCGCCGGGTCCAGCGCACCACGAGTTCGGCGTTGCCTTCGATGTCTCCCACGGTGGTGTTGATTTGCGCCAGAGCGATCCGCAGTTGTGCCACGCCACCGAGACTAGGGCAACGGCCGCCGTCGAGGGGCGGTACGGGGGGTTAACACTGGCCACAACCTCGCCGATTCTGACGGATTTGGCCGGTGATGACCGATCCGCGCTTCGTTGTGAGTTAACGTCGGTGAAACGGGCAGTGGGCACACTAGCCTCTAGAGGGAGCAACGTAGTAAGACGCGGCTGGACTCCGATAAGGAAGGTGGACCGTGAACCGACAGCAGGAATTCGTGCTCCGCACGCTAGAAGAGCGCGATATCCGGTTCGTGCGTCTATGGTTCACCGACGTGCTCGGTTACCTTAAATCGGTGGCCGTCGCGCCGGCCGAACTGGAGGCGGCCTTCAGCGAAGGCATTGGATTCGACGGGTCGTCGATCGAGGGGTTCGCGCGGGTCCACGAGGCCGACATGCTGGCCCAGCCCGATCCCGCGACGTTCCAAGTGCTGCCTTGGCGTAACGAGCCACACGGCACCGCGCGCATGTACTGCGACATCCTCATGCCTGACGGCTCTCCCAGCTACGCCGACCCCAGGCACGTCCTCAAGCGACAGCTCAGCAAAGCCTCCGACCTTGGGTTCACCTTCTACACCCACCCTGAGGTGGAGTTCTACTTGCTGCGCAAGAAGCCGGAGTACGGCGAGCTGCCTGAGCCCAACGATTCCGGGGGCTATTTCGACCACACCCCCCACAACAGCGCCCACGACTTCCGGCGCAACGCGATAGTGATGCTGGAGAGCATGGGCATCTCGGTGGAGTTCAGCCACCACGAGGGCGGTCCCGGCCAGCAAGAGATCGACCTGCGCTACGCCGACGCCCTGACCACCGCCGACAACATCATGACCTTCCGACTGGTCATGAAGGAGGTGGCGATGGAGTCGGGGGTTTATGCCACCTTCATGCCCAAGCCCTTCACCGAGTACCCCGGCTCGGGCATGCACACCCACCTGTCGCTGTTCGAGGGCGACCGCAACGCCTTCTACGAGCCCGGCGAAGAGTTCCAGTTGTCCAAGATCGGCCGCGGCTTCATCGCGGGCATTTTGCGCCACGCCACCGAGATCACCGCGGTCTGCAACCAGTGGACCAACTCCTACAAGCGACTCTGGGACAACGCGGCGGCCTCAGCCGGCGCCGGTGGTGAGGCCCCGGCCTACGTCTGCTGGGGCCACAACAACCGTTCCGCGCTGGTGCGCGTTCCCATGTACAAGCCGGGCAAGAGCAACTCCAGCCGGATCGAGTTCCGCTCCCTCGACACCTCGTGCAACCCCTACCTCGCCTACGCGGTGATCCTCGCCGCCGGACTCAAGGGCATCGAAGAAGGCTACGAGTTGCCCCCCGGCGCCGAAGACGACGTGTGGGCCCTCACCGACGCCGAGCGCCGCGCCATGGGCATCTCTCCCCTCCCGCAGAGCCTGGACGAGGCCATCCGGGCCATGGAGAACAGCGAACTCGTCGCCGAGACCCTCGGCGAGCACGTCTTCGACTTCTTCCTGCGTAACAAGAAGGCGGAGTGGGAAGAGTACCGCCGCCAGGTCACGCCCTACGAGCTCCAGCGCTACCTGCCCAATCTATAGCGCTCCCGCCACCGCACCGTTGGCCCCCGCCGCACCCCCGCGGCCGGGGGCCAACGGCGTTCGGATAGCCTTCCCGCGTTGTCAAGGCCCGCGCCGCCCCTACGAACCGGCGCCGGGGCCTCGTGCGCCCGTATCCATCTGCCACCGGCGAGCCGCGACTCGCCGAAGAAGGGGGCTCGATGCCGTGGCTGCTGCTCGTCGGCGCCATCGTCTGTGAGGTCACCGGGACGATCGCGCTGCGCTTCTCCGAGGGCTTCACCCGCCTTGGCCCCTCGCTGGTGACCCTGGTGGGCTACGTCGCCGCCTTCGTCCTGCTGGCCCACGTGCTCAAGCAGGGCATGAACATCGGCGTGGCCTACGGCGTGTGGGCCGCCGTCGGCGTCGCCCTGGTCGCCCTCATCGGAGCCCTGTTCCTCGGCGACAGCCTCACCTGGATTCAGGTGGGCGGCGTCGTCTTGGTCATCCTCGGCGTCATGGCACTAGAGATGGGCGCCGCCCACTGAGCCCTCGTTGTGTTTTGCGGACGGCTGGAGTGTGGGGGTGTCTGCGTTCGCGTGTGCCTCGATCGCTGCGCGACCTCGGCAGCCTGCGAGGCACGCTCGCCCGCTTGCGCCCACCTCTCGCTCTCGCCGCCCGTTCAAAAAACAGAACCTAAGACAGCGCCCCACCTGACAGCCACGCCCGAGACCACCCCGAACCCACCCCCGCCCCGACCAATGCCATGATGGCACCGTTATGTCCGCAGACCAGTTCACCTTCCGCCTGCTGCGCGCGAGTCTCTTCGCGGTCGTGTGCGTCGGGCTCGGACTGGCCGGACACGTCTTCGCCGGCGGCGGCGCGCCCCCGGCGATCGCGCTGCTCGGCAGCGGGGGCGCACTCGCCCTGCTCACTGTCCCCTTCGCCGGGCGCCAGCAGAACTGGACGACCCTGACGGTCGGGCTTCTGACGGCGCAGGCGATCCTGCATCTGGTGTTCGCCACGGCCCACGCCGCCCCGCCCGCCGGGGCCGCCGACCCCGGCCCCCTGTGCGGCGCGGGCGCCAGCGAGGGCGTCTCGCTCACTATGGCGCTGGCCCACGTGTGGGCCGCGATGGTCACCGGCTGGTGGCTGGCCGCCGGAGAAAAGGCGCTGTGGGCGGTGCTGCGCTGGCTGCACGCCGTCCTGCTGGCCCTCCCGCCGGTCACCGCCGGCCCGCTGCCCGCGCCGGCGCCCCGGCGCCGCGCTGTGGCGCCCGCGCTGGCACTGCGGCTGCTGGTGCTGCGCTACACCGTCTGTGAACGTGCCCCGCCACGGTCGGCGCCGCGCGCGCCGCTGCCGGCCGTGGCGGCCTGAAGCCGCCGTCGGCGCGGCCCGCGCCCCGCTGTCCTAGCCGCACTACCCGCGCCGCGGGTGTGACCACGCACGTTCCTTGGAAAAGAGCGCCATGCGCACGATCACCACTGTCATCGCCGGCGGTCTCGCTCTGCTGGCGATGCTCACCGGCTGCGCGCAACAGCAGCCCAGCCCGGGTGACGAGTCGCCCTACAACGGCACCGAGATCACCGGCGCCTTCACCCTGCCCGACGCCACCTTCACCACCACCGAGGGCGAGGACTACAACCTCAAACAGGACTCCGCCGGCACGCTCACCGCCGTGTTCTTCGGCTTCACCAACTGTCCCGACATCTGTCCCACGACGATGGCCGACATCTCCCAGGCCGTCGAAAAGCTCAGCGCCGAGCAACGCGAGCACTTCCAAGTGATCTTCGTCACCGCCGACCCGCAGCGCGACGACACCGAGGTCATGCGGATGTGGCTCGACAGCTTCGACTCGTCCTTCATCGGCCTCACCGGCGAGCTCGCCACCATCGACGCCGCCGCTGCCGACCTTGGGGTCTCCATCGAGCGGTCCGAGGACCGCAGCGGCGACTACCAGGTCGGCCACGGCAGCCAAGTCCTGCTGTTCTCCCCCGAGGGGCGCTCGCAACTGATGTGGCGCTACGGCACCGAGCCGGCGGCGATGACCGAAGATCTGCGGATGCTGCTGGAGCAGGAGGCGTGATGAGGAACACGACGACCTCCACTGCCGGTGTGCGTGGCGGGGCCGCCCTGCTGGCGTTGGCCCTGCTGACCGCCTGCCAGAGCACGAGCGAGATCTCGGTGAGCGAGGCGGTCGTGCGCCTGCCCGCCAACCCCGATGTCGCCGCGGGCTACCTCACCATCGACAACTCCGGCGGCGCCGGCGACACGCTCACCGGCGTGACCAGCGAGGCGGCGCGGGAGGTGCAGATGCACGATACCGTCCACGACGACGACATGGCCCAGATGCAGCGCCAGGACGAGATCGCCGTCGGCGGCGGCGAAACGGTGCGTTTCGAGAGCGGTGGTCTGCACCTGATGCTGCTGGAGCCCGACGAGTTGCAGGTCGGCGACACCGTGCCCCTGCGGTTGCGGTTCCGGGAGGCCGGAGAGGTCACCGTCGAGGCCACGGTCCAGGAACAGGTGCCAGGGATGGACGGTGCGCAGAACATGGACCACATGGGAGAGATGGGCGGCATGTAGGAACATGACCGGCACCGGCGGCCACGGGCACTCGCTCGGCCGCCGGTCCTGCCCCTCGCCGGTGGGGGAGGGGAGTCGTCCACGCGACGGGGGCGGGGTAGACACCCCGGCCCTGTCTTAGCGCGCTCTGCCCGAACCGGCAGCGCTCCACCGCCGCGGCTTTGACCACGAATGGCCGTGCCTTACCCCAGAACCCGCTCGGCCAGGTCGCGGACTCCCCGCCGGATGCGTTCCCAGGTGTAGCCCTCCTCGCGCAGCACCGTAGCGAGGTCGGCGTCGACCGTGCCCAGCAGCGCGTGGGCCAGGTAGTCGGGGTCGCCGGTGCCGGCGCACAGGATCGCCAGGTGGCGGTGCCAGAAGCGGTAAGCGCCGATGCGGTAGCGGGCTCCCGGCGTGGCGGTCTCGGAGAGCCGGATCAGCTCCAGGTGGTCGGCCAGATAGGAGACGTAGGCGTCCAGGAACGCCAGGGCGCGCTCCTTGGCGGGCGCTCCCGGGCCCAAGGGTGGCTCACCGGAGAGGACCGCCTGCTGGAGTTCACGTTCGCGCTCGTCAAGTAGGGCCAGGGCCAGCCCCGACTTGTCGCCGAAGCGGCGAAACACCGTCCCCTTGCCCACGCCCGCGGCCTGGGCCACCGCGTCCATCGTCACCCTCTCGACGCCGTGCTCGGCGAACAGGCGGGCCGCGGCCTCCAGGACACGCAGCCGGTTGCGGGCGGCGTCAGCGCGCTCCCGCGGCGGCTGGCTCGCGATCTGTTGCAGCTCGTCGGTCACGTCCCCAAGCGTACTAGACAACCGGACCATGGTCCGCTACTGTTACAGCAGTAAGCGGACCACAGTCCGGATAGGGGAGTTTTATGACTGCACTGATCACCCGCGACGAGCTCAAGACCCGGATCGACGCCGGCACCGTGACTGTCGTCGACACCCTCGGCGGCTCCCACTACGAGCAGCAGCACCTGCCGGGAGCCGTAGAGCTGACCGAGAACCAGGTGGCCGACCGGGCCGGCACGCTGCTGCCCGACAAGCACGCCGACATCGTCGTGTACTGCTCCAACCCCGCCTGCGGCAACAGCCAAGCGGTGGCCACCAAACTGGAGCACCTCGGCTACACCGGCGTGCGCAAGTACCGCGAGGGCATCCAAGACTGGGTCGAGGCCGGCCTGCCCGTGGAGACCGGCGTGCGCGCCTAGCGTCAGCGACGGTCCCTCATAACGCGACGCTCCCGCCGTAGCCCGGCTCTATGGCGGGAGCGTCGCTGGCTCGTAGATCAGCAGAGCTAGGCGGAGTCGACGGCCCTCAGCGGTGGCCGCCCGATGGAGCTGGTGGCTCAAGGACGACGCCCTCGTCGCCGATCTTGTCGAGTTTGTCGAGGGTGGCCAAGACCCCGTCGCCGTGCTCGACGGCGATGCCGTAGACCTCAAGCAGCCCGTTCAGGGCTTCGCGGCTGTTGACGAGTTATAGGGCGAGGGCAGCTTCGCCCCATGGGTGCTGATGACGCGCGCCAGCGGCACCGTGTGGTCGTAGCGCAGGGCCAGGTCGGCCTGCCCGCTGGCTTCGTGGGCGCCGCGCCGCAGGATTTTGAACAGTAGCTGGCTGGCTTCTTCCCCGTACTTGCCGGTGACGACTTCCAGCCGCTCGAAGGCGGGGGGCTCCAACGGGTCGAACCCGTAGCGCTCGAACACCTCGGAGACGACGGCGAAGGCCGCCTTGCGGCGACGCAGCTCATCAGCGAGGAAGTCGTGGGTTCCCGACGGTGCCTGGGCGGCCTGACCCATGGATACGGCCTTTCTAGGTAACTGCGCTGTGTGATCGGCGACGATCCGACTGCGGCTGTCCCGTGTCCGGTTGCCACCGCGGGCAGTACTGCGTCAGCAACGCGACCATGTCGCCTTGCTCGCGCACGTCGCCGTGCCCGGTGTGCAGCAGCGGCGTTCCATTGATCGGGCTCAGCTCCTGCCACCCACCGATCTCATCCATGAGCGTTCCGATGCCGTTCATCAGCGATAGCGACATCTGCGGAACGAGCGCGTCCAGACAGTGGGCCAGGTCATAGACCTCTGACGGGGGCGACGAGACGTGGGTCCGAATGTAGCGCCGCATCACAGTGGCCTGCTCCGAAGCTCTCAGTGGTTGTGGAGGCCACGGTCATCGAGCGACCGGTTGGCGGAGTCGAAGCCTTCAAACAACAGTTGGACCGCTTGCTGCACCTGGTGGAGCGAAGCGTCCTACGTCTTCAGGTAGTACCGCCGTGTCCCCCGTTCCATCATGGAGGTTCGGGACCGTTCCGGATCTATACGTTCCCGGACAAGCCTGTGGTCGCCTCAGCGGAGCACATGGGAGGGGAGCAACTGATGGATGAGATGATGCGAATACAGCACTGCACTGCCGTCTTCGGGCTCCTCCAGGCTGAAGCTCTCTCAACTCGCGCGAGCCGGGATCTGATCAGGAAGGTGAAGGAAGAACTCGATAACTATCAAGAGTGACCCGCAGTGGCACAAGAGCACTTACAGTGCCTCGCAGGGGAGCTGTGTCGAGGTGGCTGAGGGGGAAACGATCCTGGTCAGGGATACTCAGAATCGACAACAGGGCCACATCGAGTATTCGTCCGACGCCTGGACCTCGTTCCTGCGCGACGTGAAGAGCGGCCTCCTGTAGAGTTTCCCACCTTCGACGCGCCCTCGGGCCTTACCTGCGCCCGAGGGTTTCGTCATGCCGGATGAGTGGCGTTAGGGACCGCATGCGTCACACGGTGGCTCATGGGCTTCGCTGTGCCCCCTGAGGCCCCGAACCTGATCCCGGTTTCCTTTTCCCAACAGCGGCATAGCGTCTGGGGCGCATTCAGCCGGCTTGGTGCCCCGAGAGTCGGCGCCGCACGTGCTCGGCGCTGTCGCCTCTCGTGCAGCCGTGGTCTCCGCACGACAAAGCCCCCGCCGTAGTTGCCCTACAGCGGGGACTTGGCACTCTCACACGGTGCCTGCCGTGCGCGTGTGAGAGCAGAAGACGACTGGCAAGGGCCGGCGCGGGGAGCTGTCCCCGACCCCATAGGGATGCGGGACAACGTCCCAGGCCGGCGGGGCCACTGTCTTAGATGTCGTAGTAGAGCTCGAACTCACGCGGGTGCGGGCGCAGCCGCAGCGAGTCGATCTCCTCGGTGCGCTTGTAGTCGAGGTAGGTCTCGATGAGGTCCTCGGTGAACACGCCGCCTTCGAGCAGGTACTCGTGGTCGTTCTCCAGGTTGTCCAGCGCCTCTTCCAGCGAGGCGGGAACCTTGGCGATGTCGTTGGCCTCCTCCGGGGGAAGCTCGTAGAGGTCCTTGTCGACCGGCTCCGGCGGCTCGACCTTGTTCTTGATGCCGTCGATGCCGGCCATCAGCATCGCGGAGAAGGCCAGGTACGGGTTGGCCGAAGGGTCGGGAACCCGGAACTCCAGGCGCTTGGCCTTGGGGCTGGTGCCGGTGAGCGGGATGCGGATGCACGCCGAGCGGTTGCGCTGCGAGTACACCAGGTTGATCGGCGCCTCGTAGCCCGGAACCAGGCGGTGGTAGGAGTTCACCGTGGGGTTGGTGAACGACAGCAGCGAGGGGGCGTGCTTGAGCAGACCACCGATGTAGTGGCGCGCCACGTCGGAGAGTTGAGCATAGCCCGACTCGTCGAAGAACAGCGGCTCGCCGTCCTTCCAGAGGCTCTGGTGGCAGTGCATCCCCGAGCCGTTGTCGCCGAAGAGCGGCTTGGGCATGAACGTGGCCGTCTTGCCGGCCGCGTTGGCCACGTTCTTGACCATGTACTTGTAGAGCTGGACCCGGTCGGCCTCCTGGAGCAGCGTGCCCAGTTCGATGCCGATCTCGGCCTGGCCGGCGGTGCCGACCTCGTGGTGCTGCAATTCGACGTTCAAGCCGGCTTCGATCATGGTGCGGACCATGCGCGAACGCAGGTCGCTGTAGTGGTCAACCGGCTCGACCGGGAAGTAGCCGCCCTTGTAGCGGGGCCGGTAGCCGAGGTTGCCCCCCTCACGCGCCGAGCCCGTGTTCCAGGCACCCTCGATCGAGTCGATCGCGTAGTAGCCGGTGTTGGGCTTGGTGTCGAAGCGCACGTCGTCGAAAATGTAGAACTCGGCCTCCGGGCCGAAGAATGCGGTGTCAGCGATCCCGCTGCTCTTCAGGTAAGCCTCAGCCTTCCGAGCGACGTTACGCGGGTCCCGACTGTAGGACTCCAGCGTGAACGGGTCATGGACGAAGAACGTCATGTTCAGCGTCTTGTGCTCGCGGAAGGGGTCCAGAACCCCCGTGCTGAGGTCAGGCAGCAGGAGCATGTCTGACTCATGGATCGCCTGGAATCCGCGGATGGAGGAGCCATCGAACATCCGACCCTCAGTGAACGTCTTCTCGCTGACGCTCTCGGTCGGGATCGACACGTGGTTAACCCCACCGAACAGGTCAGTGAAGCGAACGTCGAGGAACTTGACGTCCTCGTTGCGGATAAAAGCGAGGGCCTCTTCGGCGCTGCTGAACAAAACGTACCTCCGTGCGGCTGTAAGAAGTCCTCTGGGGCGTGGCCCTCGGTTACCTCTTGACGTGCGATCTCGAAGCTAGGACGGGTCGGTTTCCCAATCATGTCTCCGATGTTTCGCCCATGTTACGGAAGCGGTTGGAGTCCGCATAACAGCCGTTCCGACCACACTTGTAACCGATATCACGGCATTCCGGACCGCCGGGTGCGAGGCTTGGCCCGGAGGGCGCGTGGCTCCCAGTACCGTGTGAGCTATGGGCGACAGAGACGATCAGGCCGGTCGCGGCGGGGGCACTGAGCCGCCGTTTTACTACCGCGGCAACCGGTTGGGCATGCCCAGGACAGGGCCTGGCTCCATCCCCGGATTTGGGCGCCGTTTCGTCGGCGTGCTCATCGACTGGCTGCTCTCGCTGGCGTTGGCCCGCCTGTTCGTCGACGACCTCACCGCCGTGGCCAACGCCGCGCTCGTCATCTTCGCGCTGGAAAACGTCGTGCTGCTGACCCTCATCGGCACGACTGTGGGTAAGCGCCTGGTCGGTATCCGGGTAGCCGCCACCGGAGAGCGGCAGCTCTTCTATCCCCTCGCCGTGCTCGTGCGCACCATCCTGCTGTGCCTGGTGATCCCCGCTGTCATCTACGACCGCGACGAACGGGGGTTGCACGATCGCGCCGCAGGAACCGTCACCCAGCGGATCTGACCGCCCGGCCGGAAGACGCCCCCGGCCGCGGCGGGCACGTCACTGATTCTGTGACTTGGGCATCTTGGGCATCTTCGCGCCGCGCGGCATCGGCCCCTTGGGCATTTGCATCGCCGGCGGCAGCGCCTTGAGGCGGTAGCGGAGCTCGGCCACCTCGGCCTTGCCGAGATTACGCGGCAGTTTCACCATGCTGCGTTGCAACTTCGCGATGTGGACCTGCCCCTCGGCGTTGCCGACCTGCACGTCGTAGATCGGGGTGTTGTAGGCCACCCGGGACAGCCGCTTCTTCTCGGCCGCGATCAGCGGCTTGAGCCGCTGTGGGTCTCCTTCGCCCACCAAGACGATACCGGGGCGCCCCACGGCGCGGTGGACGATGTCCATACTGCGGTTGCCGTTAACGCCCGGCTCGACCGACCAGTCCCCGCGCATGTTCTCCAGCACTGCCATGCCCGCGCCCAGTTGACCTTCGAGCATCTGGTACTGGAGGCGCTGTGCGCTGCGAGAGAAGAACAGGAACCCGCTCAGGAACGCGACCAGCACGCCGAAAGGCAGCCAATACATCCAGTAGCCGAAGATGAGCCCGCCCACGATGGCCACCGCCAGCACCCCCAGCGCGATCCCGACGGCGATGGGGATCGTGCGGGGGCTTTGCTGGTGGACCACCTTGGCCACCATGCCGATCTGCTTAAGACGGCCGGGCTGTTTCTCGCCGCCGCCCTTGCCCTGCTGTGTGGTCGCCGGGCTGGTACTGGAGTCCTTGGGCTGCTTCGCCATGCCTCAAGGATAGGGCGAACAGGACGGCGAGGGGGAAACGTGGCCCCGCGACAGCCGTTTCAGCTTGGTCACGACCTCGCGGGGCCGTCGCCGTTGGCGAGACGGGGCAGGGGTCAGCTTCTCGCGGCCGCGGGGGCTTCGCGCCGCTCCACGGCCTGCTGGTACAGCCGGCCAGCGCGGTAAGACGAGCGCACCAGCGGCCCCGACATCACGCCGAGGAAGCCGATCTCTTCGGCCTCGGTGTTCAGCTCGACGAACTCCTCGGGCTTGACCCACCGGTCGATGGGGTGGTGCAGCTTCGAGGGGCGCAGATACTGGGTGATCGTCAGCAGATCGCAGCCCGCGTCGTGCAGATCACGCATTGCCTGGCTGACCTCATGACGCTCCTCGCCCATCCCCAGGATGAGGTTGGACTTGGTCACCAGTCCCTCGTCGCGCGCCCGCCTGATGACCTCCAGCGAGCGTTCGTAACGGAAACCGGGACGGATGCGCTTGAAGATCCGCGGCACCGTCTCGATGTTGTGGGCCAGCACCTCCGGGCGCGAACCGAAGACCTCGGCCAACTGCTCGGGGTTGGCGTCGAAGTCGGGGATGAGCACCTCGACGCCGGTACCGGGGTTGAGCTCGTGAATCTTGCGCACCGTCTCGGCGTAGAGCCACGCCCCGCCGTCGTCGAGATCGTCTCGGGCCACACCGGTGACGGTGGCGTAGCGCAGCTCCATGGTGCGCACCGACTCGGCGACCTTCAGCGGCTCCATCCGGTCCAGTGGGCTGGGCTTGCCCGTAGCGATCTGGCAGAAGTCACAGCGCCGCGTGCACTGGTCGCCGCCGATGAGGAAGGTGGCTTCACGGTCTTCCCAGCATTCGTAGATGTTGGGGCAGCCCGCCTCTTGGCACACCGTGTGCAGCCCCTCGCGGCGCACCAACGAATGGAGCTGGGTGTACTCCGGACCCATCTTCGCCTTGGTCTTGATCCACGGCGGCTTCTTCTCGATGGGTGTCTCGCTGTTGCGTGCCTCGATCCGCAGTAGCCTGCGGCCCTCGGGAGCGACGGTCAACGCCTGCCCCTTCCTCTTCGCTCGTCCATGGTCCCTCGTGGGGAAGTTCGTCGTCTCAAGCGCTGCCCGTTCCCCCGCGCGCACCGGCCAACTCGGTCGCCTCCTGCGGTTCGGGGATCTCCTCGCCACGGCGGTAGCCGCTCGCGCCCAGCACCTCGGCCAGGTGCCGCTCGGTTCCGGGCAGGATGTCGTGCACCCCGATCTCGCGCCCCAACTCCTGTGACAGCGACGTCACTCCGGCGTCGGAGATGCCACACGGCACGATCCGGTCAAACCAGGAAAGATCATTGTCGCAATTGACCGCGAAGCCGTGCATTCCGACCCCGCGTGAGACGCGGCAGCCGATCGCGGCCACCTTGCGCTCAAGCAGCCCTCGCGCGGGGTCGGCTTCGAGCCACACCCCGCTGCGCCCCTCAACCCGCTTACCCACCAGCCCGAACTCGGCGATGGTGCGGATGATCGCCTCCTCCAGCAGGCGGACGTAGGCGACGACGTCGATGGGATCGGCCAGACCGACGATGGGGTACACCGTGAGCTGACCGGGCCCGTGCCAGGTGATCTTGCCGCCCCGGTCGATGTCGTAGATGGGGGCGCCGGGATCGGCGAGCGGGCGATCCCATTTCCCGGTGCGCTTACCAGCCGTGTACACCGGCTCGTGCTCCAGCAGCAGAACCGTGTCGGGGATCAGGCCGGCGACACGGCGCTGGTGCAGCAGCCGTTGCAACTCCCATGCCTCCTTGTAGGGGACGGGAGTCTCGCCCAGCCAGGTATAGACGAGTTCACTCACGCCCCCAGCTTACGCCCGAGGCTCATCGGCCCATGATGTCGGATAGCGCACTGTCGATATCGGGGTGGCGGAAGGAATAACCGGCCGCCAATAGACGTTCAGGTACCACTCGCTGACTGACCAACACGCATTCGTCGGCGAATTCCCCCACGGCCAGCCGCAGTGCCGGTGCCGGCGCCACCGTCACGGTAGGCCGGTGCAGCACCCGCCCCAGCGCCTTGGTGTAGGCGGCGTTGGTGGTCGGTTCCGGTGCGGTCACGTTGACCGGCCCTGTGATGTCGGGGTGGTCCAGCAGGAAGCGCAACGCGCCCACTGCGTCGTCCAGCGATACCCAGCTCATGTACTGCCGGCCGCTGCCGACCCGCCCGCCCAAGCCGGCCTTGAACAGCGGCAGCAAGAACCCCAGCAGCCCGCCTGAGCGCGCCACCACCACACCGGTGCGCGAGTGGGCCACCGACACCCCGGCGGCGCGGGCCGGTTCCGTGGCCTCTTCCCACTCGTTCACCAGGTTGGCCAGGAATCCCTCCCCTTGGGAGGCGGCCTCCGTCGTGGCCGTGGTGCCGGTATCGCCGTAGAAGCCCACCGCCGACGCTGAGATCAACCGCTTCGGCGGGTGGTCCATGCCGGCCACCGCCGTCGCTAGAGTGCGGGTGCCCTTGATTCGGCTGTCCCTGAGGAGGCGCTTGCGCCGCGCGGTCCAGCGGGTCGGCCCGATGGGGGCCGCCGCGAGGTGGACCACGGCGTCGGAGCCGGCTAGGCGCGCTTCGTCGACGTAGCCACGCTCGGGGTCCCACTCGGCTTCGCCACCGCCATGGGCCTCGTGGCGGACGAGCCGGATGATCTCGTGGCCGTCCTGGGCCAGCGAGCTGCGCAAGGCGCTGCCGATGAGTCCTGATGCTCCACTGATAGCGATTCTCACGCTGAGGCGCCTACCCACATCCGCTGCTGCGATTCCTGCCGGTGCCGCCACATCGGTAGCAGTGCCCTTACAGATTCGGGAGAAAAATTTGGCTCAGTAGGTGCGCGGAACGTTGTTCATGCATTACGCTGAGTATCGTAAGCCTCATCCGAGGGAAACCAACGGACGAGGCTGGCTGCACGGCCCCCGGGCCGTCGGCACACAGACCTTGGTGATGGGGATCATCAGGGGATGGTGATTGGTGGGGTGAAAAGGTGGGGTGGTACCCGAACCGGGTACCACCCCACTGCCGTTTTACCGACCCGTGGCAGGTGCGGGCCGCCCGTCGTGGCCCGGCTCAGCCCAGTTCCGCCTCGAAGGCGCCCTCCTCCAGGCGCTCCTTGACGCTGTTCATGAACCGCGCCGCGTCGGCACCGTCGATCAGCCGGTGATCGTAGCTCAGCGCCAGGTAGGCCACCGAGCGCACCGCGATGACCTCGCCCAACTGCGGATCGTCGACCACCACGGGCCGCTTGACCACGGCGCCGGTGGCAAGGATGCCCACCTGGGGCTGATTGATGATCGGCGTCTGGAACAAGGCCCCGTCAGCGCCGGCATCGACCAGGGTGAACGTGCCGCCGCTGAGTTCGTCGGGGCTGAGCCCGCCGTTGTGGGCACGGTCGGTCAGGTCGACGATCTTGCGGGCCAGCCCGCCCAGGTTGAGATCGCCGGCGTCCTTGATCACGGGGGCGAGCATCCCGCGTTCGGTGTCGATCGAAATACCGAGGTTTTCGACGCTGTGGTAGGTGACCTCCTTCTTGGCGCTGTCGATCACCGCGTTGAGTTTGGGGTGGGTCTTGAGCGCCTCGATCGTAGCCAGCGCGAAGAATGGCAGGAACGTCAGCTCCACGCCCTCACGGGCCCGGAACTGCTCGGCGGCCTGTTCCCGCAGCCGCGCCACTCGGGTGATGTCCACCTCGATCACCTGGGTGAGCTGAGCGGAGATCTGCTGCGACTCCACCATCTGCTCGGCGATGGTTTGGCGTAGCCGCGTCATCTGCTCGGTGCGACCGCGCAGCGTGGTGTCGGGGACCACGGGCCGCGGCTGGGGCGCTGCGGTGGGCGGAGCCGGTTGCGCGGCGGTTGCGGCGCGCTGCTCCTGCTGCTGGCGGGCGGCCTCCTGGACGTCCTGCTTACGAATTCGGCCGCCCACGCCGCTGCCCTTGACCGTGCTCAGGTCCACGCCCTGCTCGGCGGCGAGCTTGCGCACCAGGGGGGTCACGTAAGCTTCGCCGCCACCGCCGGCCTCGGTCTCGGCTTCGGTCTCGGCCTTGGCGGCGCCGGTGCCCGTTGCGGCCCCGGTAGCGCTCACCGTTTCCACGTCAACCGGGGGAGTGATGTCCTCACGGCTGCGGCGCGTCTCGGCGGGGGCAGCCGCAGCGGGAGCGGGTTGTGGCTGTGGCTCGGGTTCGGCCCGCGGCGCCGGCTGTGGCGCGGGCGCGGGCTCAGGTGCGGGTGCAGGCGCGGGGGCGGGCGCCTCCTGCGCCGGGGGCTCCTCGACCGTCTCGACCGCGGGGGCACCGCCCTCGGTGGGCGCCTCCCCGGCCTCGCCGATCACCGCGATCTGGGCACCGACCTCGACCGTCTCGTCCTCTGCTACCAGGATCTGGCTCAACACCCCGGCGACTGGTGACGGGATCTCAGTGTCGACTTTGTCGGTGGAGACCTCTAGCAGCGGCTCGTCGACCTCGACGGACTCGCCTTCTTTCTTCAGCCACTGGGTGACAGTGCCCTCAGAGACGCTCTCACCCAACGCGGGCATATTAACGGGAGTCGGCATGAGTTCCTCTTAGCTGAGCTTTCGGAACACGACGCGGAGAGGGCACCCCTCGTGCCCGCTCCACAACGTGTCAGTCGTGGACGTGCAACGGCTTGCCGGCGAGCGCGAGGTGAGCCTCGCCCAGCGCCTCGGATTGGGTGGGGTGGGGATGGATGAGCTGGGCGACCTCTGCGGGCAGCGCCTCCCAGTTGTAGATCAGTTGGCTCTCGGCGACGAGTTCGCCCACTCGACTGCCCACCATGTGCACGCCCAGTACCGGCCCGTCCTTCTCTGCGACGACCTTCACCGCGCCCTGGGTTTGCAGGATCTGGCTCTTGCCGTTGCCGGCCAGGTTGTAGCTCGTCTCGGTGATCTCATAGCCGCGTTCGCGTGCGGTCTGGGACGTGATGCCCACGGAGGCCACCTCTGGCTCGCAGTACGTCACGCGCGGGACCCCGTCGTAGTCGATGGCCGGCGGGTTCAGACCGGCAATGTGCTCGGCGACGAAGATTCCCTCGGCGAAACCGACGTGGGCCAGTTGCAAGGTGGGGATGAGGTCGCCCACCGCGTAGATGTTGCCGACCCCCGTGTGCAGGTTCTCGTCGACCTGCACGAAGCCGCGCTCCATCCGGATGCCGGCCTCGGCGTAGCCCAACCCCTCGGAGACAGGGCCGCGCCCCACCGCCACCAGCAGCATCTCGGCGTCGTGAGAGGTGCCGTTGCTCAGCGTGACACGCACCCCGTCGCCGGTGGTCTTGACCGACTCGAACGGCGTGCCCAGTTCGGACTTGATCCCGCGCTTGCGGAACGCCCGCTCCAGCAGCTTGGAGCTGGCCTCGTCCTCAGCGGGGACGAGGTGGGGCAGCGCCTCCACGATAGTGACCTCGGCGCCGTAGGAGCGCCACACGCTGGCGAACTCCACTCCGATGACGCCGCCGCCGAGCACGACCACCGACTCGGGGACGCGGTCGAGCTTGAGGGCGTCGTCACTGGAGATGATCCGCTCGCCGTCGAGTTCCAGCCCCGGCAGTGTCTTGGGCACCGAGCCAGTGGCCAGCAGGATGGTGCGCCCCTGGTAGACCGTGCCGTCAACGGTGACCTGGTCGGTGCCGGTGAGCTTGCCCTCGCCCTGGACCACCGTGATCTGACGTGCCTTGAGCAGCCCGCTGAGCCCCTTGTAGAGGCCACTGACCACCTTGTCCTTGTACTTGTTGACGGCATCCATGTCGATACCCTCGAACGTGGCCCGCACGCCGAAGGTTTCGCTCTCGCGGGCGTTTTCTGCGACCTCAGCCGAGTGCAGTAGCGCCTTGGTGGGGATACAGCCCCGATGCAGGCAGGTGCCGCCGACCTTGTCTTTTTCAATCAGGGCGACGCTCATGCCCAACTCGGAGGCGCGCAACGCGGCTGCATAGCCGCCGCTGCCGCCGCCCAGGACGACGAGGTCGAAGGTACCGCCGCTTTCACTCACGGGAAGGACACTCCTTGTTCGCGGTTTTCGGTTGCGTCTGGCTCAGACGGTGGTGCGGCCGGGTGCGGTAGGGGCGTACCCGACAGCGTGGTCAATGTTCGGCCGCGGTGGCCTCGCCGTAGCTCTCAACGATGCGCACCAGGGTGCGGGCCGCCGCACCGGTCCCGCCTTTGGGGGTGTGGCCATAGGGCTGGCCCTGGTTGAACGCCGGGCCTGCGATGTCGAGGTGGGCCCAATGGACGCCCTCGGCGATGAACTCCTTGAGGAAGACTCCCGCGCTGAGCATCCCGCCCCACCGGTCGTTGGCGACGTTGGCGATGTCGGCCACGGGGGAGTCGAGCCCCTTGCGCAACTCCTCGGGCAGCGGCATCGGCCAGGCAGCCTCGTCGGCCTCCTCGGCGGCGGTGACCACGCGCGCACGGACATCGTCGTCGTTGGCCATCACGCCGAACACTCGAGAGCCCAGCGCCACCAGTTGGGCGCCGGTCAGTGTGGCGACGTCGACGATGAGGTCCGGCTGGTCCTCATGGGCGCGGACGAGGGCGTCGGCCATGACCAGCCGCCCCTCGGCGTCGGTGTTGCGCACCTCGACGGTCGTGCCTCCGTAGATGGTGAGCACGTCGGAGGGGCGCTGGGCGGTGCCGCTGGGCATGTTCTCGGCGGTAGCCAGGTAGGCGACCACGTTGACCTTGGGTGCCAGTTCGGCGATGGCGCGCATCGCGGCCAGGACCGCCGCCGCGCCGCCCATGTCGGACTTCATCCACTCCATCGACGCCGCGGGCTTCAGCGACAGGCCGCCGCTGTCGAAGGTGATGCCCTTGCCGACAAAGGCGACGGTGTGCTCGGCGCCGGGGTGGGAGTAGGCCAGCCGCACCAGCCGCGGCGGCTGCGCCGAGCCTTGCCCCACGCCGGTGAGCCCGCCATAGCCCCCTTCGGCCAGGGCTCGCTCGTCGAGCGTCTCCACCTCCAGGCCGTGGGTGGCGGCGACCTCTTCGGCGGTGGCGGCTAGGTCCTGAGGGCTGAGGTCGGCGGGGGCGGTGTTGACCAGATCGCGGGCAAGCCCCACCGAGGCTGCCAGCACCGTGGCGCGCTCGGCCGCGGCAGCGGCCCCGGAGGCGGAGCTGACCAGCAGCAGGGTCCCGGTGCGCCGCGCCGTCTTGTCGTCCTTGCGGTAACGGTCGAACGAGTAGTTGCCCAGGAGCGCGCCCAACCCGACGGCGCCGGCCTGTTCGGCGGTTTCGGCCGGCAGCGCCAGCGCGACCCGCGACTTGCCCTCCAGCGACCGGAGCGCAGCACCGGCGGCACGCGCCAGGGTGTCCGTGGTCGCGCCGCCGTCTTCGGCCGCGCCCAGACCCACGGCGACCACAATGGGCGCCTGTATCGCCCCCATACCCGGGACGGTGTGTACCTCCTCAAGCGCGCCACTGGCCCCCAACAGGGACAAAGCGGCGGCGAGCCCACCGGTGAAGGCGGAGTCAACAGCATGAGCGCCGGATGCGGGGCGGGGCCCATCGGCCCCGTTGTGGTAACCGACGATCACCGCGTCGACGTCCAGTGAAGTGGGGGAATCCGTAATGACTGACAGCGACGTGCTCACGCACTCGATGCTAATCCTTTTGACGTGCGGCCGGATACGCCGCTCCCGGCGTGGCAGCGCTGCGCGCCGATTCGGCAGCGTAGCTGGCCACGCCGTCACTGGCCGGGCCGGTACAGGTCACCCCGATCGGTGCCTGCGCCCACCCCACCACCGGCGGGGTGTGAAAAAATGTGACGATCCTGACAGCGGATTCAGAGTCATTCGGCCAGCGCACAGCGTTGGTCGAGGGAGTGTGAGGTGTCGCAGCGCATCCGAGTGAGCTCCCACGGTCGTCTCCGGTGCAAAAGCGGGAGGGGCGCCGCCGGCGACGGAGAGCCGGCTGCTCGGGGGTGGGCTGCCCTGGCGCGCGGCGTCCCCACCGTCGCCGCGTAGCCCCCGGCCGACAGTACCGACAGTGGGGGTCCCGGTTTGACCCCTCATAGAAACACCGCGCAGGGCGAGCATGGCAAAGCCGGCCAACCGGGGCGTTCCTTGCGCGGGCGTGTCTTGGGCGTGCGAGGCGGCGCGTGTCTCCCACGCGCAACGGGGCCACCGCCCCCGGAGGGCCCAGGAGTCGGGCCAAGAGACGGCGCCCGCGCGTGCGCCGCTCGCGATGGACAGAGCCATAGCACAGTGCCTGGCGTGGGCCGGCGCGTCGGCGGTGGTCTCCGGGCTGGAGCGGCCAGCCGCGAGAACAGGGCCTTGGCGGCGACGCCGGGACCCGCCCTCACACCGTCGCCGCGGCCACCAGCAGCGCCACGGTGGTGGCGGTCTCCGAGAGCGCGCCAAGCACATCGCCGGTGATACCGCCGATCCGGCGGATCGCGTGCCACAGTAGGCCGGACGCCACGGCCGGCCCCGCTAGCAGCGCGAGGGCATAGCCCATCCCGCCCGCGCCCACCGCCAGCAGCCCCACGGTCACCAGCGCCGCCGCCCATACCGGCACCGTGCCCGCCACGAACGCCCCTAGCCCCTCGGGACGCGCTGAGGGAACCCGTCCGGTGCAGGCCCAGGTGATCGCCAGCCGTCCGGCGGTTACCGCTGTGATCACGCCCAAGGCGGCGCTCGCCCACGAGGTCTCCGCTAGGCTCCCCAGCGCCAAGACCTGGATGAGCAGCACACATACCAGCGTGATCACGCCAAAGGGTCCGATGTCGGAACGCCGCATGATCTCCAGCGCCTCAGCGGCGGGGCGGGCACTTCCCAGCCCGTCGGCGAGATCGGCCATGCCGTCCAGGTGCAGCCCGCGGGTCAGTACCGCCAGCGCCGCCACCGCCAGTGCGGCTCCCAGCGTCCCCGGCAGTCCCACCGCTTCGGCCACCAGGAGCACCAGCGCGGCGAGCCCTCCCAGCAGCAGCCCCACCACGGGGGCCAGGGCCATCGCCCACGCGGCCACGTTGCGATCTACACGCCCGCCGGGCACCGGGATCGCGGTGAGCGTTCCCAGAGCCATGCCCAGTCCCGCCGCAGCGGTCGCGCCCCACTTCACGGCAGTCGGGTAACGCGACCGGCCACGGTCAGGACGACCTCCTCCGACTCGGCGGCCAGGCGTTGGTTCAACCGCCCCAGGAGGTCGCGGAACATCCCGCCGGAGGCCGTCGCGGGCACCACCCCCGAGCCGACCTCGTTCGTGACGGCCACGATCCGGGCCGTGCACTGCCGCCACGACGCCACCAGTTCCTCGATACGGGCCGCCACCTCGGCCGCGGCACCCCCCGGCGGTGGGTCCTCCCACAGTCCGCATTCGCCCATGACTCCGGCCAGCCAGGTGCCCACGCAGTCGAACAGCACCGCGCCTTCGGCAGCGTCGAGGACTCCTACCACGTTGAGGGTCTCCTCGGTGCGCCACCACCACGGCCGGCGCTGGCGGTGGGCGGCCACCCGTTGGGCCCAGGCGGGGTCACTGTCGCTCTTGGGGCCGGTGGCCAGATAGGTCACGTCGGGCTCTCCCAACAGCCGCCGCTCGGCCTCGGCGGACTTGCCTGAACGCGCCCCGCCGGTGACGAGCATGCGGTGCGGCCCCCGCACGCGCGGCGGCGGCCACGTTGACGGCGGACACGACAGGACCTGGCCGTCAGAGGGGGCCAGCGCCCCCCACAGCTTGGCGCGCCGTGCGAACTCGGCGGGGGAGTGCACCCGATGGTCACCGCCAATGGCGACGACAGCCGTGGTCATCCCCACAACTCCGGCGCGCCGCAGCGCCCCGATCGTTTCCGGAGCCTCCACCACGTCGACCAGCGCCAGATCCACCTCGGCAGAGGCGTGCCCTTCGGGCGGGGCCACCGTCTCAGTGAGGTGATGTTGGGCGTCAGGCCTGCTGTAGAGCAGACGTCCGCCCTCGGGAGCGTCGATACGGGTGCCGTACGGCAGGGCGGTGACCCGGTAGCCGGCCCCCGAGAGGCGGGGAACCCCCACTTCCGGCGCCGGCACGGGAAATCTCTCGTCTACCATCACCCGCACGGGTAGCCGTCGATCCACCGCCGCCCGGTTACACGACGCGCAGCGACAGTTGGGGGCGGGCCAGCCTGCGGGACCACCGGTCCCGGAAAAACGGATACGCACTCCCGCAAGGTAGCAACCCACGCGCTGGCAGTGCCGCTAGGCTCGATACGTCGAACCCGGTCGAGAGAGGAGGCGCCATGGCGTGGAGCTGGCGTTACGAGACCGCTGCGGGAACCGTCGTGGAAAGCGGAGCTAACGAGTCGCTGCCCGCGGAGCTGTTCTCTTCACGTGGCGACGCCGAGAGCTGGTTGGGCGAGACCTGGCGTGAGCTGCGCGAGGCCGGGGCCGAGCAGGTCACGCTCTTGGAAGGGGACCGTACGGTCTACACCATGAGCCTCGACGAAACCGCCGACTGAGGTCTGCCCGCCGCCCGTCTTCGGCCCCTCGCCGCCGGCAGGGGAACACCGCGGGTGCGCCCGGAAAGCGGGAAACGTCGCGCTTTTGCCGTGCCCGTGCGGCTGCGGCCGGGCGCTGCGCCGCTGGTCAACCGACCACAAGACAGCCGCGGCAAGCCCGGGGAAGGTGAGGGCGTTTTCCACAGCCCACTGGTGCGTTGGAGAGCCGCCAGGCAGGCCCCGCGCCGCGGCGGTAGCCAGTGGCCTTTGCCGGGGCGGGCCGGTGGGAGCCGACGCCGGGTCGGCCCCCACCGGGGACACGCGCGTTTTCGCTCCCTTCCGAATCTTGCGAATCGGCGGGCAGCGCCACGTGGCCGGACCGCATCGCGCCGACGGTCGACCAGCCGGAGACTAGGGACGCTGCGCGGGGCTGACGGTGTGGGCCGGATCGCGCTGGATCGAGTCGCCAAGGATCTCGTCGATGCGGCGCATCAGGTCGGCGTCGAGTGTGACGCCGCTGGCGCTGGTGTTGTCGCGCACCTGCTCTGGGCGGGAAGCGCCAATGATGGCCGCTGACACGTTGGGGTGCTGTAGCACCCACGCCACAGCCAGTTGGGCCATGCTGTAGCCCGCCTCGTCGGCGAGCCCCTTGAGCTGCTGCACCCGCGCCAGCAGTTCCTCGTTGTCGATCAGGCGCTTGATGAAACCGGCGCCGCTCTTCTCGTCAGTGGCGCGGCTGCCCTCCGGCGGAGCCTGCCCCGGCAGGTACTTGCCGGTGAGCACTCCCTGGGCGATGGGAGAGAACACGACCTGCCCCAGCCCCTCGCGCTCGCACACCGGGATGACCTCGGACTCGATGACCCGCCAGATCATGTTGTACTGCGGTTGGTTGGACACGATGCGGTCGAGCCCCATCTCGCCGGCGATCTTGAGCGCCCGCTCGATCTCGTCGGCGCGCCACTCCGAGACGCCGATGTAGCAGACTTTGCCCTGGCGTACCAGGTCGTCGAAGGCCCGAAGGGTCTCCTCCAGCGGGGTGGCGTAGTCGAAACGGTGGGCCTGGTACAGGTCCAGGTAGTCGGTGCCAAGGCGGCGCAGTGTCTGCTCCACCCCCCGCACGATGTGCTTGCGCGACAGACCGCGGTCGTTCTTGCCCGGCCCGACCGGCCAGAACACCTTAGAGAAGATCTCCAGGCCGTCGCGGCGTTCCCCCTTGAGCGCTTTGCCGAGAACCTCCTCGGCGCGGCCCTGGGCGTAGGCGTCGGCGGTGTCGAACGTGGTAATCCCCTCGTCGAGTGCCGTACGCACGCACGCGATGGCGGCGTCCTCTTCGACTTGGGAACCGTGGGTGATCCAGTTACCGTAGGCGATTTCGCTGACAACGAGCCCACTGGTGCCAAGATGACGGAATTCCATGGTGTATCACCCTATGGCGCTGCGGTGGGCAGCCACCACATTTGGCACGGGCGTCACCGCATACCGCGTTGCCCGTGTCGCACCCACCGTGGCCCCTGCGTCGCTGCCCCCGTGCCGGCGGCCCCGGGGCGCTCGGCTGCCCGGGCCGTGATCCCCGAGTTTTCCCTTAGCTGAGACTCAGGTGCCCGGTGCCACTGGGTCGCCGGCCTTGAGGCGGGGCTTGGGCATCCGCAGCCGGCGGATTTGCAATTGGCGCATGGCGGCGTACATGGCTACGCCCCGCACCGGCTCGTCGGGGAAGTGTTGCGCCGCCGAGCGCCGTGCCCGGATTCCGACCTGGAAGCCCTCGAAGACGATGGTGACCATCATCAGTGGCCACACGATGTAGGTCACAGCCAACTGCACCTGCGGAAAGGGAAGGAACAGCAAGACGATGATGCCCAGCGAGAGGTAGAGGAAGAACTCGCTGACACTGCGGCGGGAGTCGACCAAGTCGCGCACGAAGGCGCGCTGCGGCCCCCGGTCCTGGGGGCGGAAGTACCGTTCGTCCCCGCGGGCGTAGCCCTGGCGTTCGAGTTGGGCCTGGCGCCGTTGGCGCTCCCGGTACTGCTGGTAGGCCTCTTTGCGCGTCTTGGGCGCGTTCAGCGGACGGCGTAGGTTTTTTTCGGCCTCTTTGCGTCGGGGCGTGGGGCGATCCTTGGGCGGGGTGTAGCCCTTGCCGGTGGCGGTGTCGGCTGAGCTGGCCGGGGCCTGCTCGGCTGATGGGGTGGCAGAGCGACGTCGAAACACACCCCTTAGGGTAACCGGTTCCCTGTTCATGGCGACCTGTTGCGATAGCGCGTAGGGTTGTATAAAGCGCCCGCCGGGAACAGCCGAGTATGGACCGAGAAGGGGACGGCCACGCCGATGAGCGTGTTTCAGCGACTTTCCATGATCTTCAAGTCCAAGGCCACAAAAGCCCTGGACTCCGTCGAGGACCCGCGAGAGACCCTCGACTACTCGTACCAGAAGCAGCTTGATCTGCTCCAGAAAGTCCGGCGTGGCGTTGCAGACGTCGCCACGTCCCGTAAGCGGGTGGAGCTGCAAATCCAGCAACTCGAACAGCAGTCGGGCAAGCTCGAGACGCAGAGCCGCACCGCCCTCAGCCAGGGCCGTGAGGATCTGGCCCGCGAAGCCCTCACCCGACGCTCGGGGTTGCAGTCTCAGATCGAGAATCTGCGCCAGCAGCACGAGCAGCTCCAGGGGGAGGAGCAGAAACTGACGCTGGCCGCGCAGCGGCTCCAGACCAAGGTCGACTCCTTCCGCACCCGCAAGGAGACCATCAAGGCCACCTACACCGCCGCGCAGGCCCAGACCCAGATCAGCGAGGCGTTCTCCGGCATCTCCGAGGAGATGAGCGACGTCGGGATGGCCATCGAGCGCGCCGAGGACCGCACCACCGAGATGCAGGCCCGCGCCGGCGCCGTCGACGAGCTGCTGGCCTCCGGTGCTCTCGACGACGTCTCGGGTACGCAAAAGGACGACATTCAGGCGGAGCTGGACCGCATGGCCAGCACCGACGGTGTCGAACTGGAGTTGCAGCGCCTCAAGGGCGAAGTCGGCCAAGGCAGCAGCTCCAGCACGCAGCAGCTCGAGAGTGGCACCGGTGACGCGTCGCAGACTGGCCAGCAGGCCCAGTCTCCCAACCGGCAGGGGGAGGGCGCGTGATCGTCCGAATCATGGAGGAGGGACAGTTCGACCTCTCCGAAGCGGATCTGGACCTGCTGAACTCCTTCGACAGCACGTTGGAGCGAGCCATCGAGACCGGCCATGAGGACGAGTTCCGGGCCGCGCTGCACGACCTGCTAGCCCGGGTGCGTCACGACGGCAAGCCGCTGCCGCTCGACGCCCTCCAACCCTCTGAGGTCATCCTGCCGCCCTCGGACGCAAGCATGGAGGAAGTCCGCGCCATGCTCGGCGACGAGGGGCTCATTCCCGACACTCCCGATATCGCGGATCGCACGTGACCTGTTCCGGTGGGCGCGCGGGGCGACGCCGACCCTGCCCATTGTCGTAGCTCGTTCCTCGTCGGTGATCCCGGGCCCGCGGGCCCGGGATCGAACGTCTCTTGTGCGTCTTCGCTGCCGCAGCCCCGTTGCACCACCCGGCCGCCGCGCTCGCGTGGCCCCTCCCGATTCCGCCACATTGTCGCCCCTCGTCTGATTTCCCATAAAATTCCTGGTCAGAGGGTATGTGCGTGGTTTCGGCGAAAGGTGGCCCGCTGTGGCTGGTTCCCGCTTCATCCCCGACCGCGGGCTCACGGCCCGCATGGTCACGACGATGACCCTGCTCGGCATCGTCTACGTCGCCTTCATCGTCGCCCTGATCCTCGTGGGCATGCCATGGTGGCTGGTGGCGCTGATCGTCGTCGGTTTCGCCATCGTGCAGTACTTCTCCTCCGACAAGATCGCGCTGTATGCGATGGGCGCGCGGGAGGTCTCCCCAGACGAGGCCCCCGAACTGCACGCCGTCGTCGACCGGCTGTGCGCGATGGCCGATATGACCAAGCCCCGGGTGGCCCTCGCACGCAGCGACGTCCCCAACGCCTTCGCCACCGGACACCGGGAGCACAGGTCGGTGGTCTGCGCGACCACGGGCCTGATGCGCCGACTCGACACCGCCGAGCTGGAGGCGGTGCTGGCCCACGAACTGTCCCACGTCGCCCACCGCGACGTCGTGGTGATGACCATCGCCGGTTTCCTCGGCATCGTGGCCGGTTTCCTCACCCAGATGGGGCTGCGCTTCACCCTCCTCAGTGGCGGGCGCGGTCGCGACAGCGCCAACCCGGCCCTGGTCGCTCTCGCGGTGGTGGCCGTAAGCGCGGTGGTCTGGGCACTCAGCTTCCTGCTCACTCGAGCCCTGTCGCGCTACCGCGAACTGGCGGCCGACCGCGCCGCGGCCTACCTGACGGCACGCCCCTCCTCATTGGGCAGCGCACTGACCAAGATCACCGGCGACATCGCCCGCATCCCCTCCCGCGATCTGCGCCGCGTGGAACCGTTTAACGCCTTCTTCTTCACCCCCGCCTTCACCAAGAGCGGGTTCAGCCTCAGTCAGCTCTTCGCCACCCACCCGCCCGTGCAGCGGCGGTTGGACCAGCTCGCCGACATCTCTCGACAACTGGGCAGCGGCGCATGAGCGTCGCTCGTCGCGGCGGACCCGTGCGCTATCAAAACAAGGGAGAAGCCGATGGGTTTCCTGCGGGCCCTGCTGGGTCGGTCCAAGCCGGCCAAGCCCGACCTCGACCGCCTCTTCGCCCTACCGTCGGCGGCCGTGACACTGCGCGCCACGGCCGGTTTCCTCCCCTCGGGCACGGCATCGGTGGCCTTCCGGGCCGCCGAGGGGCCGGCCTTCGCCGACCTGCAACGCGACCTCACCGAACTCCTCAACGCCAACAGCCACCACGCGGTCGAGCCGGTCAACGACGAGTACGGCTACACATGGCTGGTGCTCCGGCACGATCCGGCCGACCCCAGCGCCGTCGGCGAGCTCGTCACCGACCTGCACGCTGTCAACTCCACCTTGGAAAGCGCCGGCTTCGGCCCGGCGCTGCTGTGCTCGCTGGTGACCTTCGCCGACGACAGCCACCACCGCGTCGCGCTGGTCTACCTCTACAAGCGCGGCACCTTCTACCCCTTCGCTCCCACTCGGGACGGGCGCCGGGACAACGCACTGGAGTTACGGGTCGAGGCATCCCTGCGTGACGACCTGGCCATGGAGCCCGACAAGGCGCGCTGGTTTCCCGTCTACGGCGCTCCCGGTCTATAACCGGCCATCGGGAAGGCGCCGGCAACGTGGCAGCGCATTGACACCCCCGCAGGGAGGCGGTAACCAGCTCATAACCCCTCACCGCAGTCTAGGAGCCTCGTTGCCCAAGACCCCGCCGCCCGACCAGTGCCATCGCCTCTCCCACGAGACCTACGTCGACGCCCTCGCCGCCGAAACGCGACGCATGGCCGCCACCGTGGCCGGTGCCGACCTCACCGCCACCGTCCCCACCTGTCCCGAGTGGGATCTCGGCAAGCTCGTGCGCCACGTCTCCCGCGTGCACCGCTGGGTGAACACTCTGGTCAAGCATGGCATCACCGAGCCGACCCCCAGGAGCGAGCTGCCCAGGCCCGCCGCTCCCGAGCGCGCCGAGGACTATCCCGCCTGGCTCACCAGCGGAGCCGAAGAGCTGGCCACGGTGCTGCGCGCCGCCGACCCCAACGCCCCGGTGTGGAACTGGAGCACCGACCACTACGTGCGCTTCTGGTCCCGGCGCATGCTGCACGAGACGATCGTTCACCGCGTCGACGCCGAGCTGACCGTGGGGATCAAGCCCGCCGTGGAGCCGTGGTGGGCCGTGGACACCATCGATGAACTGTTCAGCAACCTCGCCGCGGCACGGTTCGGCGACACCCGTCGGCAGTTCCAAGGTGACGGCTCGGTGCTGGCCCTGGCCGCCACCGACGTCGACGTCCACTGGCGCGTGCACCTCCACGCGCGCGACTTCACCCTGGGCCACGCCGCGCCCGACGCGCCCGCGACCTCGACGCTGGCCGGACCCGCCGGCGAGCTGGCGCTTACCGTGAGCCGGCGCCGCCCGTTGGAGCCGTCCGCCCGTGGCTGCACGCTTACGGGCGAGCGCGCCCCCTGGGACTCGTGGCTGTCGACTCTGGCGTTCTAGCCGCGCACCGCCGGCCCACGTGCGCCCTCGCCTGGGCGTCCGGGCAGACTAAAGAGCGTGCGTATCCTCATAGCTCCAGACAAGTTCGCCGGAACCCTCACCGCGGTCGAGGCCGCCGAAGCCATCGCCGAAGGCTGGCGTTCCGTTTCCCCCGACACTGAGTGTGATCTCGTCCCGCTCTCCGACGGCGGTCCCGGCTTTGTCGAGGTCCTCCACGCGAATCTGGGCGGCAGGCGCGTCAGTTGCTCGGTCACCGGGCCGCTGGGCGAGCCCGTCACAGCCGACTATCTCCTCGTCGGAGAGGGCACACTTACCGCCTACATCGAGAGCGCGCAGGCCTGCGGGCTGCACCTGGTGCCCTCCGAGCAGCGCGACCCGGAACGGGCCACCAGCTATGGCGTCGGCGAACTCATCGACCGGGCCGTGGCCGCGGGGGCGCGTACCGTCGTCGTGGGGCTGGGCGGCAGCGCCACCAACGACGGCGGCGCCGGTATGCTCGCCGCGCTCGGTGCCCAGCCCAGCGCCCAACTGTGCAGCGGCGGCGCGGCGCTGGCCCGGCTTTCCGGCGCCCCCGACCTCTCCGCCGCCCGCGCGCGTACCGATGGCGTCACGCTGGTGGCCGCCACCGACGTCGACAGCACCCTGCTGGGTATCCACGGAGCCAGCGCTGTGTTCGGCCCGCAGAAGGGGGCCGACGCCGACCAGGTCCAGCGGCTCGACGCCGCTCTCACCACCTTCGCCCTCGCCACCGACCCCGCGGCGCTGCGTGAGGCTCCCGGCTCTGGCGCGGCGGGCGGTCTGGGCTACGGGCTGCTGCTGTTGGGCGGCACGATCGAGTCGGGCGTGGCCCGCGTGCTGGGCACGGTGGGGTTCAGCGGCTACGCCACCTCGGCCGACGCCGTCATCACCGGCGAGGGGTCCTTTGACTTCCAGTCGCTGCGCGGCAAGTTGCCCCACGGTGTGGCCAAAGTCGCCACCGAGTACGGCAGGGCCTGTCTCGTGTTGGCCGGCAACGTGGCTGTGGGCCGGCGCGAGGCAGTGGCGGCGGGCATCACCGAGACCTACTCCCTGGTCGACTCCGCTGGATCGGTGGAGGCTGCCCTCGCCCAGCCCGCTGCTGAGCTGCGGGCGCTCGCAGCCCAGGTGGCCCGGCGCTGGCGGCGGTGACGGGCCTGGCGGAGCGGATCATAGCCAGGTGTACAACGACGACCTACCCTGGAGGCCAGCAGAGGCCACCCCAGAGGGGGGTCACCCCCAGGCGGGGAATGCACGAAATCGATCAGACGTTATACGACGTTGCAGAGCATGGAGGTCGCCGCAGCGGCGGCCACCCGTTTTGGAGGATCTAGCAGATGACGGTTCAAAGCGAGGCCCCCGCGCAGGGTGTCATCCTGACTGACGACGCGGCAGCCAAGGTCAAGGCCCTGCTGGAGCAAGAGGGCCGCGAGGACCTGCGGCTTCGGGTCGCCGTCCAGCCGGGTGGCTGCTCGGGGCTGCGCTACCAGTTGTTCTTCGACGAGCGTGAGCTCGACGGTGACGTGGTGGCCGACTTCAGCGGCGTCGAGGTTGTCACTGACCGCATGAGTGCTCCTTATCTCATCGGCGCCACGATCGACTTCGTCGACACCATCGAAAAGCAGGGCTTCACCATCGACAACCCCAACGCCACCGGCTCTTGCGCTTGCGGTGATTCCTTCCACTAGGCCCGGACACGGGGGCTCAGGTGGAGTCCACTAGGCTTCCCTAGCGGCGCTGCCCCGAACAGCCTCGCGATGGCCCGCACGGGGAACCGTGCGGGCCATCGTCGTGTCCAGGTGGTTTTCCCGTGGGCGCGGTGGGCGCGAATCGCGTCGAGGCGCTGTCCTCGGGGGCGCTGGCCTGCACCGATCGTGTCTGATTTGCCCCAAGGGTGTGGTTCGAATAGGCCGGTCGGTACTCTTGAGGTCTTGTCCGAACGTGTCCCCACACACAAGGAGCCCTCCGCAGTGCGCATCGCGGTTACCGGATCTATCGCCACCGACCATCTGATGAACTTCGATGGCAGGTTCTCCGAACAGTTCATCGCCGACCAGTTGGAGCAGGTGTCGCTGTCGTTCCTCGTGGACGACCTGGAGATCCGTCGCGGCGGAGTCGCGGCCAACATCGCCTTCGGTATGGGCCGGCTGGGTCTGAGCCCCGTTCTCGTCGGCGCGGTTGGCGCCGACTTCGACGAGTACCGCTCCTGGTTGGAGCGCAATGGGGTCGACACCACCGGTGTCCACACCTCCGAAATGCGGCACACGGCCCGCTTCGTCTGCACCACCGACCGTGACCAAAACCAGATCGCCTCGTTCTACGCCGGTGCTATGGCCGAGGCGCGCAACATCGAACTGAATCCGCTCCAGCAGAGCGGGCTCGACCTCGTGCTGATCGGCGCCAACGACCCCGAAGCCATGGTGCGCCACAGCGAGGAGTGCGTCGCGCGCGGTATCCCCTTCGCCGCTGACCCCTCCCAGCAGCTCGCGTTGCTGGACGGCCCCCAGGTGCGTCAGCTCATCAAGGGCGCCACCTACCTGTTCACCAACGAGTACGAGAAGGCGCTGGCTGAGCAGAAGACCGGCTGGAGTGAGGAAGAGATCCTCGACGTCGTCGGCACCCGCGTCACCACCCTCGGGGCCAAGGGCGTACGCATTGACCGCAAGGGAGAGCCCTCCGTGCAGGTGCCGGTGGCTGAGGTGGGCCAGAAGGCCGACCCCACCGGCGTGGGTGACGCCTTCCGCGCCGGGTTCTTCGCCGGCGTGCACTGGGGAGAGTCGCTGGAGCGGTGCGCCCAACTGGGCAACGCCGTGGCCGCCCACGCCATCGAGGTCGACGGTCCGCAGGAGTACCACCTGACCAAGGAGAGCCTGATTCAGCGGCTGACCGCCTCCTACGGCGAGCAGGCCGCTGAGCCGGTGCGTAAGAACCTGTAATCGTCCGCATCGCCTGGGGTGACCTTCGCGGTCGCCCTGCCCGGGAGGTCACGGGTTGGCACGGTCTGTGGCCTCCCGGTGCGCGATGAGGTGGTGCAGCGCGCGTTCCAGCTCGCACGCCGCCGTAGCCGGCACGTTCCACGGCACCCGCACCACGGCCGGCTGTGAAGCGTCATAAGGCGCCACCCACAGCGTCACGCCGTGGCTGTCGAGATCCCAGACCCAGGCCGCTCCCTCGGGGACGCCGGGCAGATGGGAAAGGGCCGCGCTCAGATCGTCGCGGTGGCGGTCGTTGACCTGGCTGAGGATGCGTTCGGCCGCGGGCAGGAGGGGGTCGGGCCGGGCCCGGCGGAAGGCCGCGCCCTCGATGACCCCGGCCTCGTCGTAGGCGTCGTAGAACACGAGGTCGGGCTCGACTCTGGCCAGTAACGGCATATCGGGGTCGACGGCTGTGGGATCATTGTCCACTGCGGTCAGCAGCTCCTCGCTGGGGTGGCGTTCCCACACGGCGAGGGCCGCTTCGCGGCGTTCGCGAGTGGGCACGGGCGCTATCGTGCCCTCCCACCACATGCGAGCGCGTACAGTAGAGATGTGACCCACGTGCCGCAGCGCGGAGATCTCTAGGCCGACCGCGAGGTCGGCGTGGCCCGGCCGGGGCCTCCGCAGCGCCTCGCGCAGCGGATGGTCGGCGTCGAGCACGAGCACCGCGCGACCGGCATGGTCGACCGCCCCGCATGCGCTGAAACGCGTGGCGGGATCGTCTGCCAACGCCGCCGAGGTGGGGGTCGCCGTGGCGGCAAGGGAGCGGATCCGTTCGATCGTGGACGGGCCGGGTCGTCGCATGACACCTCCTAGACTTAGGCAAGCCTTACCTAGGATTCCCGTTTTCGCAAGAGACTGACATATCGGAGGACTTGAATGCGCTACACCGGACCTAAGGTGCGGTTGTCCCGGCGCGCCGGTGTCCCGCTGACCCGTAAGGCGGTCAGCTACTTCGAGAAGCGGCCCTACCCGCCGGGTGAACACGGCCGCCGGGTTCGGCGCTCCACCAGCGACTACGCCGTGCGCCAGGCAGAGAAGCAGAAGCTGCGCTGGTACTACGACCTGTCCGAGAAGCAGCTCGCCCGGGTCTACGACACGGCCAAGAAGCGTCCTGGCCGTACCGGTGAGGAGATGATCTCCGAGCTGGAGCTGCGACTCGTCACCGTCGTGCTGCGCTCTGGCCTGGCCCCCTCGATCTACGCCGCACGCCAGTACGTCAACCACGGCCACATCACGGTCGACGGCAAGAAGGTCGACATCCCGTCGTACCAGCTCAAGCCGGGCCAGGTCGTTGGCGTGCGCCAGAAGTCGCGCAACATGGTGCCCTTCGTCGAGGCCGCCGAAGGCGTGCACGCCGACGAGAAGACCGCCGGTTACCTGGCGGTGAGCCACAAGGATCTGCGCGTCGCGGTCGTCGACCGCCCCAAGCGCGAGCAGGTACCGGTGCCCTTCGACGAGCAGCTCGTCGTGGAGTACTACGCCCGCTGACCTCGGGCCATCCTCACGGGCCGCACGGCCACGCCGGTTCGTGCGGCCCGTGAGGTCGCCGCTGGGGCCTTCAGTACATCCGACGGATGTGGAAGGCGCTGCCCTGGGACAGCGGCACCTCGGCCACGAACTCCTGCATCTTCATCCGGCACCACGAGGGGATATCACTTCGGGCTGCCGGGTCATCGGCGGTGACGGCGATCACCGATCCGATGGGCACCTCGCGAATGCGTCCCGCCAACATGATGATCGGGATCGGGCACTTGCGGCCGATCGCGTCGATGGTCAGCAACGGCTGGTCGGACACAGACGCTCCTTTTGGGCTGCTCCCGCTGTGGCGAGGTGGGACGTTGGCGTGGGGGTGACGCGCGTCCCATCGGCGGTCCCGCCCTGCCGCTCGCCGTGTGGCCTCAGGTCAGTGCCGCGGGCCATACCCCAGGATCGGGCCTCCCGCGCCCCCGGCTGTCGCCACCGCGAGAGACGGGTCCACCGAGCCTTACATCCTATCGGCCGGCGGGGTCGCCGGTGAGAGGACACGCGCGCCGGCACCCCGTAAGGAGCAGTGGTCACGGGGTCTGTTAGAACAAGGCCTGTGTCCCAATCTTTACCCGTGGCCGCCGTTAACCGGCACCCGGTTAAAGGGGGCCGCGATACAGCGGTACTCTCGCTTTAGCCCGTCCGTGAGCGCAGGATCACCGGTGCTGCGTACCGGTACCGGACTCACGGGACAACGGGTGGGGCCGACCATTGCGACACCTACTGCCGCCCCGCGCGAGCGCGGCGTCGGCTGGCGGAGACGCTGGTGACCGCGCCGCCAACGGCGCGCCGCGCACGACGCTGACCAGGCGTGCCCGTGATCAGCGCCGTATACGGATCGCGATAGGTTTGGCCTCGGCAAGCTCTGGATAACGACCGCCCGCGCGCGTCGCGGGCATCACCGCTGGGAAGGCAATCCGTGAGTCCGACCCGCCATAGGAATCGGCGCCACGCGCTGCGCCGATGGGCACCGCGCGGCGCCGCGCTCGCCGCTTTGGGGATGGCCGCGACCGGCTGCGCGTCGAATGAGTTCACTCGGTTGGGTGTGCCAGAGCCGATCACCGAGCAGGCCGAGCGTGTCCTCGCGCTCTGGCAGGGCTCGTGGGTGGCGGCGTTCGCGGTCGGCATTCTTGTATGGGGACTGATCATCTGGTCGGTGATCTTCCACCGCAAGCGCTCCAATCAACTGCCGCCTCAGGTGCGCTACAACATGCCCATCGAGGCGCTCTACACCGTCCTGCCGATCGTCATCATCGCGGTGCTGTTCTACTTCACCGCGCGCGATCAGACCTACCTCCTGGAAACCGACGAGCCCGCCGACGTCAACGTCCACGTCAACGCTTTCCAATGGAGCTGGGAGTTCACCTACGAGGACGAGACCAACGTCAACGGCGAGAACGTCTCGGTCGTGGGGACTCCCGACGAGAAGCCGACGCTTGTCATCCCCAACGACAGCGTCATCCACTTCGACATGACCTCGCCCGACGTCATCCACTCGTTCTGGGTCCCCAAGTTCCTGTTCAAAATGGACGTCATCCCTGGGCGTACCAACGAGTTCCAGGTCAAGGTCAACGACGGCGTCACCGGTGAGTTCGCTGGCCGCTGCGCGGAGCTGTGCGGGGTGGACCACTCCCGGATGCTGTTCACGGTGCAGGTGCTCGAACCAGAGGACTACGAGGCCTGGCTCCAGGAGCAGAAGCAGAACCCCCCGGAACTGCCCTCGGCTCCCTCGCCTGACGAGGAAGGCGCCGACGGTTCCCAACAGACCCCGCCCGCCGCCGAGGATGGCGCCGCGGCGCAGGAGTCGCAGGAGCAGCCCGAAGCCGGTGCGGCAACGGCCGAGGAACCGGTGCCGTCAGGGGAGGGCTCGCCGGCTCCCACCACGACGGCTGACGAGGAGGCAAGCCAGTCATGACCGCGATTGACGAGCCGCGCGCCAGCCAGCCGGCGACGCCGGCGCCCACCCCCAAAGGGTCGATGATCGTCAACTGGCTGACGTCGACCGACCACAAGGTGATCGGGTACATGTACCTGATCACCTCGTTCGGGTTCTTCCTGTTCGCCGGCCTGTTGGCGCTGCTCATCCGGGCCGAGCTGATGCTGCCGGGGCTGCAAGTCGTGAGCAACGAGCAGTTCAACCAGTTGTTCACCATGCACGGCACGATCATGCTGCTGTTGTTCGCGACCCCGCTGTTCGTCGGGTTCGCCAACATCATCATGCCGCTGCACATCGGCGCCCCCGATGTGGCGTTTCCGCGCCTCAACCTGTTCGGCTACTACCTGTTCCTCTTCGGTGGGCTCATCGTGGTGGCCGGTTTCCTCACGCCGGGGGGCGCGGCCAGCTTCGGCTGGTTCGCCTACACGCCGCTGTCGGACGCGGTGCGCTCGCCCGGGATCGGCGGTGACCTGTGGATCTTGGGTCTGCTCGTCGGTGGTCTGGGCACCATCCTCGCCGGTGTGAACTTCATCACCACCGGGCTGTGTATGCGAGCCCCCGGCATGACGATGTTTCGGATGTCGATCTTTTCGTGGAACACGATGCTGACGAGCGTGCTCGTCCTCGTGGCCTTCCCGGTGCTGACCGCGGCGCTGATCGGCCTGGCCGCCGACCGCTTGGTCGGCACCCACGTGTTCGACTCGACCCACGGCGGTGCCCTGCTGTGGCAGCACCTGTTCTGGTTCTTCGGCCACCCCGAGGTCTACATCATCGCTTTGCCGTTCTTCGGCATCGTCACTGAGGTGATCCCGGTCTTCAGCCGCAAGCCCATCTTCGGCTACAAGGGGCTCGTCGCGGCGACCATCGCCATCACCGGGCTCTCGGTGACGGTGTGGGCGCACCACATGTTCCCCACCGGCGCGGTGCTGCTGCCGTTCTTCTCGTTCATGTCGTTCCTCATCGCCGTGCCGACCGGCGTGAAGTTCTTCAACTGGATCGGCACGATGTGGCGCGGTCAACTGGACTTCAAGTCGCCGCTGCTCTTCGTGGTGGGCTTCCTGGTGACGTTCCTCTTCGGCGGGCTCACCGGCGTGTTGCTGGCCTCCCCGCCCATCGACTTCCACGTGACCGACTCCTACTTCGTGGTGGCCCACTTCCACTACGTCGTCTTCGGCACGGTCGTGTTCGCGATGTTCGCCGGCTTCTACTTCTGGTGGCCCAAGTTCACCGGCAAGATGCTCGATGAGGGGCTGGCCAAGGTGCATTTCTGGTTGCTGTTCTTCGGCTTCCACGGCACGTTCCTGGTCCAGCACTGGCTGGGTGCCGAGGGCATGCCGCGCCGTTACGCCGACTATCTGCCCGGTGACGGTTTCACCGCGCTCAACATGGTCTCCTCAGTGAGTTCCTTTGTCCTAGGAGCCTCCACCCTGGTGTTCTTCTGGAACGTGTGGGTCACGCACAAGAACGCCCCCAAGGTCGAGACGGATGACCCGTGGGGGTACGGATGCTCGCTGGAGTGGGCGACCTCGTGCCCGCCGCCGCGGCACAACTTCACCTCGCTGCCGCGCATTCGCTCCGAGCGTCCAGCGTTCGACCTGCACCATCCCTACGTCGCCTCCCCGGGCGCGGCGTCGCAACCGGAAAGCGTCAAGTAAGGCGGGCAGATCACCATGAAGATGCAGGCATATCTGTTTATGGGCGTCTCGACCTTCTTCGGTCTCGTCGCTCTTCTCTACGCCTACTGGTCGTGGGCGGTGCAGGGCCGGATCGAGTGGGCCGGCACCGTCGCTCTCGGTGTGGCCATCGGCTTCGGGTGGATGGTCGGCTTCTGGCTGTGGCAGTCCACCCGGCGCAGCGAGCGTTACCACGGCCCGCCTCCTGAGGAGCGGCTCGACGGCGAGGTCGAGGACAACAGCGGCACCTACGGGTTCTTCAGCCCGCACAGTTGGTGGCCCCTGTTCGTGGCCGCCTCCGTCGCCTTTACCGCTGTGGGAGTGGCTATCGGCTGGTGGATGGTGTTCATCGGGGGACTCGCCCTGATCCTGACGACCATCGGATGGGTCTTCGAGTACTACCGCGGTGAGTTCGTCGACCAGATGGAAGCTGAGAAGGTCGAAAGCGCCGGCGAGCAGTAACGTCCCGATCCCCGGGGCGGTCGCGTCCCGCCTGATCACGGTCCCCGGGTGGGAGCCACAGTGTGGCTCCCACCCGGGGATTTCTCGTGCGCGCCCACGCACGCCCTCCCGGAGGGCGCGTGTGGTGGGGTAGGGCTGTGGGCTGAGAAGAGCGTGCGGTGTTTTCCCCTCGCTCGTGCCTCGATCGCTGCGCGATCTCGACAGCCTGGGGGCTGTGGCCACGCTGGGGTGGGTGCTGTGGCTCGACGCTTTCTGGGGTGCCGCCTGCCACAGAGATCGCCGCCCACCGCTGTATCCCCCACGACAGCGACCTCGCACGCGAGGGGGTGTCTTGTGTGGCAGCGACCGCGTATGTGACGGCAACGTTTCGCGCGGTAGTGGTGTTTTGGGGAGCGAGCTTGGAGGCGAGGGGTGTCTTGTGTGGCAGCGACATCCCGTGTTGGAGCGATGTTTCGACCTCGGTGGCTGTTCCGCGTCGTTTCCGGGCGCCTCCGCCACGGCGCCCCTGTGAAGCTGCCGAGATCGCGCAGCGATCGAGGCACGAGTGTGCGGCGAACCTTTCAGCCGCGGCCCGCTTCCGAGGGTTGTTGAGTTCGCGCGGCGACCGAGGCACGAGCGAACAGCACCCCCACCCCGCTTGCCACCAACACCCCGGGGCGCCTCGGTTTCCCGGGGAAAGTACCTTCGGGCCTTCGCCGGTCGGGGACTCGCTGGCACGGCCGGCGGCGCTGAGCGCCACACAGCGCCGTTGTTCTGCCGAGGGGTAGTCCAGGTCAGGTGTGGGGCAAGTGACGCGGGAGCGGGCGTCTCAGCGCCGTACGGCCTGGTTTATCGGTTTTGGTCTCACTCCATACCGGCTTTGCTGCTGACACGTATTGGGTGCTCGCCGCTTGGGCAGCGCCGCGCGGTTCTCTAGCGTTCCCGCGTCGACTGGAAAGCCTGAGGGGCGCAGGGGCGCCCCCTCGACTCCGGAAGATCCCAGGATGAAGGGGGCGCGCCAACCCACCGGGGCCACACACGCCAACGGCCCGGTCGCCCCTCCCGATTGTGGGAGGTGGCGACCGGGCCGTGACAAAGGACCGGGCTGCCCGGATCAGGGTGTCTTGACGGGCTCCTCTGGGGTTTCCGAGCCCGAGCGCTCCTCGACGGCCACCGTTTCGGGGACAGCGTGGGGCTCCCGATGGGGCTCGGCCCCCTCGAAGGGGATGTCGTCCTTGGTGTACCAGTGGGCGAGCGCCCGGCGCAGCCTGCCCATAGCCTTGCGGTTGCCGGGGGCCTCGACACCGTTCTCGTCGACCTCGGCGGCGCTGACGCGCGCCACCGGTTGCTTGGCCTCCAGCACGTGGACCGAATCCTCCGAGGTCGGCCGGTGGACCTCGATGAACTCGCCGCTGGAGAGCTGCTCGATGCGTCCGCTCTCGTAGCCGTGCTCCAGCGTCTCAAGGTCGCGCCGTTGCAGCCCCAAGCAGATCCGCTTGGTCACGATGAAGGCGATCACCGGCCCCACGAAGATCGCGATGCGGAAGAACCACGTGGTGGCGTACAGGTTGATCGAGAACGTTTCCGAAAGGATGTCGTTCGACCCGGCCAGCCAGAGCAGACCGTAGACGGTGGAGGCCGCCACGCCCACCCCGGTGCGGGTGGGGGCGTTGCGCGGCCGGTCGGCCATGTTGTGGTGGCGCCTGTCGCCGGTGATCCACATCTCGATCCAGGGCCACGCCAAGAGCGCGATGGCCAGCAGTCCGATACTGCCCAACCCGGGCAGCAGGACCCCGGTGGGGATCGAGTAGCCTGCGACGTCGATATCGAACCAGTTCGGGAAGATCCGCAGCGCCCCCTCCATGAAGCCCATATACCAGTCGGGCTGTAGCCCGGAGGTGATGGAGGTGGGCGTGAACGGCCCGAACAGGTGGACCGGGTTGACCTGGACGAGGGCCGACAGGCCGGCGATCACGGCGAAGGTGAAGAAGAAGAACCCGCCCGCCTTGACCGCGAACGCCGGGAACATCGGTGTCCCTACGACCTGCTTCTCGGTGTGGCCCTTCCCCGGGTACTGCGTGTGCTTCTGGAACCACAAGATCATGATGTGGGCCACGATCAGCGCCAGCAGAATGCCCGGGATGAGCAGGATGTGCAGCATGTACAGCCGCGGGATGATGTCCTCGCCGGGGAACGCGCCACCGAACATGAAGTAGGAGATGTAGGTCCCGATGACCGGGATCGCGATCAGCACACCCTGGAAGATCCGCACACCCATGCCGGAGGCCAGGTCGTCGGGCAGGGAGTAGCCGAACAGACCCTCAGTCATCGACAGCACCAGCAGCAGTGCCCCGATCGACCAGTTGATCTCGCGCGGCTTGCGGAAAGCGCCGGTGAAGAACACACGCAGCATGTGCGCCACGATGGCGGCCACGAAGACCAGCGCCGCCCAGTGGTGGATCTGGCGCATCAGCAGCCCACCGCGCACATCGAAGGTGATGTGCAGCGTGGATGCGTACGCTTCGCTCATCTGTACACCGTTGAGACGCTCATAGGAGCCCTCGTAGGTGATCTCTTGCATGCTCGGGTTGAACCACAGGGTCAAGAACACCCCGGTGAGCAGCAAGATGATGAACGAGTACATCGCGATCTCGCCCAGCATGAACGACCAGTGGTTCGGGAAGACCTTGCGCAGGTTCTTCTCCCCGACCTTGGCCAGGTGGAAGCGGTCGTCGATGAAGTTACCGACGCCGCGTAGCCCTTTGGGTGCTGGAGTCGTCATCTGCTACACATCCCTCTCCGCGTCCCAGAAGGTTGGTCCGACGGCGCTGGAGAACTCTCCATCTGCGACGAGATAACCTTCACCGTCCACTGTAAGCGGGAGCTGGGGCAATGGACGATTGGCCGGCCCGAACACGACCTCGGCGGCGTTGGTGGCGTCGAAGGTCGACTGGTGGCAGGGGCACAGAATCCGGTGCGTGGTCTGCTCGTAGAGCGCGGCGGGGCAGCCGACGTGGGTGCAGATCTTGGAGTAGGCCACGATCCCGTCATGGGTCCAGTTCAGCCGCTCTCCGGTCATCCGCTCCCCGAACTCGGACTCGTTCATCTTGATCAGCAAGATGACCGACTGCGCCTGCTCGTCCAGCGTGAGGTGCTCGCCCTCAGGAACCGAGGGCAGGGCGGTGATCATGCCGCCCTCCTCCAGGTCGCTGGCGAGGATTTCACGCTCGGAGCCCTCCACCACCATACGCTGTCCCCGTTGCCAGGGAGTCTTGTGCAGCTCGTTGCGCGGCAGCGGCCCCAGGTCCCGCAGCAGCAGGATGGGGGCCAGCCCTAGCGGAAGCATCGACAACAGCAGCGTACGGCGCATCAGCGGCCGTTTGGTGATCCCGCTCTCCTCGCCGCCGCGCATGAAGAAGTCGCTGAACGAGCGCTTCTCCGCGGCGGGAGAAGGCATCTCGTCGTAGGGCGAGGAGACCTCGTAGTGCGGCATCACCCGGCGGGTCCACACGGTCATCCCCGCGCCGATGGCAAACAGCGCCACAGCCAGGGTGCCGCCCAACGCCAGGTTGGAAAGTTTGCCAATGGCCGGCGCGGCGATGGCCGGCTCGCCGTCGGGTCCGGGCGGGAACAGGAAGTAGCTCACCAGGAAGCCGATGCCGGCCAGGAAAGCCAGGGTGAACCACAGCGCGGCGACGCGCTCGCCCTTGCGCTGCTCTTCCTCAGTGTGCGTGTGCGTCTCAGCGGCCGGGTAGGGGCCGCTGTGGCCGCGGTGGTCGCCCGGGCCGACCTCGGTAAGGGCGCCCTCGGTCCCCGAAGGCGTGCCGAGAATCCGTTCCCGGGCACCGTCGCCGGCCGTGTTGTCGTGGTTGCTGGTGTTGTCAGTCATGGGCTCGCTGCTTCGCGGTGATCCAGATGGCACACGCCACGATCAGGCTGAGGCCGATGGTCCAGCTAATCAAGCCCTCGGCCACCTGGCCGACCCGGTTGAGCGCAAAGACACCGCCGGGGTTGGGCTCGTATTGCAGGTTCTTCACGTAGGCGATCAGATCCTGCTTGGACTCGGGCGTGATGGTCTGGTCGTTGAACACGGGCATGGCGCCGGGGCCGGTGATCATGGCCTCGTAGATCTGGCGCGGTGACGCCTCGTGGATCGAGGGAGCCCATCGGCCCCCAGTGAGGGCACCGCCGTTACCGGACCAGCCGTGGCAGTGCGCGCAGTTGGTCATGTACAGCTTCTGGCCGGCCTCGGTGTCGCCCCCACCGGAGATGTACTCCTCGAAAGCGGCCTCGTACTCCTCCAGGGCCTGCTCGTAGGCGGCCTCACTGTCGAACTCGGAGCGCTGCGGCTCGGTGCCGGGCACCGACGGCACCTGCGGCCCACCGCCGAATGCCTGCTGCACGTAGGCGGCCAGATCGTCGATCTGCTCCTGGTTGTAGACCGCCTCACCCCGAGGCATCTGCTGGTCGGGGTTGGTCGAGGGCATCCGCCCCGTGCTGACCTGGAAGTCCACGGCCGCGGCCCCCACCCCGTACAGGCTCGGGCCGCTGGCGGTGCCTCGGCCGTCCCTGCCGTGACAGCTCATGCAGCTCTGCTCGAAGAGCTCCCTGCCGTTGGCCAGATCGACCTCAGCCGATTCGGTCTCGGCCGCGTCGCTCTGCGCTTGAGCCCGCTCGGCCGAGGGCGCCACGACGGCGTATCCCAAGCCGAGGAGCGCCAGCGCGAGGGTGACGACGACATACCCCGCCAGGGGATGCCGTCGCCGCGCGGTAATCCATTTCACGGTTTCCCCGTTCGGGTCACTGGATGAAGTAGATGGTTGCGAACAAAGCGATCCAGACCACGTCGACGAAGTGCCAGTAGTAGGACACGACGATCGCGCTGGTTGCCTGCTGGTGAGTGAAGCTCTTCGCGGCGTACGTGCGTCCCAGCATGAGCAGGAACGCGATGAGACCACCGATCACGTGCAGGCCATGGAACCCCGTGGTGAGGTAGAACATCGAGCCGTATGCGCTGGACTGTAGAGTCAGCCCCTCGTGCAAGATCAGCTCGCGGTACTCGTTCGCCTGCCCGAGCACAAAGATCAAGCCCATGACGAAGGTGATGATGAACCACCTGCGGAGCTTGTGCACGTCACCGCGCTCGGCGGCCCAGACACCGGCCTGTGCGGTGAAGCTGGACGCTACCAGAATCACGGTGAAGACCAGGGCGTAGGGCACGTCGAGATGGATTGTGGGCCAATCGCCGAGGTTCTGCGGATCACCCTTGGTGACCGATCGGATGGTGTAGTACATCGCGAACAGCGCCGCAAAGAACATGAGTTCGTTGGCTAGCCACACGACGGTGCCAACGCTCACCAGGTCAGGTCGCTTAGCCGCACCGTGCCTAGGTGTCGGTCCTGTTTCTTGGTTCGCGGTTGCTGTCGCCACGGGAGCATTATTACGGCATCTGACGAGAGCTGTTGCACGACCCCCCGAAACGTGCCCACCACGCCGCCGCGAAACAGGTGCGTGAGCGCCCTAGTGGGCAAGCTTACCGCCCCAGCTCCACGCCCTGGTCGCCCCATGTGGCGTAGGCTGTCGTGTTCGGCGGCACAAGGCAACTAAGCTCGCAGGGGTGCCCGTCCGGTCGGGCGTGGCCGGTCCGGCGCCGCCGATGGCTAACGACAAGGACGGTGGATCATGGGCAACACTGGTGTGGAGGCTCCGGGGGGCACCTCGCAGGACTCCACCATGCGCATCCTCATCTTTAGTGACAACGCGAGTGTGCGCGAGGAGGTGCGGCTGGCTATCGGTCGTCGCCCCGCCGCCGACGTTCCCAAGGCGGAGTTCGTCGAATGCGCCACCGCCCCGGCCGCGCTCAAGCGTCTTGGCGACGCCGCGATCGACGTTGCCATCCTCGACGGCGAGGCTCAGCCCGCCGGCGGGATGGGCGTGTGCCGCCAGGCCAAGGACGAGATTTACCGCTGTCCTCCGATTATGGTGATTGTCGGCCGGCGAGACGACGGCTGGCTCGCCACCTGGTCTCGGGCCGACCGGGTGACCACCCACCCCATCGACCCCGTCGCCCTGGCCGAGTCCCTGGCCGAACTGATGCGCCAGCGCGCCCAGCGTCCGGCCGTGACCGGGTAAGCTCGGCTACCTGTCCCCGAGCTTCCCGGGGAGCCCTCGCAGCCCGGCACCGCAGCGCCCTCCCTATGGCTTGCGGTCCCACCCGAGGCGGGCGGCAGCCGGCCATGAGGAGCCCCACCGGCCACGTCCTCGGGGCGCTTCACACACCGGTGTGGCTGTGGCCCCGCCTCCACCGACTGCTGCATCGAGAATCCCCCGCCAGCCGAGGAAGTGACGTGAACATCCAGCAACGCACCTGGTCCGACCTGATCCACAACCTGCTCACCGGCGAATCCCTCACCGCGGCCGACACCGAGTGGGCTATGAACGAGATCATGTCCGGCTCGGCGACCGACGTTCAGATCGCGGGTTTCGCCGTGGCGATGCGCGCCAAGGGCGAGAGCGTCGAGGAAGTCACGGGGCTGGCCCAGGGCATGCTCGACAACGCGGTCGCCATCAGCGTGCCGGGGGCCACAGTCGACATTGTCGGTACCGGCGGCGACCGCGCCCACACGGTCAACGTCTCCACGATGGCCGCTCTCGTGGCCGCCGCGGCCGGGGCGCGCGTGGTCAAGCACGGCAACCGCGCGGCCTCCTCCTCGTGTGGCACGGCCGACGTCCTCGAACGTCTCGGTGTCGTTATCGACCTGCCGCCCGAGAACACCGCCCGGGTCGCCGACGAGGTCGGCATCACCTTCTGCTTTGCCAAACTGTTCCACCCTTCGCTGCGCCATGTCGCCAAGGCCCGCAGCGAACTCGCGGTGCCCACGGTGTTCAACTTCCTGGGCCCCTTGACCAACCCGGCCCGTCCACGAGCCGCCGCGGTGGGGGTGTTCGATCCGGCCATGTGCGAGGTCGTCGCCGGGGTCTTCGCCCGGCGGGGAATGTCGGCGCTGGTGTTTCGTGGCGATGACGGCTTGGACGAGTTGACGACCACGACCACGTCTTCGGTGTGGTTGGTCAATGACGGTCAGGTGCGTTCGACCACGCTGGACCCGAGTGCGCTGGGCATTGAGCCGGCCCAGCCTCAGGCGCTACGCGGCGGCGATGTCGAGTTCAACGCCCAGGTGGTGCGAGACGTCGTGGGCGGAGCCACCGGAGCGGTGCGCGACGCCGTCCTGCTCAACGCGGCGGCGGCGTTGCTGGCCGCCGAGGGGGTTTCCGATTCGTTGGAAGAGCCGCTGTGTGCGGCCTATGCGCGCGCGGCCGAAGCGGTCGACAGCGGCGCCGCAGCCGCCCTGTTGGACACGTGGGTCGAGGTCAGCCAAGCCTACGCCAAGCAGGTCTGAAGGGCGGGGCCCGACGGTTGCGCTGCCGGGCACGCCGGCTCACATCCCCAGCGAGAAGGCCGCCTCCAAGTCGTGGCGAGAGTAGGCCTGGAACGCGAGGTGGGTGTCCGAGGAGCGCACGCCACTCACCTTGTTGATGTGCGCCGGGATGACCTCAGCGAGTTCCTCGTGGCGCCGTACCCGCACCATCGCGATCAGGTCCACTCCGCCAGTGACGGAGTAGACCTCGCTCACCCCCTCGATCGCGGCGATCGCTTCGGCGACCTCGGGGATGCGCTGCACGTCGGCGTTGATCATGACGATCGCGGTAATCACGGCTGTTTTCTCCTGAGCTTTTCTGAAGTGGACCCGAGTCGGCCGGCGGCGCGGACTCAGTGTGCGTCGGACAGGCGGGCCCCCGCCCGCCAGGGCACACGGTAGACGAGGAGCCCCCCTACGACGCCGGCCACAAACCCGAACACGTGGGCCCCGTATGCGGTCGGGGGGCTCTCGACCGGCAACAGCGCGAAGCTGATGTAGAGGAAGTACTGCGTCGCGAAGTAGGTCCCGATCAGCACCCAGCTCGGCAACCGTACCGGGATGACTCCAAAGACCAGCGTGATGACGCGGCTACGGAACTGGACCACCAAGTAGGCGCCCAGGACCCCGGAGATAGCGCCCGAGGCGCCCACGAGCGGCACCGTCACCGGCCCCTCGCCGAGAGCGAACCCATAACAGGCGATAACCCCAGTGGCCAGGTAGAACCCCAGGTAGCGCAGCCGGCCCAGCCGGTCTTCCACGCAGGGCCCGAACACGAACAGGTACACCATGTTGCTCAGCAGGTGCAACGGCCCGCCGTGCAGGAACATGGAGGTGAAAGCCGAGATCCAGGGCACCTTCCCGAAGTCGCCGCCAGAACAGTCGGTCGGGTTGGCCAACTGGTGTCCGCTGAGCAGCTCCGCCGGGATCGCCGCCCACCGCAGCAGGTAGACCTCCTGGGAGCACAGCCGCGCCAGCAGGTCGTTGCTGTACCACAGGGCGAGCTGGGAGGCCGGCGAGGCCAAGTAGACGGTGACGCTAGCCCCGATGAGCAGGTAGGTGACGATCGGCGGTCGCCGCACCGGGTAGTCGTCACTCAAGGGAAGGCCGGCCATGCGTCCAGTCTGTCAGGCTCCGATATTTCTGTGCTCCACCGACAGGGCATGTCCACGAGCCTTCCAACTCGACCAGCCGCACGCCGGGAGTCTCCAGCCAGCGCAGCACGCACTCCATCTCCGCGGCGGTCGCGCGCGGCACCGGGCCGGCCTCGGGGGAGGCCACGGCGACCGTTTCGGCCGTGGCGACCAGGGCCTCCAGATAGCGCTGCGGATCGCTGTCGGCGGTGAGCACGCCCGAGGCGGCCAACCGCCCGTGCCGCACCACGCACATCTCCCAACCGGCTGCCGCGCGGCGGGCGGCCACCAGGTGCGGCAGCCGCGCCAGCGTGGTCAGCCGCTCGGCACGCGCGCACGCCTCGACGAACGCGGTGAGTCGGTCGCGGTGCACGGCCGCCTCCTCGAACCGCAGTTGCGCGGAGAGTCCGCGGATATGGCTGGTCAGCGCCGTGACGACAGGAGCGGCATCCACGGTCATCGCCCGGTGCGCGGCCTGGGCGTGCACCGCGTACTCCTCGGGGGACTCGCCGCCCTCGCACGGCGCCCCGCACCGCCCCATCTGCGCCAAGGCACACGCCGCTACCGGCGTTGACTTCGGCCCCAAGCGGTGGGAGCACTGGCGTAGCTGGAACGTGTGGTGCAGGGCTTCGCGCGCCATCTCAGCGCGCCGCGTCGAGGGGAAGGGGCCGATGTAGGCCGCGGCGTCCTCGCGGGTCTCCCGCACGATCGACAGTCGGGGATAGGTTTCGCGGGTGAGTTTGAGCCAGACCGCGCGTTCGGGGTGGCGTGAGCGCCGATTGTAGGCGGGTTTGCGTTCGGCGATCAGCCGGAGTTCGCGCACTTCGGCTTCGAGCCCGGTGGCGCAGGTGATCGGCGTGACCCGAGCGGCCAGCGCGATCATCTCCCGTACGCGCGCCCTGGTCTCGGCGGCGGTGAAGTAGGACTTGACGCGCTTACGCAGGTTGTCGCTCTTGCCGACGTACAGCGCCGCCCCGCTGGCGTCCTCGAAGATGTAGACGCCCGGAGTCTGGGGGAGGCCCTCGGCCAGGTGGCGGTTGCGCCGCTGGGCCGTGGTGGGCGCGCTGCGGAACCGGCACAGCTCTTCCGAGGTGGTCACGCCAAACGCCGCGATCCGCTCCAGCAGCCCGTGCAGCACCTCCACCGTGGCGCGTGCGTCGTCGAGGGCGCGGTGCGTGGGCTGTGTGGCGCCGCCGAAGAACCCGGCGAGGGTGGCGAGCTTGTGGTTGGCGACCTCGTCGCGGGTGACCAGCCGTCGCGCCAGTGCCACTGTGTCGACGACGGCAGGGGCGGGCCAGGGGTAGCCGTGCTTGACACAGGCGTCTTTGAGGAAGCCGGTGTCGAAGGGGGCGTTGTGGGCCACGAGGACGGTGCCGCGGTCAAAGCCGGCGAATTCCAGGAAGCTCGGTAGCACCTCGGCCACTGCCGGCGCCTCGGCCACCATCGTCTGGGTGATGCCGGTCAGCAGCGTAATGAAGGGGGGAATGGCAACACCGGGATCGACCAGGGTGGCGAACTCGCCCAAGATCTCACCACCGCGCACCTTGACCGCCCCGATCTCGGTGATGCCCGCCCCGTCGCCGCGCGAGCCGGTCGTTTCCAGGTCGACCACCACAAACGTCGTTTCCGACAGGGGAGTCCCCAAATCGTCGATGCTCACTTGGCCTGCGGGCCGCTGGTGTGCCATTTGGCCAGGCTACGAGGAGACGGCGTGAGCGGTCGCCGCGGGTGCTCACGTGCGCTGAAAGCCGAACGGCCTTGAGTCGACGTGGAAAGATGAGAATCATCGGCCGATCTGGTTGGGATCATGGGGGACCGGACCTTTGGTGCGGCCAGGATCAGGTTTGGCACCAGCGACAGGAGGACAAGCCCATGCGTATTTCGTCATTGACTGCCAGCCGGAACTCGCAGGGCACTGGGGGGCTGTTGCGGCCCCACCCCACTCGGGCTCGACGCCGGCGCGCCGGTAGCGGTGCTGTCGTGCAGTGTTGCGCCGCGGCGTCGGGCGGGGCCGGCCTGACGTTTCCTCCCGCTGCGGGGAGACAGTCCCGGGGCGCCCGGTGAGTTGCCCGCTTCGCCGCCGCCTGCACCAACGGGGGAGGGGGCGCTCGCGGCCTTAGGCCACCTTTCGCCCGTTGCGGTGCACGATGTCGCGGACGGGTTCGCCGCGGGCGTCTTTCCAGAAATGGGGAGGTCCTCGACGAGAGCCACCTGGGTGCTGCCGAGTATGCGGCGGTGAACGTGGGTGCATCGCTGTGAGGGGCTTCGTTGGTTCCCTAACACACTCTAAGGTCTACTCCACTTATGACCTTTCCGTGTTCCTTGTGACACTTAACGTGATTTCTGACAGGAAGGAGGAGGGCGTTTCCTCCCGTCCCTCAAGGGTGGAGTATCCGCGCCCAACATCTCATGACGCCCGACTCCAATGAGGCCCGCGCACAGCCGGCCGGCGCTGATCACGACGACGAGAAGGAGAGTGGCGCCCCGCTGCCTGAGCCGGTCCGCGCCCGTGTCGTCGAGTACGGTTCCGAGGTTCTCGGTCAACTGTCTACGGCTGAGCTGCCCTCCGCGCTGCGGCGCATCGCCAAGTTCGAGCCACGCCGCCGCGCCCGGCTGGCCGGCCCGCAGATCGCCGCCCAGTTGGAGGCCGATACCGCTTTCCGCCAACGTGTCGCGCAACGGGTCCAGGTGCTGTGGCCCGACCTTACCGCGCGGCTGGGCGAAGGGGTCGTGCCTCCGGCGGCCGAGCCGGTCACGGTGGCGGCGGTCGCCTACCTCCTGCGCCCCTCGGGGTGGGCGACGATCGTCGAACGGGTCCGCGACGAGCTGGATCGCCGCGAGGGCGTCAAGCAAGCCGAGGAGGCAGCCGAGACCATCGCCGACCTGCGGCACCGGTTGAATGAGGCCCACGCCCAGCACCGAGACGAGGTCGCCCAACTGCGTTCCCAACTCAAGCGGCAACGCAGCACGATCGCCGACCTGCGCCGCAGCCTGCACGCCGAACGCCAGCGCGCCAAGGAGGCGGTCGAGCGCAGCGAGGAGGCGATCGGGGAGGCGAATGAGCGCGCTGAGGAGGCGGCGGGCCGGGTCAACGCCGTGGAGTCGGAGAACCGGCGGCTGCGCAATCGCCTGGCCAGCGCCGAGGCACAGATGGAGAACGCCCGCCGAGCCGCACGGGCCGGACGCAGCGCTGACGACGCCCGGCTACGGGTCCTCCTGGATGTGCTGGTCGACGCCTCGCACGGGTTGCGGCGCGAACTCGCCCTGCCCACCTCCATCGACAGCCCTGCCGATCTCGCCGTCGACGAGGAGCGCGACACCGCCGCGGCTCTGTCCGGCCCGGGGCTGCCCGACGACGATCCTGGACTCATCGACCAGTTGCTGGTCCTTCCCCGGGTTCACCTGCTTGTCGACGGCTACAACGTCACCAAAACCGGCTATGGCACCCTGCCGCTGGCCGACCAGCGCGCCAGACTGTTACAGAGCCTGGAGGGGCTGGCTACGCGCACCAAAGCCGAAATCACCTGCGTCTTCGACGGAGCGGAAGTCGAGGTGCCGCCGGCCTCTAGTGTGAAACGGCGGGTGCGACTGCTCTTCAGCGATCCCACGGAGAGTGCCGACGACCTCATCGTTCGGCTGGTGCGCGCCGAACCCCCCGGGCGACCGCTAGCGGTGGTGACCTCCGACCAGGAGATCGTGCGGGCCGTACGCAGGGAAGGGGCACGCACGCTGGCCTCCTCCTTGCTGCTACAACGCTTGGAACCCGCGGGATAGCCGGGGACGCCCAGCTCCGCTCCTAGCGGCTGTGACCGCATGGCGCTACCGATTGGTGAAAAATGGCCGGATGTGGCCATTGGTGTTTCTTGTTCCTGTTGAGCGTGTTTTGTGGGGCGACCGCGCGCCACTCCGGGGCGGCCTTCGGTCCCAGCAGCGCCGCTGATCGCCGCCCACCCGCCACAGGCGGCGCCGGCCTACGCCACCGGTGTGTCGGACATGACAACTTTGGGGCCACAGTTGAGCTGGCACAGGGCGTCCGCTAAGTTTTTCGCGGAGCATGCTCGCCGCTGAGGCGCGTGGGTACCCCCTGGTCCCTCCGTGCCGCTGCCGAGTGGCTCTACATCGCATGCGGGAGGTCGAAAGGGGCGACTGCGCTCCCGGTGCTCTCCCGTCCTCCCCCCTGTGGGGCTGACGTGTCCAGTGGTGGTTGCCGTTCGCCGGCGCTCCTCGACACGTACCTGCCACAAGATATGACGAAAAGGAGCGTGTGCCTCCCATGACCAGTAACGATGGTCGGCGCGCAGCCCGCCGGATCGCGACCGGTCTCGGCGTGGCCGCTGCGGGAAGTCTGATTCTTCCGTCCGGGATCGCTCAAGCCGATCCCGAACCCACGCGCGAGGACGTCGAGCAGCGCCTCGACGAGCTCAATGCGGAGGCCAGCTCCGTCGTCGACGACTACAACGCGGCCAAGGAAGACTACGACGCCGCCAAAAAGAAGGTCGAGGAACTCGAAGAGCAGGTCGGCGACGAGGAGGAGCGCTACAACGAGCTGCGCGACAAGATCGCCAGTTTCGCTAGCGCCGCCTACCGCTCCAACGATCTCAGCGCCACGACCACCATCGTCTCTGCCGATGATCCCGACGCGATCCTGGAGCAGTCCGCCGATCTCAGTTACCTCTCCGCCAACCAGCAGGCCCAGCTTGAGGAGTTCGCCGGGTCCTCCGAACGGTTGATCAATCTCAAGGAGGAGGCCGAGGCGGCGCTGGAGAAGGCCGAGGCCAAAAAGGAAGAGCTGGAAAGCAAGAAGGACGAGGTCGACGCGAAGATCGCCGAGCAGGAGGAGTTGCTCGCGCAATTCCCCACCGCTGACCCCGCGTCGGACTCGACTGTCGACTCTTCCGGGGGCGCCACCTACACCGGTCCGGCTTCCGGCAACGCCCGCGCGGCGCTGGACTTTGCCTACGCTCAGGTCGGCAAGCCCTATGTCTACGGTGCCAGCGGTCCCGACAGCTACGACTGCTCTGGGCTGACGATGCGTGCCTGGGCTCAGGGCGGAGTGAGTCTGCCACGTACCACCTACGCCCAGGCCGAGGTGGGGCAGCGAGTCAGCCGCAGTGCGCTGCAACCGGGCGACCTGGTTTTCTTCTACGGCAGTCTCGGTCACATGGGGATCTACGCTGGCAACGGCCAGATGGTCCATGCGCCCCGTACCGGCAGGAACGTCGAGGTCGTCTCGCTGTCGGGCTACTGGGACAGCCACTTCCAGTTCGGGGTGCGTCCCTGAGCCGCTCTGGTATGTGTTCGACCGTTGACCCGAAGTTTCCGGGTTTCGGTCCTCGTCGATACGCCACCGGTGTGGTGGAGTGTCGTGCGGGGATGGTGCTCCCTACCGTCGTAACCCGCGCATTCGCGCTATGCGCCGCGGGGTATCGGACAGACGGTCACAGAGAAAGCCATATTTCGGACAAATATCAAGAGGCGCGCCAACGTAACGAAACGGTTGAGAATGGTGTTCGGGATGCATTAGGGTTCATCGCCGAGCAGGGTCGTCATCCTCGCCACTACCCGGTGGCAACGGCCGGCTCCCGCCACACCTCCGCGCTCTGACAGCTCGTACCCAATGGCGCGGAGACCGGGTCCGTCGCAGGCGTCGCCCCCGCATCGGCGCCCCCGCCGCGGATGACCGGGGCAGTAGTGCCTACCCGCCGCGGTACCGCGGGCGGTGCACTCGTGGCCCGGGAGGCGGAACTGGGAGAAAGGTGTGCCACAACCGTGGATGAACGCCGTGATCGTCGCTCCCACGGTCGCCATCTGGCGACCGTGAGCTTCATCGCCGCGGGCGCCCTCACCCTGTCACAGGGGGCAGCCCACGCCGATCCCTCGCCGGACGAGGTGCGCGACAGGATCGAGCAGCTCGAAGAGGAGTTCTCCGAACTCAGCGCGACCTACAACCAGGCCGAGCAAGACCATGACGCGGCCCAGGAGAAGCTGAAGGAGCTCCAAACCGACCTCGAAGAGGCTGAGAACGATCTCAGTGAGCTGCGCGAGTCGGTGCGTATGCTGGCCAACGCCGCCTACAGCGGCACCGACTACACTTCGCCCTCCTACCTGCTCAGCTCCACCGGCCCCGAGGACGCCCTCCAGCAAGCCGCCGACCTTGGCTACCTCTCCGCCAATCAGGAGCGCAGCCTCGAAGAGTACGCCGACAAAAAGGACAAGTTGGCCAAGCTCAAGGAGGAGGCTGAGCAGACCGAGGCCAAGGCCAAGGAGAAGCTTGAGGAGGCCAAGGAGGCCAAGGAGGAGGGCGAGGCCAAGATCGAGGAGCAGCAGGAGCTCCTCGACGAGCTGACCGCCGAGCAGCAGGCCCAGGCCACCGCCGGGGTCAGTAGCGACAGCTCCAGCGCCGCCGGCGCCGCTTACACTGGTCCGGCTTCCGGTAACGCTCGGGTGGCTTTGGACTTCGCCTACGCCCAGCTCGGCAAGCCCTACATCTGGGGCGGCACCGGCCCCAACGGCTACGACTGCTCCGGACTGACCCAGGCGGCTTGGGCCCAGGCCGGCGTGAGCCTGCCGCGCATCTCCCAGGACCAGTTCTACGCCGGCCAGCGCGTTACATGGGGCAACAAGCAGCCGGGGGACCTACTGTTCTTCTACAACAGCTCCGCACCCACCCACGTGGGGATCTACGCCGGCAACAACAAGATGGTCCACGCCTCGAACTCCAGCACCCCCATCAGCGAGGTCACGCTAGGCAGCTATTACCAGAGCAACTTCGTGGGTGCCGTGCGGCCATAGCGTCGCCCGCTGTGCGGCGTCACGCCTCTCCCGGCGGGGCTGCACGGGGGCACGCGGCGCAGATTCTAGACTCGGGCGCGTGGGCGCTACCCTCATCATCACTAACGACTTCCCGCCCCGCGCCGGGGGCATCCAGGAGTTCGTGCATCAGCTCGCGCTGCGCCGGCCGGCGGAATCGGTCGTGGTGTACTGCTCCACACCCCGTCGCCAGGACCCCACCAACTTCGACCTGCGCCAACCGTTTCCGGTGATCCGGGAACGCACCTCGGTGCTGCTGCCCACGCCCGACGTGCTGCGCCGGGCGCGCAGTATTGCCCGGCTGACCGGTTGCGACTCCGCGCTGTTCGGAGCGGCGGCCCCCTTGGGGCTCATGGCCGACGGGCTACGCCCGGCCGGCGTCGAGCGTGTGGTCGCCCTCACGCACGGTCACGAGGCGGGGTGGGCGATCCTGCCGGGGGCCCGCCCGCTGCTGCGGCGTATCGGTGAACGTACCGACACCATCACCTACCTGGGCGACTACACCCGCACCCGGCTGGCCCGCGCCCTGACACCGGCGGCGGCCTCCCGGATGCGTCAGCTCGCTCCTGGCGTTGATCTGGACCGCTTTTACCCCGGTGCCGGCGGGCAGTGGGTCCGCGAACGTTACGGCATCGTCGGGCGCCCGGTGGTCGTCTGCGTCTCGCGGCTAGTGCCCCGCAAGGGCCAGGACACGCTGCTGCGCGCCTGGCCTCGGGTGCTGGCCGACGTCCCCGACGCCGTGCTGCTGATCGTCGGCGGCGGCCCCTACGAGCGGCGGCTAGCAGCGATGACGCGCTCGCTGGGGATCACCGAGTCGGTGCGCTTCACCGGCTCGGTGCCGTGGTCGGAGCTCCCCGCCCACTACGATGCCGGCGACGTGTTCGCCATGCCCTGCCGCACCCGCAACGGCGGTCTCGACGTCGAGGGGCTGGGCATCGTCTACCTGGAGGCTTCGGCCACGGGCCTGCCGGTGGTCGCCGGTGACTCCGGCGGAGCCCCCGATGCTGTGCGCGAAGGAGACACCGGCTACGTCGTCAACGGACGCTGGCCCGGGCCGGTGGCCCGCCGGGTCATCCGGTTGCTGCGTGACCCCGCTGCTGCGCGGGAGATGGGGCGGCGGGGCCGCGCATGGGTCGAGCGCGAGTGGACCTGGGAATCGTCCGCGCGACGCCTTACGGAGCTGCTGTAGTCCCACCGCGGGGGCGGCTGGCCGTTATCCGGTGGCCGCTGTGCCGCGTGTCCCCCGTACCGCTGCCGTAGCCTGTGCGGGGCTCGGTGGGGCGACGGGGGCGACGGTCTCAGGCGTGGTAGAGGTCCTCGATCTCTTGGGCGAACTGTTCGGCCACGACGTGGCGCTTCACCTTCAGCGAGGCGGTGAGCTGCCCGCCCTCCTCGGTGAAGTCCGTCGCCAGGATCGTGAACCGGCGCACCGATTCGGCGCGCGAGACCGCCTTGTTGGCGTTGTCGACAGCTTCCTGGACTGCTGCGATGAGGTCGGGATCGTCGGTGAGTTCAGCGATGCCGCCGGTCTTGCCGCGTTGGTTCTTCCAAAACTCCAGGGCCTCGGGATCGAGGGTGATCAGCGCGGAGATGAAGTTGCGGTTGTCCCCGACCACCATGCATTGGCTGACGAGCGCATGCCCGCGTAGCCGGTCTTCGAGGATCGAGGGGGAGACGTTCTTGCCGCCCGCTGTCACGATGATCTCTTTCTTGCGCCCGGTGATGCTCAAGTATCCGTCATCGTCGAGCGAACCGAGGTCACCGCTGTGGTACCAGTGGTCCTGGTCGAAGGCTTCTTCGGTGGCGCGGGCGTTGTTCCAGTAGCCGCGCATGACGTGATCGCCCTTGATCAGTATCTCGCCGTCGTCGTCGATCCGGATGCTCACGCCGGGGAAGGGGGGACCGACCGTGCCGATCTTGACCCGGTCGGGACTGTTCACCGCTGTCGGGGCAGAGGTTTCGGTCAGTCCGTAACCCTCCAGGATGGCTAGGCCCACGCCCCGGAAGAAGTGCCCCAGCCGCTCGCCCAACGCCGAACCGCCCGAGACGGCGTAGCTGGCCCTACCACCGACCGCCGCCAGGATCTTGCCGTAGACCAATCTGGCGAAGACGGCGTGCTTGAGCCGCAGCGTCAGGCCAGGGCCGCCCGTGTCGAGGGAACGGCTATAGGCGATCGCGGTCTCAGCGGCAGCGTTGAAGATCTTGCCGCGCCCCTCCGCGGTGGCCTTCTGCTGGGCCTTGGTGAACACCTTCTCGAAAACCCGGGGCACGGCCAGCAGGAACGTCGGCTGGTACACGCCAAGAGCGTCGATCAGCTCGGGACCGGTCGAGGGGAAATGCCCGAGCACGGTGTTGGATTCCACACACCCCACCTGGATGATCCGGGCAAAAGAGTGGGCCAGCGGCAGGAACAGCAGGGTGGAGCGTCCCGGGAGGCTGAACACCTCCTCCAGCGGCCCTTGGATGATGTTGCGGATGGTGAAAAGCAGGTTGCGATGGGTCAGTTCGCAGCCCTTGGGGCGGCCGGTGGTACCGGAGGTGTAGATGAGAGTGGCCAGATCGTCGACTGTGCCGGCGGTGCGCCGCTGCTCGACCGCGGTGTCTTCGACCTCGGCGCCCGAGCGGGTGAACTCGGTGAGCCCCCCGTCCTCGATGCGCCAGATGTTCTTCAGGTCGGGAAGCTCTGTGGTGATCTCGCGTACCCGCGCCTCGTGCTCGGCGCCCTCGACGAACACCGCGCTGGCCCCGGAATCCTGCAAGATCCAGTGGATCTGCTCGGCCGATGACGTTTCGTAGATGGGCACGGTCACCCCGCCCACCGTCCAGATCGCGTAGTCGATCAAGGTCCACTCGTAGCGGGTGCGCGATATCAGCCCGATGCGGTCACCGTGGTCGACGCCGGCCGCGAGCAGTGCCTTGGCCACCGCGGAGACGCTGTCGCCGAATTCCCGGCACGTGACGTTGTGCCACTGGCCGGCCTCCTGGCGTCGCAGCATGACGGCGGTGGGTTCCTGGGCCGCCCGTGTGAAAACCGTGTCAGTCAGGTGCTCGTCAGGAGATATCTCGACTGTCACCGGACGACTGTATTCGCGCACGACTTTCGCTCCTGGGGTAGAAAATCTGTGTGGGGATGTGAGGACGGTAACAAGTTGTGTTATTAGCTGGTAGAACCGGTTTCTCGTTGGTATCCGATGGTGATACACACCTCCCGTCTCCCGTGATCGTGCCCATGGGGCGGTCGCCGCCCCCGATAGACCGCCGCAAGGACACCAGCCCGATCACTTCCTCGCCCCGCCGGATCGCCCACGAAGTGGCGCCGCGCCCGCCGAGCTTATGTCCTGCACACCGTGACCGGCCCACTGCCGCTGCTCCCGCTATCCCAGGACATGCCCACAGTCGTGGAGGTCACCAATCGGTACCGGGTTCGATTCCACTTCGTGATATTTCCGGTTTCGGCTCCTCCCCCCTCTGTCGTGGGCCCGTGGCGAGCTAACGTGAACTGGAAGACAAAGGCACAGGCAGGTGATCATGGCAGAGCCCAATCGCGATTCCGCTGGTTCGCAGGACATCATCGACGACGCCCTCCGGTTGGCCGATGCCCTCCAGCGCAAGCTGATCGTCGCTGGAGTGCGCCGCGGAGTCGGTAACACCACAGCCACCCCACCGCCCTCGAAAGGCGACGTGTGGGAGGAAGCGGTCCGAGAGCCTGAAGAGGAAGAGCCGCCGGCACTGGAGCAGGTGATCGATATCGCCCGCTCGGCCGGCCCTGAGGTCGCTGGACACCTCGGGCGGGCCGGAGGAACCCTCCTCAACGCACTCGGCCAGGCATGGCAGGTGGTCGAACGCTCGCTGGAGCAGGAGCGGGCCAGGCGGGAACAGCGCGATGACCATGGCTCCGGCGAGCCGCCGCCGCAGCTTCCTCGAACTCGATGAGGACACCGGTGGGCGTCATTGGTCCAATCCAATGGTTTACTCCAATGGGACATTCCGCGGGAGCTCGCCCCGGGCGTCGGGGCACGAGGTGGAAGGGAGTCACCCATGCGGTTGACCATCGGCGCTGACATCGGTGGAACGAAAGTGGCCACCGGGATCGTCGATGAACACGGACGCATCTTGGCCAAGATCAAGCGTCCCACCCCGGCGGCCAACAGCGACGCCATCGCAGATGTCGTGGGCGACACGATCGAGGAGCTTTTGGAGCGCTATCCCGACACGCCGGTCGACGGCATCGGGGTGGGAACCGCCGGCTTCGTCGACGAGGAACGCTCGACGGTCGTCTTCGCCCCTAACCTGGCTTGGCGCGACGAGCCGCTCAAGCGACGCTTGCAGCAGCGCGTCGACCTTCCGGTGGTGATCGAGAACGACGCCAACGCCGCAGCGTGGGGCGAGGCGCGTTTCGGTGCCGGACAGGGCACTAACTACGTGATCTGTATCACGCTGGGAACCGGGATCGGTGGCGGGATCGTCACCGACGGTTCGCTCTACCGGGGGCGGTTCGGACTCGCCGCCGAGGTCGGGCACTACCGTGTGGTGCCCGACGGGCGTCGCTGTGGGTGCGGTAACCGAGGGTGCTGGGAGCAGTACGCCAGCGGGCGCGCGCTCATCGCCGAGGCCCAGGATCTGGCCACAACCGCCCCGACCCGTGCCCGGCGGCTGTTGGAGCTGGCTCAGGGCGACCCCAGTCGTATCCAGGGCGCCGAGATCACCCAGGCTGCCAAGGAGGGCGACGCGGCGGCGCTGGAGTGCTTCCGAGCGGTGGGCCACTGGGTCGGCCTAGGGCTGGCCGATCTCGCGGCCATCCTCGACCCTGAGCGCTTCGTCATCGGCGGAGGTGTCTCCGATGCCGGTGACATCCTGCTCGACCCGGTCCGTGAGTCGTTCATCAAAAACGTCACCGGCCGGGCGGTGCGCCGCTTCTCCGATATCCGTACCGCTGTCCTCGGGGCTGCGGCGGGAATCGTGGGCGCCGCCGACCTCGCCCGTCGCTGAGCGAGCCCCGCGGGTCATCATGGTGGGACCTGCGGGGCTTAGGTGCTGTTGTGGACGGGCGGCGAGAGCAGGCGGTGGGCAAACGCCTCCGCTGTCGCCTTCGTAGGGAGCGAGATCGCGCAGCGATCGAGGCACGAGCCGACGAAGAACACCCCACGGCGCCCACACCCCAGCCGTTCAAAAACCAGAACCTAGCCGCCTATGCGTGTTCTCACCTACAACGTTCGGGGACTACGCGACGACCCCCGCGCTGTCGCGCGGGTCATCACGGCGTGCCGTCCCGATGTCGTGTGTCTCCAAGAGGCGCCTCGACTGGCCGGCTGGCGCGCCGGCCGGCGCGCTCTGGCCCGCGCCACCGGACTCGTGCCGGCGGTGAACGCGCGGGTCGGGGGGACAGCGGTGTTCGTCCGACCCGGGCTGGTCGTGCTGCGTGCCGAGCACCGGGTGCTGCGCCGCTACCCGTGGCTGCACACGCGCGCGGTGGCGATCGCCGTACTCGCCGATGGCAGGCACCGCCTCACCGTGGCCAGCCTCCACCTGGACCTGCACGCCGGGGCCCGGCTGCGCCACATGGCGCAGGTGGAGCCCCACCTGCGCCGCCTGGCGCGCCGCTATGGCGCGCCGCTGGTGGTGGCGGGCGACTGCAACGAAGGGCCGGGCGCGCCGGCACGTCGACTCTTGGGGCTTTTCCTCGACGATGCGGCCGAGCTCGCCCCGTGGGGAGAGGCGGCCACGTTCACCGCCCGCCGCCCGCGCCACCGCATCGACGTAGTCTTCGCCGACCCGGGGGTGGCGGTGGTACGGGCCGGCGTGCCCACGGCGCTGGTCCCCTCGGGCGCCCTCGTCGCCGCCAGCGACCACCGTCCGGTCCTGGCCGAACTCACCCTGCCCCGCTGGGCCGGCCCGCGCGCGGCCGACACGCCATAGCCGATGGCGCACAGGGGCGCCGGCGCCGGAACGGCACCTAAGTTCTGTCTTTCAAACGGGCGACGAGGGTAGGCGGTAAGCGCCTGCACTGCCGTCCCCAGGCTGGCGAGACCGCGCAGCGATCGAGGCACGAGCGACCGAAGAACGCTCCCACCACCCCTACACCCCCAGCCGTTCGCACCACAGAACCTAGATGACGGCACCGTCGTCGGGGCCGCTGTCGCGTGGCGGCCGGTCGCCCATGCGCACGACCAGCACGATGAAGCCGGTGATGAACCCCGCCACGGCGCAAAATGCCAGCCAGTCGGGCAGGTTGAGGCCCAGCAGCGTGGCGGCCAGCAGCACGAGCGGGCCGCCGAACAGTCCCGCCCACGACAGCCTGCTGACGAGGTCTCCCCGCGGCAGCGGCGGGGGCGGCGGCGGGATGTAGTGCTCCTCGGGATCGTCGTGGGGTTCCGCCGGGCGCACGACGCGCCCTTCGCCGGCTGAAGGCTCGTGATCGACGTCTTCGAAAGAGTCGGCATCGGAGGTGGCGTCAGGAGCCGTAGCCTCCTCGGCCGCCGGCACGTTCTCCGCGTCTGGCCACTCGCCCGCGGTGGTGCCGCTGTCAGCGGTGTAGAAGCGCGCGACCAGATCGGCCCAGACGTCGTCGTCGCCACGTTGGCCGGTTGTGGCCGTTTCGCCGCCTTTGAGACGTTCTGGCAGTTCGGAGGGCTCGGGAGCCTCACCTGTCCGTGGCTCGGTCAGACCGGGGAGTTCGACGCCCAGGATGCGTTCGGCGGCCTCGCGCTCAGCGGCGTCGACATAAAGACGATCGGTCGCCGCGCCGCCTTCGTCGGTTTTCTCGCCTTCGAGCGCCCGGTCCCCCAAAGGGTCGTCCCCGAGGGGAATCGCGTAGGCGGCCACACCGGCGTGGCGCAAGGCGTCGAGCATCACGTCGGCCAGGTCGGGTGAAAGAAGGACAAACGGGATGTAGGTATCCGCGAGCAGGCCGTTGCCGCGGCGATGCGTCATCGGGTTGTTGGGCGTGGGTGCCCTCGCCTTCAGGCGGGGGAGGAACGCCCGCCTCCTTTCCCGGTCTGGTGTTACACGATGTTGCAGTGACGGTGACGGTGTCCCAGGACAGCGCCGGACGCTGGGGCGTGCCGATGCGGCGCGAGGACACGCCCCAGCCGGCGGTAGGGGCGGGAACCGGTGTACGACCTCAACGGGAGTCCTCCCGGACGGGGCAGTCGGCGACGAAGCGGGAAACCCAGCGGGCGACCGCTGGCCTCCCCTCCCGTTAGGGAGGAGAGGAAGTCAAGCGTCCAACCCTTCCCCGCTCCTGCTGTGTTCGCGTACGAAGGCGAGACTGCCGTCGAAGATCGCCGTGGCATCGTTGTCGAGTGTGGCGACATGGTAACTGTCGTCGCACGAGCGAACGGTGATCCGCGCGTTGACGGCCTCTCTTGTGAGGATACGCAGACTTGCCGGCCCGACGACGTGGTCCTGCGGGCTGCGGTAGGCCAGGATCGGCGCAGTGACACTTGGCAGTGCCCGGCGGGTCGTGCGCCACAGCTTCGGGAGTGTCGCCGCGGCTGCCACGGGAATCCGGTCGTAGCCGACCTCATGGGCGCCCTCCCGCTTGATGTCGCTGGCCACGCCCCTCACCGCCGGCAGCACGTGCTTCAACAGCGGCGCCAGCCGCAGGAACCGATTCTCCATCGCCAGCGAGGGGTTGACCACCACGAGCCCCGCCACCGTTTCGGGGTGCAGTTGGGCCAGCCGCAGCGCCAGGCAGCCCCCCAGGGAAAGCCCCATGACGAAGACGGTGCCCTCGGGGCCGCAGGCGGCAGCCAGCTCCAGCAGCGCGCTCTCAGCCGCCGCCACCCAGTCGTCGGAGGTGGTGGCCGCCATGTCGCGCCATGTGGTGCCATGACCGGGCAGGAGGGGAAGCTCGACGCTCAGTCCGGCCTGCGCCGCGTGCTCGGCCCAGGGACGCAGGGACTGCGGCGTACCGGTGAACCCGTGGCACAGCAGCACCCCCACGGAGCCGCCGCTGTGTCGGTAGGGCTCGGCCCCCGCAAGTAAAGACATGGAGCACTCCCTCGACCCTCGTTCGCACCCCTACCGCCGTCGGTGTCGCCGCACCGACGCTCTGAAAAAGTAACCTAGCGAACCGTTCGCCGGAAACCCCGACAGGGCGGTGCCTGACGCCCTGTGGCACCCGGTGTTCCGCGGGCAGACACACCCGGTTGCGTCCACTCCGACAGGGCGCTCTTTCGGGCCGACATTGGTAGTCAGGCGCCAGCGATGCGAAGATAACCGCGATTGTTTGGTCGAGCGGGACAGCGAGCGTGGGTGACAACAACGGTCGCTCCCTACGGCTACGGGGGTGACACTAGATGTTTTACTGGGTGGTCAAGGCTATTCTCGGCCCCGTGCTGGCGCTGCTTTGGCAGCCGCGCGCCGAGGGCGTCGAGAACGTGCCCCGCCAGGGACCGGCCATCATGGTCAGCAACCATCTGTCGTTCTCTGACCATTTCTTCGGGCCGCTCCCGCTTCCGCGTAAGATCACGTTCCTGGCCAAGGCGGAATACTTCACCGGCAAGGGCGTGAAAGGTCTGATCAGCCGCTTGTTCTTCACCGGAGTGGGTCAGATCCCCATCGACCGCTCCGGCGGCAAGGCCAGTGAGGGAGCGCTGCGCACCGGCCTGCGCGTGCTCAGGCAGGACAAGCTGCTCGGCATCTACCCGGAGGGAACCCGGTCGCCCGACGGGCGCCTCTACCGGGGACGCACCGGTGTGGCGCGCCTGGCGCTGGAGGCCAAGGTGCCGGTGGTGCCCATGGCGATGATCAACGTCGACAAGATCATGCCTCCAGGCCGCACGCTGCCCAGGCTCGGTGTCCGCCCCAAGGTCGTCTTCGGCGCCCCACTGGACTTCTCCCGCTACTACGGCATGGAGAAGGACCAGCGGGTGCTCCGTGCCGTCACCGACGAGATCATGTACGCCCTGATGCAACTGTCCGGGCAGGAGTACGTCGACCGCTACGCCCAGTCGGTCAAGTCCGAACTCGAGGCAGCGGCCAAGGAGGAGCGCAAGGAGCAGCACGCCGACAGCAAACAGCGGCGCCAGGCCAAGCGCACGGCTCGCAAAGGCCAACGCGCCAAACGCCGCCAGGAGCGCCGGGACAAGCGGGCGGAGCACCGCCGGGGCAAGGGGGCGGAGCGTACCGCGGAGGGCGAGTACGGCCCCTCGTCCCCGGAGGCCTCCCAGGAGTCCAACGACGACTGAGGCCGGCTGATGGGCTTTCATGTACCGCTGTGGCGCGGTATCGCCGTCTTCCGTGTCGCCTCGCTCATCTACGCCGCAGCCCTAGTCCTGCAACATCTCGGGCGCATCGAGCGGCCGATCCTGGCCGGGAGTGTCATCGCCGTCATGGCGGCGTGGACCGTGGTCGCCACCTACGCCTACGCCGAGCCCTCTCGGCGCACCCGTACCCTCGTGGGCGCCGATCTCGCCGTCTCCTTCGCATGCATGCTCAGCACCTCGTTCGTCGTTGACACCGGCTACTTGACGGTCGCGCCGCCACTCACCGCGACCTGGTTCGCTGCGGCCCCGCTGTCGGCCGCGGTCATGGGCGGGCGCCGGTGGGCCGTCGGCGCTGCACTGAGCTATGGCTGCTGTGACACCGTGCTGCGTGGTGGGATTAACTCCGAGGTCGTCAATGGGGTGGTGTTGCTCCTGCTGGCCGGATACGCCGTGGGGTACATGACCCATATCGCCACCGAAGCCGAGGAGCGGTTCGCCCACGCCGTGGAGCTGGAGGCCCGAACCCGCGAACGTGAACGCCTGGCCCGCTCCATCCACGACTCCGTGGTGCAGGTGTTGGCCATGGTCCAACGCCGCGGTGTCGAACTCGGCGGGGAAGCCGCCGAGCTGGGACGCATAGCCGGCGAGCAGGAGGCGGCGCTGCGCAGCCTCATCGGAATGGAGCGCCACTCCACCACCCTCGCCGGCGGTCAGACCGACCTGCGCGCGCCCCTGGGGGGCCACGCCTCGGCCACCCTCACCGTCTCCACGCCAGCCACGGAGGTCGTGGTGCCGGCCGCCACCGCCGCCGAGATCGACGCCGCGGTACAGGCGGCGCTGTCCAACATCGACCGGCACTGCCCGCCGGGCACCCGCGCCTGGCTGCTCCTCGAAGACGAGGGCGACGCGGTCGTGGTCACCGTGCGCGATGACGGTCCCGGACTCGCCCCCGAGCGCGTGGCGCAAGCCGAAGCCGACGGGCGGCTGGGCATCGCCCAGTCCATCAAGGGTCGGGTGCGCGACCTCGGCGGAGAGGTGACCATCACCGCGCCGCCGGGGGAGGGCACCGAGATCGAGATGCGCGTCCCGCGACGCGGCGCTTAGGTTCTGTCGGGCGAACGGCCGGGGTGTGGGGGCTTCGGTCGCTCGTGCCTCGATCGCTGCGCGATCTCGCCAGCCGGCGGGGCGACGGCGGAGCGCTCACCCACGTGCGCCCACCGCCCCTTGCCGCCCTTCCGAAAGCTAGGGCTGTCCGCCCGCGGTCGACGCCGACTGAGCGTGGCCCGGGGGCGGGGCCCGATCACTGCGGTGCCTGGGGAGCCCGGCTACACCGCGGCCGGCCGGCGCGTTTCGGCAGCGTTTTTCCGCCCCTAACTGCCGCACGCATGGCGCGCCGCTTTCTCAAGCGTCAAGCATGTGACGAACTTGACGCGAGTTCGACCGCATGTAAATGTAGCTCGGTGGATCACATTGCCGTCGCTGATGCGGCAATAACTGCGGAATCTTCCGCAGGCCCCTTTTCTGGAGGCTGTTTCCAGGGTGATGATGTCCTCCGACTGTGCGGCGTCAGGACATTCTCTTCGGTGTAACGGTCAGTGCAAGGAGAGAGCTCGGGCCGAAATTTTGTGTCCCGAGGGGCGTGGCGTCACATCTGGTCGGGCACTGGTTTTCCTGGGAAAACTGAATGGAGATGAGGAGCGATCGTGCTACAGGTCATCGGAGCCGGCTTTGGCCGCACTGGGACCCTCTCGCTCAAGAGCGCCCTGGAGAGGCTGGGATACGGGCCCTGCTACCACATGGTGGAAGCGCTCTCCAACCCCGACCACATCAACCGTTGGGTCGCGGCGCTGGACGGCCGTATCGGCTTCGACCAGGTATTCGCCGGTTACCGTTCCACGGTTGACTGGCCCGGAGCCGGAGTGTGGCGCGAATTGGCGGCGGTGTTTCCCGACGCCATGATCTTGCTCAACACCCGCGATCCCCAGCGCTGGTACGACAGCGCCAGCAAGACGGTGTTTCGGATGCAGCTCGACCGGGACGCACCCGACATGCAGCAGGTGTGGCAGTTGATGGACGCGATGCCGCACAGCCAAGATGTGCTGTCGATGATCGAGCGGACCATCAATTGGGAGTTCAACGGCGACTTCAGTCGGGAGAACGCCGTCGCGGTCTTTGAACGCCATAATCAGCAGATTCGCGATGAGATTCCGCCCGAGCGACTGCTCGAATACCAGGTCGGGCAAGGGTGGGAGCCGTTGTGTGACTTTCTTGGGTGCCCCGTTCCCGAGGAACCTTTCCCCCGGCTCAATGACACCGATTCCTTCATGGAGATTCTCGAAGGGGCTCTGGCCAAATCCATGCACTCCACCGATGAACCAGTACAAGGCGGTCCGCCGGCCGGGGCGTGACGAGGGCACAGCCGACCCGCCCACTGGGACCGCGCCGCACTCCAGGGCGTCGCCCGGCTCGCTACAGTCGGTTCCATGGAGCGCGACGGGATTCGGGTCATGGTGGTCGACGACCATCCGATGTGGCGGGAGGCGGTCGCCCGCGACCTGAGCGAAGCCGGATTCGAGGTCGTCGCCACGGCGGGGGAGGGCGGCAAGGCCATCCGGGTGGCGCCCGCCGCTCGGCCCACGGTGGCGGTCGTCGACCTGCAACTGCCCGACATGCAGGGCGTGGCGGTGATCCGGTCGCTGCTGGCCACCCCGGAGCCCCCGCGCATTCTCATCCTCTCGGCCAGCGGCGAGCACCAAGACGTGCTTGACGCGGTCAAGGCGGGCGCCACGGGCTACCTGGTGAAGTCAGCCACCGGCGCCGAACTCATCGACGCGGTCTGCCGGGTCCACGAGGGGGACGCGGTCTTCACCCCCGGTCTGGCCGGCCTGGTATTGGGCGAGTACCGGCGTATGGCCGCCGCTCCGCAGCAAGGAGGGGCTGAGGGGGACGCGCCGCGGCTGACCGAGCGCGAGACCGAGGTGCTGCGCCTGGTAGCCAAGGGGCTGTCTTACAAGCAGATCGCCGCCCGGCTCACCCTCTCCCACCGCACGGTGCAAAACCACGTCCAGAACACGCTGAACAAGCTCCAGTTGCACAACCGGGTCGAGCTGGTGCGCTACGCCATTAACCAAGGGCTGGACCATTAGCCGAGGACGCCCCACCCCAGGGCACCTGCCTCTGCCCGCCCCTACTCGCGTCGTGCCTCGCCGCGGTCAGCTCAGCTCCGCCCACCCCTTGGAGCGTTCCACCGCCACCCGCCAGCGCCGGTAGGCGGCCTCGTCGCGCTCGCCGGGCTCGAAGCGCAGATCCAGTTGCCAGGTGTGGGCCAGTTCCTCGGTTGAGGACCACACGCCGGTGCCCAACCCGGCCAGGAACGCTGCGCCCAGCGCGGTCGTCTCCTGCACCCGGGGCCGGGCCGCCGTGACGCCGAGTTGGTCGGCCTGCATCTGGCACAGCAGGTTGTTGGCCGAGGCGCCGCCGTCGACGCGCAACTCGGGCAGGGTGGTCCCGGAGGCCGTGGCCATGGCCTCGACCACGTCGCGCACCTCGAAGGCGATCGCTTCCAACGTGGCGCGCACGAGATGGGCCCGCTGGGTACCGCGGGTGATGCCGAAGATCGCGCCACGCGCCTGCGGGTCCCAGTCGGGGGCGCCCAGTCCGGTCAGAGCGGGCACGAAGACCACACCCCCGGAGTCGGGAACGCTCGTGGCCAGCGCTTCCGACTGCGGGGCGGCGTCGATGAGGCCCAGCCCGTCGCGTAGCCACTGCACGGCGGCGCCGGTGACGAAGATCGACCCCTCCAGGGCGTACTCCAGCGCCCCGTCGGGGTGCTGCCACAGCACTGTGCTCAACAGCCCGTGCTCGGGGGCGATCGCCGTAAAGCCGGTGTTGATCAGGACAAACGAGCCAGTGCCGTAGGTGCACTTGGAGGTGCCGGGCGTGTAGCAGTTCTGGCCGAACATGGCGGCCTGCTGGTCACCGGCGATACCGGCGATGGGAAGACGCAGCCCCAAAAACTCGCTGGGCTCTGTTTCGCCCACGACGCCGTAGGAGGGCACGATTTCGGGGAGCGCCGTCATAGGCACGTCGAACAGGTCGCACATCTCCGGCGACCACCTACCGGCACGCAGGTCGTAGAGGAGGGTCCGCGAGGCGTTGGAGGCGTCGGTCACGTGGCGCGCGCCGGCGGTGAGCCGTGCCACGAGGTAGGAGTCCACGGTCCCCACCGCGACCTCGCCGGAGAGGACCCCTTTCCACGCGCGTTCATCGTTGCGCGCCAGCCACGTGAGCTTCGTGGCGGTGAAATAGGGGTCCAGACGCAGCCCCGTGATTTCGCTCACGCGCTGCTCGTGCCCGGCCCCGCGCAGCTCTGCGCAGATCCCGGCGGTACGGCGGTCCTGCCAGACGATGGCGCGGCGCGGCGCCGTGAATCGCCGGCGGTCCCACAGCACCGCGGTCTCGCGCTGGTTGGTGATGCCCACACAGCTCGGCGCTTCGGCGGCGGTGTCCAGCGCCGACTGGCAGGCGGCGAGTGTGGCTTGCCAGATCTCCTCCGGTACGTGCTCCACCCACCCCGACTCCGGATAGTGCTGCGGAAACTCCTCGTAGCCGCGGGACAGGACACCGCCGTCCTCGCTGACGACCAGGGCCGTGACACCGGTTGTTCCGGCGTCGATGGTGAGCACGGACATGGGGTTGGCCTCCACTGGTTCGGGCGACTATGGTCTAGACCATGTGAGGTTCGCAGAACGGAAAACGCCGCAACGTCGCCCCATTGCGGGGCGTCGTCACCGCCAAGCACATACCCGGTGCGAGGATGGTGCAAGTCTGGTTGGCGCACTTTCCGTGATGCCCATCACAGTGTCGCCGTTGTGCTGACGGCGATGCGCCGCGAGGTCAAGAGTCCATGTGCGGGCGTCGGAGCTGTACCCGTCATGGCGTTGTGAGATCTGGATTTTTACAAGGAGTGCACGCAATGCGAATCGGGGTGCTGACCGGTGGCGGCGATTGCCCCGGACTGAACGCGGTCATCCGCGCGGTTGTCCGGAAGGGCATCAAGGACTACGGCTACGAGTTCGTCGGCTTCCGCGACGGCTGGCGCGGGCCGCTGGAGGGCGACACCATGCCGCTGGACCGCGCCGCGGTGCGCGGCATCCTGCCGCGCGGTGGCACCATCCTGGGGTCCTCCCGCACGAACCCCATCAAGATCGAGGGCGGCGTCGAGCGCATCAAGGACAATCTCGCCGGCGCCAACATCGACGCTCTCGTCGCCATCGGCGGTGAGGACACGCTGGGCGTGGCGCGCCAGCTCACCGATGCCGGCCTGCCGGTCGTGGGCGTGCCCAAGACCATCGACAACGACCTCAGCGCCACCGACTACACATTCGGTTTCGACACTGCGGTCAACATCGCCACCGAGGCGATCGACCGGCTGCACACCACTGCCGAGTCGCACCACCGTGCCCTGATCGTCGAGGTCATGGGCCGGCACGCGGGCTGGATCGCGCTGCACTCCGGCATGGCCGCCGGGGCCAACGTCATCCTCATCCCGGAGCGTCCCTTCGACATCAACGAGGTCGTCGCCCACGTCGAGAGCCGCTTCGAGACCCGCTACGCGCCCATCATCGTGGTCGCCGAGGGGGCCCACCCCAAGGAGGGCCAGATGGAGCTACAGACCGGCGAGAAGGACGCTTTCGGCCACGTCCGGCTGGGCGGCATCGGTCAGCGCCTGGCCGAGGAGGTCGAGTCCCGCACCGGCAAGGAGGCCCGTTCGGTCGTGCTGGGCCACGTCCAGCGCGGTGGCACGCCCTCGGCGTTCGACCGGGTGCTCGCCACCCGCCTGGGCGTCAGCGCCATCGAGGCCGTCCACGACAAGGACTACGGCAAGATGGTCGCGCTTCAGGGCACCGAGGTCCGCCGGGTCGACCTCTCCGCCGCCACCGACGAGCTCAAGACGGTTCCCGCCGAGCGCTACCAGGAGGCCGAGGTCTTCTTCGGCTAACAGCGCCCTGCGCCGCGCGCCCGGTCCCGTACGCGGGGCGGGCGCGCGGCGTGCGTCGCCCCTGAGGCTGGGACCGGTCAGCCTCGGGCCTCTGCCGTGGCGAGGGGCACCCCCGCGCCTCGGGTTGCCCCCACCGCCCCCTTGTCCCTGACGCGGAAGTCATGTCCCGCTGAGCGGTATCTGGTGGAATCGGTCTCCGGCGTGTTCGATACTGGGGGAACGGCTCCCTGGAGGAGAGCCGCCCCTAGTCTTGAAACATCCGGGAGGTGCAGTCATGTCCGCCTCGCTTGACGCCGCCACCGTCCAGTCGCGAGAGGTCGGCGCCAACGTGGCAGAGTCGGACTCTCCGCGGGGGCTGGGCGAGCTGTGTGTGCTGATGAAACTCGGCGAGATCGTCCTCAAGGGCAGCAACCGCCAGCTCTTCGAGCGCCGACTCCACAACAACATCCGTGCCGCCGCCCGCGGTCTCAGCCAGATCAAACTCTCCCAGCGCAAGGGCGTCATCGTCATCCGCATGCCCGGCGCCGGCGACCTTGAGGTCGCCGAGCTCGCCGAGCGTATGACCGCCATCATGGGTGTGGTGTGGGTGCATCTAGTGCGTCGCCTCCCCAAGGACGTCGACGTCGTCACCGATGTCGCGGTGCGTTCCATGGCTGAACGCGAGGGCACCTTCGCCGTGCGCGCCCGGCGCCGCGACAAGCGCTTCCCCATGACCTCTTCGGAGTTGGCCGGCTACGTCGGAGCCAAGGTCCAGGAGACCCATGGGCTCCCGGTCAAGCTCAAGCACCCCGACAACACGGTCTTTATCGAGGTCGACAAGGACGAGGTATTCGTCTTCACCGACGGCACGCCCGGCCCGGGCGGGCTGCCAGTGGGCATGAGCGGGCGCGGACTGGTGCTCATGTCGGGCGGGATCGATTCCCCTGTGGCCGCCCACCGCATGATGCGCCGAGGCCTCAAGGTCGATTTCCTCCACTTCTCCGGCATGCCGTTCACCGGCCCGGAATCCGTTTACAAGGCCTACAGCCTTGTGCGTCAGCTCGACCGTTTCCAAACCGGTTCGCGGCTGTTCGTGGTGCCCTTCGGCAAAGCCCAGCAGCAGCTCAAGAGCTCCGGCGCCGAGCGACTCCAGATCATCGCCCAGCGCCGTCTCATGCTCAAAACCGCTGAGGCGCTCGCCGAACGGCTCGCGGCCGAGACACTGGTCACCGGGGACGCGCTCGGGCAGGTCTCCAGCCAGACCCTGACCAACATCACCGCCCTCGACGACGCCGTCGACGTCCCGATCCTGCGCCCGCTGGTGGGCATGGACAAGACCGAGATCATGACCGAGGCCCGCCGGATCGGGACCTTGGCCATCTCCGAGCTGCCCGACGAGGACTGCTGCACCATGCTCACGCCTCGCCAGGTAGAGACCGCCGCCAAGATCCCCGACCTGCGCCAGATCGAGCGGCGCCTCGACGTCGCTGACCTCGCCGAGCACCTCGCCGGCGCCGCACAGGTGCACAAGCCCAGCTTCTACGGCGCCGCAGCGCCGGCGGCCTGAACAGCCCGGCGGCGTCGGTGCCGTGCCCGCCCGCAGCGCGATCACGCCGTCGCGCCCTCGGCTGCGACGGGCTGGGGGCGGGCACGGCCCAGCGCACTCGGCAGCGTCTCCAGCATCTCGCGCAACGGGGCCAGATCCTCCTCAACGAGTGCCTGCGGCCCGTCGCACAGCGCGGTCTCGGGCGTGGGGTGGACATCGACGATCACCCCATCGGCGCCCACGGCCAGCGCCGCCCGCGACAGCGGCAGCACCAGCCTGCGCTGCCCGCCCGAGTGCGAGGGGTCGACGATGACGGGCAGGTGGGACAACTGCTGCGCCACCGCAACCGCGCTGATGTCGAGCGTGTTGCGCGTCGCCTTCTCGAAGGTGCGGATGCCTCGCTCGCACAGCACGATGTCGAGGGTGCCGGATTGGGCGATGTACTCCGCCGCCATGAGCCACTCCTCGATCGTGGCGTTCATGCCGCGCTTGAGCAGGACCGGTAGGCCGGCCTGCCCCACCGCGCGCAGCAGTGCGAAGTTCTGCATGTTGCGGGTGCCGATTTGCAGCATGTCGGCGTAAGAGGCCACCAGGTCCACGTCTGCGGCGTCAAGAACCTCGGTGACGATCGGCAGTCCCGTGGCGTCGCGCACATCAGCGAGAATCTTCAAGCCGGCCTCGCCCAGGCCTTGGAAAGCGTAGGGGGAGGTGCGGGGTTTGTAGGCGCCACCGCGCAGCAGCGAGGCACCGGCGGTCGCGGCCATGCGCGCCGCCGCCAGCGTCTGCTCGGGGGTTTCGACCGCGCAGGGGCCGGCGATCAGAGCGGGGGCACCGCCGCCGATCGTCGCGTCGGCCACACGCACCACGGTGCGAGCGCTGTGGCTCTCGCGGCTGACCAGTTTGTAGGGCGCGGAGACGCCCACCACATCGGCCACGCCCGGCAGTGCCTGGAGCTCTGGAGGAGGCACCTGAGCTGTGTCGCCCCCCACTGCGATAAGGGTGCGGCTCGTGCCGCGGCTCACGTACGCCTCGCCACCCGTGGCGGTGACCGCGTCGACGGCAGCGGCGATATCGCCGGAGGTGGCGTCGGCGTCCATCACGATGACCATGTACAGCTTCCTAACGTTGGTCCACTGATGTGAGCGAAACAGTGACGAGCCGAAGGCGGAGACGGTGGCCTCGGAGCAACAAAAAAGGAGCCCCGGGCGGGTACCGGCCCGGGGCTCCTTCGAGGTCGTCCGTGTCAGCGCAGCGCTTGTCGGGCGACCGTCCTACCCTTAGGCCGGTAGCCATAAAAGCGCCAAAAGTTCCGCTGCATGGCAGCGACTATAACGTATGCCGCGCGTTCATGGCAGGGCGCGGGCCGATGAGAAGCGTGACCCACGACTGGCACGATTGCCACGACGACATTGATACGGCCCCATGCCGACAAGGGAGTTGGATTGCCGGAGCATCGACTACCGCCGGGCCAACACGTACCGCGTGGGTACCCCGTTTTGCACTATGGGCCGGTGCCCCGGTTCCGGCCGCAACGCTGGGACCTGCGTGTCTATGGCGCCACCGAGAGCATGGGAGAGTACCGGTGGTCGTGGCCGGAGTTCGATGAACTCCCCCGCGTCGAGGTCGTCGCCGATCTCCACTGTGTCACCAAGTTCACCCTGCCCGACAACCGCTGGAGTGGGGTTCCCGCGGCGTCCCTGGTGGAACTCGCCCCACCCGCCCCCTCGGTCACGCACGTCATGGTGTGGGCCGAATACGGCTACAGTGCCAACCTGCGCATCGATGATTTCATCGCCCCCAAGGTGCTGTTGGCCACCCACCGCGACGGCGAACGCATCGCCCCCGAGCACGGGCTGCCCGTGCGCCTGGTCGTGCCGCACCTGTACGGCTGGAAGAGCGTGAAATGGGTGCGCGCCATCGAGTACCTCACCGTGGACCGCCGCGGCTTCTGGGAGGAACGGGGATACCACAACCTGGGCGATCCTTGGGCTGAACAGCGTTACGCCTACCAAGAGGAGCCAGGCCAAGGGCCGCCGCGGTGAGGGCAGCGCCGCCGCGGCGATCATAAGGTCGTTCACAGCGAATCGCCCCGCGTTCCCCGGCCGATCCCCTAGCTTGTGCCCCATGCTCTACATCGCGCTCGTCAGTAGCGTCATCGCCGTGGCGTGCGCGGGCGAGCTCGTCCGGCGCTCCCTGCACAACCGACGCCATCAGCGGGTCCTCGCCGCCGACGCCACCTGTGCCACCCTGCATACCGCGGCGTTGGCCGCTCCGGCACTGCGGCGCGGTCTGGAGCCGGAGTCGGCCGGGCGCGCTATCCGGCACGTGCGCACGCTGTTAGGTGGCGCCCCTGTGGCCATCTTCGACACCCGGGAGCCGCTCTCCTCCAGCGGCGTCGAATCGGCGCACCTGGCCGAAGCCACGAAGCTTGCCGCCGCCGTCATCGCCGAAAAGCGCATGCATGTGCGCAAAATTTCCTGCGACGACCCCAGTTGCCAACTGGACTCCTCGATCGCCGTCCCTCTCGTCGCTGATGACGAGCCCCTGGGGGCGCTGCTGGTTTTCAGCCCCACGGCCGCGCCCGTGCTGGTCAACGCCACCCGCGAGGTCGCCCGCTGGGTTTCCGGGCAGCTTGAGCTGGCTGACCTGGACCGTTCTCGTGCCCGCCTCGCCGACGCCGAGCTTCGAGCCCTGCGCTTACAGATCTCGCCGCATTTCGTCTACAACTGCTTGACGGCCATCGCCTCCTTCATGCGCACCGACCCGATGCGGGCCCGCAGGTTGCTGCTGGACTTCGCTGACTTCGCCCGCTACTCGTTCCGTTCCTCACGCAACCTCACCACTCTCGACGAAGAACTGCGCTCCATCGACCGTTACCTGGCGTTGGAACGCGCCCGCTTCGGCTCGCGGCTGCGGGTCACTGTGCGCGTCGCCCCTGAGGTGTTGCCGGTCAACGTTCCGTTCCTGTGCCTGCAACCGCTGGTTGAGAACGCGATCCGTCACGGCATGGAGGGCAAACCCGGCTTGGGCAGTGTGGGGGTTATCGCCCGAGACGCCGGCGCCGAGGTGCGTATCAGCGTCGAGGACGACGGGGTCGGCATGGACCCGGCGCGGCTGCGCGAGATCCTGGCCGGCGAGGCGGCCGAGTCGGCGGGGATCGGCCTTGCCAACATCGACGGCCGGCTGCGGTCGATGTTCGGCGACTCCTACGGGCTGGTGATCGAAACGGGGATCGGCGCTGGCACCAAGGTCAACCTGCGCGTCCCCAAGTTCCTCCCGCACCACCACGGCTAGGTCCCTCTCGTAGGGGTGTAGGGGCAGCATGCCGCGCACGGGACACGCCAAACACCGCCCTCGGCCGTCCTGGCGCCCCCGCCGGTCGTCTGCCAGTGGGCGGCGATGACCGTAGACGACACCGCCGACGCCGTGGACCTCCCATTCCGGCGCTCGCCCTTCCGGGCAACTCGGGCACCCCACCCGCCGTAAGAGCGCGGCCTCGCAGTACCACACTGACCGGCGAAGTTCTCGGATGATGCTGAATCGGTTGCGGAGGGTGATGAGCTCGGCCATTCTCGGAGCTATGCTGCGTGCACTCGCTGTCGACGACGAGCTTCCCGCTCTTGAGGAGATGTCCTATCTGCTGCGCCACGACCCCCGGGTGGGCGAGGTGGCCACCGCCGCCGACGCTACGGCCGCCATGCGCCAGATCAGTGAGCGTGATGAGGCATACATGTTCGACACGCTCTTCCTCGATGTCAGGATGCCCGGCCCCAGCGGCGTCGACCTGGCGCGGTTCGTCTCTGCGCTCGCCAACCCCCCGCTGGTCGTGTTCGTCAGCGCCCACGAGGATTTCGCCGTCACCGCCTTCGAGTTGCGGGCCGTTGATTACCTGCTCAAACCACTGCGCGAGGAACGCCTCGCCGATGCTCTTGACCGCGTGATCGAGTTGCGCCAAGACGCCACGGCCCGCACGCGCATCCCCGTCGAACTCGCCGGCCGGGTCCGCTTCATCGAGCGCGCCGACATCTACTACGCACAGGCGCGGGGCGACTACGTGTTACTGCGCACGGTCAACGGCACCCATCTCATCCGCAGTACGCTCGGCGCGTTGGAGCGCGATTGGGCCAGTACCGGGTTCGTCCGTATCCACCGCAGCATCCTCGTGGCCGCCCGCCACGTTTCGGAGTTACACACCGACGGCTCCCGCACGCGGGTGCGCGTGGGCGGAGAGTTGCTGCTCGTCAGCCGCAGACAGGCCAGAGAGGTCCGCGAACGGTTGCTTAGCCAAACTGTGACCGGCGGTGAGGGTTCTTGAATTCCTCTCCTTCCTAACGGGAGGAGAGTCCAGCGGCCGCCCGCTGGGTTTGCTGCCTCGCCGACTGCCCCGTCCGGGAGGACTCCCGTTGAGGTCTTACACCGGCTCCCGCCCCTCCTGCGCGATGCTGCTTCGTAAGCTCAGCAGCATCGCACAGCGGGGCCCCGACCGATGCCGCCAGCCCGGCGGTCTTGATGTTGATCGCGGCGTTGACGTCGCGGTCGTGGGTCACACCGCAGTCGCAGGTCCAGGTGCGGACGTTGAGCGGTATCGTCTTCCGCGGGGCGCCACGGGTCGAACAGGTCGTGGAGGAGGGGAAGAACCGGTCGATCGCGACCAGCTCCCGCCCGCGCCAGGCACACTTGTACTCCAGCATCGACCGCAGCTCGCTCCAGGCCGTACCCGAGACCGCGCGGGCGAGCTTGTGGTTGTTGACCAGGCTGCGCACGCGCAAATCCTCGATCACGACCACTTGGTTCCCGCAGAGGAGTCGAGTCGAGAGCTTGCGCAGGAAGTCCCTCCTGCGGTCGGTGATGCGGGTGTGCATCCGGGCGACCCTGCGGCGGGCCTTGGCCCGGGTGTTCGACCCCTTCTGTGTGCGCGACAGCTCCCGCTGGGCCTTGGCCAATCGGGCGCGGTCACGGAACTCATGTTTGGGGTTGGCGATCTTCTCCCCGGTCGACAGGACCGCCAGGCAGGTCGGGCCCGCCGCCACTCTCACCGCGCGATCCGAGGCCGGCGCCGGCCGGGGCGTGTCCTCGCACCGCATCGACACGCCCCAGCGCTCGGCGCCGTCCTGGGACACCGTCGCCGTCGTGGGCTGTGCGTCCGCCGGCAGGGGCTGCGACCACACGATGTCCAACGGCTGGGCCATCGTGGCCAAAAACAGCGCGCCGTGGCGGTGGGTGACCCCGGAGCGGGTGCATTCCGCCGCGGCCCGCGAGGTCTTCTTGGACTTGAACCTGGGGTACTGGGCGCGCTTGCTGAAGAAGGCGCGAAACGCCGCTTGCAGATGCCGCAAGGCTTGTTGCAGCGGGACCGAGGACACCTCGTTCAACAACGCGAGGTCGGGGTCCTTCTTCCACGCGGTGAGCGCGGCCGAGGACTCGGTGTGGTTCCCCCTGCGCTGCTCGGTGAACCACGCCCGGGTGCCCAGGTCCAGGGCGCGGTTGCAGACCAGGCGCACCCACCCGAACGTGCGCGACAGCTCCGCCGCCTGCGCATCCGTGGGGTAGAAGCGGTACGTGAACGTCCGCTTCACCGTCGACCTGGTCACGCGCACCATCTACTGCAACATCGTGTAACACCAGACCGGGAAAGGAGGCGGGCGTTTCCTCCCCGCCGGAAGGCGAGGGGCCCCACGCCCGAACAGCCGATGAACGACAGCAACCCCCCCTTTCCTTTTCCGTCCGCGGAGGAGCGCAGTCGCCGCCGCACGGTGGTGGTCGCTCCCGCCACCCGCCGTAATGCGCGCAGACCAGCCTGTGCTCACGAACCATCCCCGTTATCCCAGCAGCCGGGCTGTGACGATGAGAGCACCGTCACGCGCCTCATGCGCCGCCAGTTGGCTCTGGCCGTGTCGTTCATCGGTGGGGGAGTGCTGCTGTTGAGCATTCCCCTGACGCTGGCTCTCCTGCCTCCTCACCTCACCGGTTTCCTCCCTGAACTGGCGTGGCAGGTGTGGTTCGTCGCCGCTGCGGCGATCCCCCCGTTCGCGCTGCTGTCGGTAATCGCTCTGGTGAGCATGGCCGAACGGACCGAGCAGCGGTTCGCGCGGGGAGCCGGCCTGGGCGTCGAACATGAGCGGGCCCCTAGGGAGATCCACGGGTGATCTGGCTCGCCGCTGTGCTCGTCCTCATGGCGACAGTCCTCATCGCTATCTTGGCTGTTGCCGGTGGCTTCAGCGGGATGCGCCGCGCCGCCGGCGTCTCAACGGCCCCACGGCCGCTCTCGGTGCTCTCCTCAGCCGCTGCGATCTGTGGGGAGTACGTGTCGGCCGCCGCGTTCTTGGGGTTCGCGTCCCTCGTCTTCGTCTACGGTTTCCAGGCGGCGTGGCTGGTCGTGGCGATAGGAGTGGGCTACCTTGTGCTCCTCGCACTGGTCGTGGCTCCACTGCGCCGCTCTGGCGTTTACAGCCTCTCCGACTTCGCCGAGTGGCGGTTGAACGCTCCGCTCCTGCGGCGCGTGATCAGCGGCTGTCTGATGCTGATCGGCTGGCTCTACCTGCTCGCCCAGTACAGTGCCGCCGGTCGGATCGTAGAGTGGGCCACCGAATGGCCGCCGTGGGCGGGGTGGCTCACGCTGACGGTCCTGGTGCTGGGGCTGGTGATCGGCAGGTTCGCCGCCGGGGCGGGCGCTCAGGCTCTGGGGTTTTGCTTCAAGATCACGGCCATCGCTGTTCCCGCTGTCATCTTGGCGGTGCTGTGGCAGGGAGCGGCCACGCCGGTGCCCGAGGCCACCCCCGAAGCCTTGCTGCACGAGGCGACCTCGGTCCACATCCGCCAGGATCAGCATTTCCGCCTCACGCAGGCCACTCCGGTCCACGTGCAGGGCACGATCGACGGCACCACGTTCAGCGGCGAGGGCCAGGAGCGGTGCCTACGGCCGGGCAGCCACACCGTCCTCGCCAGTACCCACCTTTCCTTCGACTCCGGCCAGGCAGCATTCGATGCCATTGACACCTCAATACCCACCGCCATAGCCAGTCCCGGTGAGCACGAGAGTGTCTTCGGCAGCAGCGTCGCCTCGGTCTACCTGGCGGTGGCCTTGGGCATCATCGGATTGCCCCAGCTCGCGGCCCGGTTCCACGGAATTCCCGACCCCAAAGCCGCCAGACGGACCGTGCTCGTGGCGATCGCGCTGATCGCCGTCTTCTCGGTCTTCCCACTGATCTACGCGGGCTTGGCCCGCTTCCACGCCGGTGACCTCCTCCTCAATGGCCGCGTCGACCTCCTGCTGTTGGACCTACCGAAGCGGCTCAGCGACGGCGGGCTAGAGCTGATACTGACACTGTTGCTGGTGGCCGGGGCGGTCACCGCGGTCATCACCGCATCGGTGAGTCTGGTGCGGGTGTTGGCCGCCATGATCTCGCAGTGCATGTCCTGCGAGGCGGCGCACGGCTTCCGGCTGGGCGCGCTGCTGGCCGTGACGGTCCCCCCCGGCGTCCTCTTTTTACTGCCCGACCTGGCCGATGTGGGGCTCATGCTCACAGTTTTGGCTGCGTTTCGCCTCAGCGCGGTCACGGTGGCCCCCATGGTGTTGCTGGGGATCTGGTGGCGCGGCTTGACCACGGCCGGCGCTGTCGCCGGCATCGCCGTGGGCATGACCGGCACCGCCGCCAGTGGTCTCCTCGCCGCTCAGGAGGCCGACTGGCCTGCCGGAGCAGCCGTTTTGGTCACGCACCCCACGATGCTCCTGGCGCCGCTCGTCTTCGCGACCATGGTCACGGTCTCTCTGGCGACGCGGCGGCGTCGTCCGCGCGGGGTCGGCGCCAAGCTGGCCCGCATGCATCTGCCGCAGGATCTCGTTCACGGCTGACCCGACCGCTCACCCGCCTCTGCTGAGCCGCCCGCCGCACCGCCCGGTGCGGCGGGCACGGCTGCGCCGTGCTGCCGGCGCGCGGATCTCGTCGCCCGCCGACCGCCTCCTGCACCGCGGTGCTGCCGGGCGACGACGGGGGACCGTTCACCGTGCTCGGGTGACCGTTCGTCGAGACTGCCGTTCCGTGCGGCGATGGGTCTGTGCCGCCTGTCGATCCAGCGCTTGCGACAGCGCTTTTCCGCCGCTGCTGCCCCTAGGGTAGAGACAGATCAGCCGGGAGAGACCCGAACTCGGGATCGACCGGCTCACCGCCGGCTACGTTCGTCCGCACCCGCGTCGTAGCCGGCAAAAGGGGGGAAAGAACCGGCGCCGTGAACGCCGGCGGTTAGCGAAGCTGCCGGTGTGAGGAGGGGAACGGCGCCGGCACCGTCGCCCGGGCGCCCTAGGTGCCCGGGCGACGTGGGTGCACATGTGGCCGCTGCCGCGCCCCGAAGCCTCCGTAACGCCGCAGCGCCGACCGCTCCCTTAGTCGTCGTCGCCGTTGGTGCGCCCGAAGATCCACAGTTCGATCTCGGTGCCCTTCTTGGCTTCGCCCTTGGGGTTGTACTCCTGTACCTGGTTGCCGCCTACCGGCCGACGGACCTTCACCGAGAAGCCGAGTTCCTTGAGCTGCTTCTTGGCTTTGTCGAGCCGCATCCCCTTGACATCGGGGATCTCGATCTTGTCGGGGCCGGAGGAGACGGTGATGGTCACGCTGTTGCCCTTGCTGACGCCCTCACCCTCGGCGGGGCTTTGCTCGATGACCTGTCCCGCCGGTACGTCCTCGCTGGCCTGTTCGGTGATCGAAACGTCCAGGCCGTTCGTTTCCAGCGTCTCCTTGGCTTGGTTCTGCTGTAGCCCGACGACGCTGGGCATGCTGAATCCGGCGCTGACCTGTAGCGTCACCCCCGCTTCCCGGTCGGCGTCATCGCCGCTTCCCGGCGTGGTGGCGAACACGGTCCCGCTGGGGTGGTCGTAGGAGACCGACTGCTCCTCTTCGATCTGGGTGATGCCCTGCTCCTCCAGCAGGCTGCGCGCCTCGTCGACGGTTTTGCCGGTCACGTCGGGCATCTCGACGTACTGCGGCCCCTTCGACACGTGCAGGGTGATCGTGTCACCGGGCAGACCACGCGATCCCTCGCCGGGGTCGACTTTGGCAACGTCGCCTTCGTCGACCTCCTCGCTGTAGACCGGATCGCCCATCTCGACCTGTAGTCCCACGCTCGACAGTGCCTGCGTGGCACGGTTTTCCGACTCGCCCACCACCTCGGGCACGTTCACGTAGCGGCCGAACAGCAGCCACCAGCCCAACCCCAGTACCACGAGCACCGTGACCGCCCCGATCAGCAGCATCGGGTAGGGCGGGTTCCGGCGGCGACGGCGTCCGCGGCCACCGCGGTCACCGCCGTCGAAGTCGAGGTCGCTCACGTCGACGATGAGCGTGTTGTTGTCGCCGCCCTCTCCAGCGGTGCCACTGGTGGCCGCGGCGGCGGTGAGTGTCGTACTGGGATCGGTCTCGGGCATGGCCCGGTAGACCTCGAACACCTCGGCGAGGTAGCTGCCCGCGTCGGCGGGGCGGTACTGCGCCTCCCGCTCGGTGGCGCGGGTGACCAGCCGGTCGATATCGGCCCCGAGCCCTTCCACGACCCGGGAGGGCCGGGGAACGTCCTCATTGACGTGCTGGTAGGCCACAGCCAGCGGGGTGTCGCCCGTGTGGGGCTGCTGCCCGGTGAGCAGCTCGTAGAGCACGATCCCGGCGGCGTAGACGTCGGTGCGGGCGTCGGAGAAGCTCTGGGAGATCTGCTCGGGGGCAAGGTAGGCGGCGGTGCCCATGAGCGTGCCGGTCTTGGTCAGGCCCTGCTGGGTCGCCTCGGCCACCCGCGCCAGCCCGAAGTCCACGACCTTGACGTGGCCCTCCTGAGTGAGCAGCACGTTCTCCGGCTTGATGTCGCGGTGCACCATACCGGCCTGGTGCGCGGCGCCCAAGCCGGCGAGCACGGGCACCATGATCTGCAACGCCTCGCGTGGACCGAGCCGTCCCCGCGCGTTGAGCAGGTCGCGCAGCGTGCGTCCCGGCACGTACTCCATGGCTAGGAACACGTGCCCGTTGTCGGCGCCCTGGTCGTAGACCTGCACCACGTTGGGGTGGGAGAGCCGGGCCACCGAATGCGCCTCGTTGGTGAAGCGCTGCACGAAGGAGGGGTCCTGCGCGAGGGACGAATGCATGACCTTGAGAGCCACACGCCGGTCTAGTCGAAGGTCTTGGGCGACGTAGACGGTGGCCATACCCCCACCGGCGACGCGCGACTCGATGTAGTAGCGATGGTCGAGCGTCGCGCCGACGAGGGAATCCGCTGTCGTCATGTCCACGGTGGTGAGTCTAGAGCCGATCACTGGGGCCAAAAGCCTTGAAGGGGGTTTCTTGGGTCCGGCGGGCGGGTATCGAGCGCGAGCCAGCGGTTGGGTGACCCCGCCGCCCGCGGCATGGCACTGCGCCCCCTGGCGATGCGCGCGTTTTCCGAGCAAGCGCGCTGTCCAGCGCGTCACTATACGGGCAATGTCGGATTCTACGCTACCGACGGCGCGCGGCGGCAACGGCGGCGGGGCCTATGGGACGCCTGAGGGGTCACTCCGCCCGCGGCGACGAGGCGTGAGCGTAGCGCCGCACCGGGATGCGGCCCGCGCGACGTGCCCCGCGGCCGGCGCGCACGGCGTCGCGCATCGCAGCGGCCATAACCGCGGGCTCATGGGCGCGGGTCACCGCGCTGGCCAGCAACACCGCGTCGCAGCCCAGTTCCATGGCCAGCGCCGCCTCGCTGGCCGTGCCGATGCCGGCATCCAGGATCACCGGAACGCTGGCCTGTTCGACGATCAGCTCGATGTTGTGCGGGTTGCGGATGCCCAGCCCCGAGCCGATAGGGGCGCCCAACGGCATCACGGCCGCGCACCCCACCTGTTCGAGGCGGCGGGCGAGGATCGGATCGTCGTTGGTGTAGGGCAGCACGACGAAGCCGTCGTCGACCAGTTGCTCGGCGGCGTCGAGCAGCTCCACCGGGTCGGGCAGCAGCGTCCGCTCGTCGGCGATGACCTCCAGCTTGACCCAGGTGGTCTCCAGCGCTTCCCGGGCCAGCCGCGCCGTACGCACGGCGTCGGCGGTGGTGAAGCAGCCCGCCGTGTTGGGGAGGGGGCGGATACTGTTGCGCCGCAGGATGTCCCAGACCGAGCCGGTGGTGGTGGGGTCGACGCGGCGCATCGCCACGGTCGTCATCTCGGTTCCCGAGGCCTGTAGCGCCGCTTCCAGCGCGTGGTGCGAGGGGGCGCCGCCGGTTCCCATGATCAGCCGGGAGGTGAACTGCGTTCCGGCGATGACGAGGGGATCGGTCTCGGCTGTGGTCTGCGGCGGTGCGGTAGTGAAGGGTGCTGTGGTCAACGTCAGCCTCCCTGAACAGCGGTGAGCACGTCGATACGGTCGTTGTCGGTGACCGCGGTGTGGTTCCAGTCGGCTTTGGGCACCACCTCGTCGTTGCGCGCCACCGCCACCCCGCTCGTGGCGGTTGTCAGTGACCGCACGACGTCGGCCACGGTGGTGTCCGGTTCGACGGTGCGGCGCTCGCCGTTGATGATGACATCCACTGGTTTCTAGGCTTCCCTTCCGGTTGGCGCCCACTGCGGTGCGAGACGATTGGCGTGGAATCGTTGGGCGTAGTCGGGGAGTCGGCCTTGAGCCAGCGCCTCGGCCATAGCGTCACCGGTGGCCGGGGCGCACAGCACGCCGTGACGGAAGTGCCCGACCGCCAGGTGGAGTCCGGCCACGGCGGTGGGACCCAACAGCGGCTCGTTGTCGGGAGAGCCGGGCCGTAGTCCCACACAGGTCTCGGTGATCTCCAGTTCGCTGACGCCGGGCACTAGTTCGTGGCCGTCGCGCAGCAGTTGCCACACCCCTCCCGCCGTCAGTCGGGTGTCGTGGCCGACCTCCTCTTGGGTGCCGCCCAGGATCACCTCGCCGTCGTTGCGCGCGACGAGGTACACGGGGGTGCCCTTGACCAGCCCGCGTACGGTGCGGGTGACGAGCGGGGCCTCGTGAGGGCCACCGCGCAACCGCAGCAACTGCCCTTTGACCGGGCGAAGCGCGGGAACGGTGTCGGGTGGCAGGCCGGTGATGCGGGAGGTCCACACGCCTGCCGCCAGTACCACCTGGTCGCCCCGCAGGTGAGTGCCATCGGCTAACTCCACGCCGTTGACCCGGTCCTCGGGGCCGGTGACCGCACGCACACGCCCTTCCACCACGGTGACTCCCCTGTGGGCGGCGGCACTGCGCAGGGCGGCGGTGAGGCGTCGCGGGTCGATGGAGTGGTCGGCGGGGGCGAAGATCCCGCCGCGTACCGAGGGCGCCAGCATGGGCTCCATGCGCCGGCACTCCCGGCTGGTTAGGCGCTGCACGTCGAGGCCGAGCCGTTCGCGCAGCTCGCGCAGTTCGTTCAAGCTGGCCATGTCGTCGCTGTCGAAGGCGACCTGGAGCGTCCCTTCGGTGCGGTAGCCGGGGTCCGTGCCGCTGTCAGCGCGCAGTTCCTCGATGAAGTCCGGGTAGCGGTCGCGCGAGAGGATGCCAAAGCTCATGAGAGCTTCCTCGCCGAACGTCGCTTCGGTGGCCGGTGTGAGCATACCGGCGGCCACGTCGGAGGCGGCGTTGGCCAAGCCGGGACCCACCAGGGCCACCCCTAGCCCGCGCTGGGCGGCGCGCCAGGCGGTGACGAGGCCGATGACCCCGTCGCCGGCCACGATGGCGTCGAATGCACGGGGATCGTCGAACGTGGACACGTGGCCTGTTGCCCTCCCTTCGCCGGTATGGTCCGGATCAGGTTCGTGCGGTCGGAGGCCGGCAGCCTCCCTCTCAGCCGGGTCCGCCCGGCTCCCGCGGGTCCATGTGCGGTTCTTTCCTCCGAGTCTAGGACCACCGGTCGCGGCGGGGGTGCAGGTGCCCCACTCCTGGGAAGGCCGCCTTCGGCCTACTGCCGCGGCCCGCTTTTGGCCGCTGTGGCTACGCCAACAGCGATCACGAGGTCAGCCGGGTTTGGGTCCTCCGGGTATGTGGGAAATCGTCTGACGTGACACAGATCGACCCTGAGACCGATGCCCTGGTCGGCGAATGGCTGACCCTCCGGGAGGCTGCGAAAGCCCTGGACACCAGCCCGAACCGCGTCAAGCAGTTCATTCGCGACCACAAGCTTCTCGGCTTTATCCGCGCCGGTGAACTCTCGATTCCCGCCACCTTCATCCGCGACGGTGAGGTGGTCAAGGGCCTGCCCGGGACCCTCACGGTCCTCGCCGACTGCGGCTTCACCGACCAGGAGTCACTGCGCTGGATGTTCACCCCCGATGACACGCTGCCCGGCGCCCCCATCGACGCCATCCGCGCCGACCGCGGCACGGAGGTGCGCCGCCGCGCTCAGGCGCTGGCGTTTTAGGCCGGACCCCTGGGCTGGGCGGGCGCCGGTGTCTGCCCAGCCGGCGGCTCGTGAGTGTCCTAGCCGTGGTTAGGGTGGTGGTGTGGCCCCCTGCTGGGGGCGCCACCACTGTCTCGGTGGGGGCCACCGCGCGCGTGGTCCGGCGGTGTTCAGCGGGTGGTCGTTGTGGCGAACCGCGCGCCGAGCACCGCCAGTTTCTCAGTGCAAATCCGGGCGCGACCGGGGCCGCGCCCGTGGGGTGAACGTGCGATCGCTCCCCGCGCCACCGGCCGGGGCCGCCGCGAAAGGTGCAAGGTGAGGTTGCGGGAACGTCTGGAGTCGGCCCGGCTCTACCTGTGTACCGACGCCCGGCGCGAGCAGGGGGATCTGGCCGACTTCCTTGAGGCCGCCCTGTCGGGCGGTGTCGACATTGTCCAGCTGCGCGACAAGACCCTTGAGGCCAGGCAGGAGTTGGACTGCCTGGAGACCGTGCGCGACGCGTGCCAGCGCCACGGTGCGCTGCTGGCGGTCAATGACCGTGCCGACATCGCGCGAGCCGTTGGGGCCGATGTGCTGCATCTGGGGCAAAACGACCTCCCGGTGTCCTACGCGCGCGACATCATCGGCGCCGAACCGATAATCGGGCGCTCCAACAACACCCCCGAACGCGCCGCGGCCTCGGCGCGTCAAGAAGGCGTCGACTACTTCTGTGTGGGACCCGCGTGGGCCACTCCCACCAAGCCGGGGCGCCCTGCGGCCGGTTTGGAGCTCGTCGACTACGCCGCCCGCCTGCCGACCAACCGCCCGTGGTTCGCTATCGGTGGGATCGACCTCACCAACCTCGACCAGGTGATGGCGGCCGGGGCGCGCCGGGTCGTGGTTGTGCGCGCCATCACCGAAGCGGCTGAGCCCCACGAGGCCGCCGCGCAGTTCCAGCGCCGGCTCCGGGCGCAGTGACCGGCTTACTCGGCTGCTGCCGACGTCTTTTCGTGGCGGTCTCGCCTTGTCCTCCCATTTCCTAACGTCGTTAGGTGATGGTGACTCGGAGGGTTCTGTACGCGCCACACCGGTTGCCCTTAGTCTCATGGCACCAATCACACCGATGAGGGGTGAGGGCCATGCGTGGCACGATGCAGGATGTACCGCTCTCCATTGCTGACCTGGTCCGTTACGGCACTTCGGTGCACGGCGAGGCCAGCGCGATCACGTGGACCGGTGACGAGCCCCGCCGATCCAGCTACGCCCATACCGGCCGCAGGGCGGCCCAACTCGCCCACGCGCTGCGCGAGTTGGGGGTCACCGCGGATCAGCGGGTCGCCACCTTCCAGTGGAACAACCAGGAACACTTCGAGGTCTATCTCGCGGTGCCCGCCATGGGGGCGGTACTGCACACTCTCAACATTCGCCTGCCCGCCGACCAGATCAGCTACATCGCCAACCACGCCGAAGACTACGTCGTCGTCGTAGACGCTTCACTGCTGCCCCTGTTCGCCCCGCTGCTACCGCAGATGTCCACCGTGCGCCACGTCATCGTGGCCGGCGGCGACCCCGGCGACCTGGCCGCCGACGGGGTCACGGTCCACCGCTACGAAGACCTCATCGCGGGTCGCTCTACGGAGTTCGCCTGGCCTCGGGTCGACGAGCGCGACGCTGCGGCCATGTGCTACACCTCCGGTACCACCGGCAACCCCAAAGGGGTCGTCTACAGTCACCGCTCCATCTGGCTGCACTCCATGCAGGTGTGCATGAGCGATGGCCAGGGCCTGTCCCAGGCTGACCTGACGCTGGCCGTGGTCCCGATGTTCCACGCGATGTCGTGGGGGCTGCCCTACGCCTCCCTCATGGTGGGGGCCTCGGTGCTGCTGCCCGACCGCTTCTTGCAGCCCGCGCCGCTGGCCGACATGCTCGTCGCCGAGCGCCCGACCCTGGCCGCTGCGGTGCCCACGATCTGGCAGGGACTGCTCCACGAGCTCGACCAGAACCCGCGCGACATCTCCTCGCTGCGCCGGGTGCTCGTGGGGGGCTCGGCCTGTCCCCCCGAGGTCATGCGGGCCTTCGAGGAGCGCTACGGGGTCCCGGTGCTGCACGCCTGGGGGATGACCGAGACCTCTCCCTTGGGCAGTGTCGCCCACCCTCCGGCGGGTGTCAGCGACGAACAGCGCTGGTCCTACCGGCTCAGCCAGGGCCGGCTGCCCGCGTCGGTGCAAGGGCGCATCGTCGGCCCCGACGGCCTACCGGCGCCCAACGACGGCGAAAGCGTCGGAGAGTTGGAGGTGCGCGGCCCTTGGGTCACCGGCGGCTACTACCGCGACGAGGACCCCGCCAAGTTCGACGACGGCTGGCTGCGCACCGGCGACGTCGGAACGCTCTCGCCTGACGGCTTCCTCCGGCTCACCGACCGCGCCAAGGACGTCATCAAGTCCGGCGGCGAGTGGATCTCCTCGGTGGAACTGGAGAACCAGGTGATGGCCCATCCCGCTGTAGCCGAAGCCGCCGTCATCGCCGTGCCCGACCCCAAGTGGGACGAGCGCCCCCTCGTGGCCGTGGTCGTCAAGGAGGGCCACAAGGTCGACGCCGCCCAGTTGCGCTCCTTCCTCGCCGAGAAACTCCCCCGCTGGCAGTTGCCCGAGCACTGGTCCTTCATCGAAGAGGTGCCCAAGACCAGTGTGGGCAAGTTCGACAAGAAGGTGCTGCGCCAACGCCATACGGACGGCAAGCTCGACGTCGTCGACCTCTAGGACTAAAAAGCCCACGCGCCTCCACTCTGCCGTGGAATCGCGCCTCGCGGGCGGCCTCGGCCGGAGCGCGAGCCTTTCGGTCATAGCCGGCGTCGGCCTCAGCGCGCCGCGGCGGCTGAGCAGACCGTCCGGGGCCGCTATGTTTTTGTCGGGCGGGGTGGCGAAGTAGTGCCGTTCGCTCGTGCCTCGATCGCTTCGCGATCTCGGCAGCCTGAGGGGGCGATGGCTGGGTGGACAGTGGCGCTGGTGGCCGCTGGGTGAGGAAACACTGCTGTAGCCTGGTCGCGCCCGCGTGGTCGCTTGGGGAGTCTCAGGGTGCTGGTGGCCGCTGGGTGAGGAAACACTGCTGTAGTCCGGGGCACGACAACGTGTGGCCCCCTTCCGAGACAGCGCCAGGGTGTGGCGGTCACCTTGGGTGTTTCCTCGTTTCACGGCAGGTAGCGGTCTTCGAAGTGGCAGTGGAGTGCGTGCGCCTGCGTCGGGTGTGGCCCGTTGCCGGGTGAAGAGGGATGGTCGCCCGGATACGGCGCCAGGGTGCGCCGTATCCCTAGGCATGGTCCATCGCGTCGGTGTCGCGTTTGTGCAGTGGGGTGATGTGTGTGCTCAGCCCCTGGACACAGCCCACCCCTGGGCTGCCGAGATCGCGAAGCGATCGAGGTACGAGCGATGGGAAAACTCACGCGCTCTCCTCACCCCCACCGCGCCACAGGCCCGCGCACGGGGTGAGCCGTGACACGCCCCGCCTCGGTTCGCCCCTCACTCTCTCTCACCCTTGCCGGGAGTCGTCGCTTTCCCGGTCGCGTTGCGCCGCCGCGGCCGGACCGTAGGAGAGATTGCGCAGCAGCGCCTCGGCCGGGCCGCGCCGGTTGGCCCGCTCCAGCGCGTAGGCGCCGAGCACCGTCACCAGCCAGACCCCGATGGCGAACGCGGCCATGGAAGCACTGGTGAGCGAGCCGCCCAGCCCCAAGCCCCAGGCGGCCAGCACAGGGGCGCAGATCACCGACTGGGCCAGGTAGCACGACAGCGACCGTTTGCCCACGGCAGCCACCGCCGTGACCGCCACCCCCTGGCGTCCGCGCTTTGCCAACCAGCCGCCGAGGAGGCCGAACAGGGCTACGTAGCCCACCCCGCCGGCCAGTCCGCTCAGCGAGCGTATGCCCGACAGGGCCGAGCCGGTCACCGCCGAGACGTCGAAGACTCCCACGTGGTACAGCGCCTCGGGCAGGGCGCACAGCCAGGCCACCGCGACACCGGCCAGCGTCATCCCCCACAGCAGTCGGCGGTGGTGGCCGGGCTCCTCCAGGATGCGGTGACGCGCCGCCCACATCCCCAGCAGGATGGCGGCCGGGATCACCAGCGCCACGGCTTGCCACAGGGTGAACAGTGGCCACAGCATCGCCCGTTCGGCCACCGCTGCCAAAGCGTCCTCTTCACCGAATGAACCCGTCAGAAACGACATGTCGGTTGTGGCGGCCTGTCCCTGGGCCGCTTGGGGAACCAGGGCCAAGGCGAGTCCGGCCAGCACGTTCACCAGCAGCAGTAGGGCCAGCAGGCCGCTGAGCACACAGGCCCAAACGCCCAGGGTGCGGTTGCCCCGGCGCAGGAACAGCCCGCCCAACACGAGCCCGGCCAGCCCATAGGCGCCGAGGATGTCGCCGATGAACAGCAGCGCGGCATGGACGAACCCGAAAACCAGCAGCCACAGATTGCGCCGCCGCAGCACGGCACTGGCAGCCCGGTCGGAAACGCCGGCGGCCCGCTGCCGGTTGAACAGGTGCACCATGCCGTAGCCGAACAGGAAGGCGAACATCGGGAAGACCCGCCCGTCGACCGCTGTGATGATCGTGAACTGGGTGATGCGGTCCAGCGTCGAGCCGGTCGTGGGATGAACGTTGATCCCCGTGCTTGGGGCCGCCCACAGGTACCAGACGGTGTTGGCCAACGCGATGAGCAGCAACATGAACCCGCGGGCGAGATCGGGGGCGAGCGCGCGTTCCGTGCTCGTCGTCGGCCCGCGCACCGCGGCCTGCCACGTACTCAATAGGGGTCTCCTCCCTGTCACATGCTCCCTGCGGGAGCAGCGTGCACGTATCCGATGCTGTGTCTCATCCACTGCCGAGAGAGACGCAGTTCCCTAGGTGGGACGCTATGTGTGATTACTGAGGCGTAAAGGTCGAGCTACGGAACAGTGTTTTTCTGGTGCATCGAGGAGACGGGAGGGGCCCTCAGGGGGCGATTGCGGCCGGCCGGCGGTCACTGCTTTTCCGTCCAAAAGCAGTTACTCAACGTATTCATTTCTGGTGGGGGCGGGACGAGTTGGGGACCGTCTGCCGTGCCGTGGGTCCTGTGAGGAGGTGTCAGTACTTGCGCGACGTCGCTGCGACGATGAGGTCGGCCAGCGCGGCACGCGCCTCCTCGGCCACGGCGCCGTTGTCCAGCGCCGTCGTAGCCTGCTCCACATAGTCGTCGACGTGGCGCTCACAGGTGCGCAGCGCGCCACTGTCGACGATGACCTCGCGCATCCACGCCACCGTTTCGGCGTTTAGGTCGGCGCGTCCCAGGTGGCGGCGGAACTCGGCGGCGTCGGCCGGATCGGCCCGGCGCAACGTTTCGGCCACGAGGACGGTGCGCTTGCCTTCGCGCAGGTCGTCCCCTGCGGGCTTGCCGGTGTGCGAGGGGTCGCCGAAGACCCCGAGGATGTCGTCGCGCAACTGGAACGCGATGCCCAGCGGCTGGCCGTAGGCCGTGTAGATCGGCGCCAGATCGTCGTGGCGCCCCGCCAGCGCCGCCCCCATGTGCAGCGGCCGTTCAATCGTGTACTTGGCGGACTTGTAGTGCATGACCCGCAGGGCCGCCGCCACGGTGACGGGTTGCTCACCGGTGCCGGTGGCCTCTCCCGCCACGGCGGTGGCCTCGCCGCGCGCCTGCCCCACGAGGTCGAGGTACTGGCCGGCCATCACCTCGGTACGCATCAGGTCGAAGGGACCCCGGCCCGCCCGAAGCGCCTCGTCGGTCAGCCCGCTGCGCTGGTACATCTCGTCGCACCAGGACAGGCACAGGTCGCCGAGCAGGATCGCCGCGCCTCGCCCGAACGCCCCTGCGTCGCCGCCCCACCCCGCCGCCGTGTGCACCCCGGCGAGCCGCCGGTGCGTGGCCGGTGCCCCGCGGCGGGTGTCGCTGTTGTCGATGACGTCGTCGTGGATGAGGGCGCAGGCTTGCAGCAATTCCAATGAGGCCGCCGCGGCGTAGATCTCGGGAACGTCGTGGCCCCCGGCCCCGCGCCAGCCCCAGTAGCAAAACGCCGGCCGTAGGCGTTTGCCTCCCGCCAGCATCTCGTCGAGGGCGTCGACCACGGGCGTCAGTTCCGGGCCGATCTCGCCCAGCCGCGCGCGCTGGTGCCGGGCGAACGCTGCGAGTTCGGCGTCCACGGCGGGCTTGACGAAGGACACGGGGGACAGGTGCGAGGAGTTCATTGGTTTTCCTTCACGGCGCCACCGGCTGTCGGGCCGGGGATGAAACGGACTGCTGCGCAAGCAGAGTCGGCGACGGGCGGTTGCCGCCGGCACAATCGCCCACTGCACCACAGCCCGCATGTCGGTTCGGAGTAAAAGTTCGGGGCGCGGCAGAGGCCGGCGTGGTGACCGGAGTGAGAACCGCGTCCGGTCCGGCCTGGCGCCGGGCTGCCAGGATGGCAGTTCGGCGCTTTGGCTTGGCCGGGAGATCGACAGGCGGCACGCCACCCCCGGTTGGTCGGGGCGGCTGTCGTCGACGAAGCGGAAAGCTCACCCCGCAAGGGGTGAATCCCCGTTCCTTGCCTGGGGGAGAACTCACGTGCGTTCGTGGCCTCTGGTCCCGAGCCATGGCGCGGGCCAGACGCCGGCCTCCCTACTATCGCCGTTGCGTGACGGGAAACGTGCCTGGTGTGATCCAGCGGTGTCCCTTCCGGTTGTGCGATTCCACACAGCTTGCCTACCGGGTCCACGCAACGGTGGGCGCCGGCCGCGAAGCCCTGGGACGCCCCAGCTCGCCCGGCGTTTAGTGCGCGCGGGGGAGGGCGCAGTGGCGGTTCTTGGTGGCCTCTGGGCCCGAAATCGTGCCAAGAGACCGAAATAGCAGGTTATCGGGTATTTTCGCGCTTCTCGGTATGGGCCGCCGCACTACTGATGACCGGGGGGTCCATAGCCGAATGCAGGAATGGGCCCTAAGGTAAGAGGCATGCTTGGGTCACCGTCAACGTCATCAGCCGACGAGCCGTACGCCCCTGTCACACGGCCACGGCACATCCGGGAGTTGCTCGCTGAAGGTAAACCGACGTTCTCTTTCGAGTTCTTCCCTCCGAAAACACCGGAGGGAGAGCGCAAGCTGTGGCGGGTCATCCGCCAACTTGAGGCGCTCCGGCCATCCTTCATCTCCGTCACCTACGGAGCTGGAGGCGGCACCCGCGACCGCACAGTCGCCATTACCGAAGGCGTGGCCACCGACACCACGCTGCTGCCGGTCGCCCACATGACGGCCGTCAATCACTCCGTTCAGGAACTGCGTCACCTCATCGGCCGGTTCGCCGATGTCGGCGTGTCCAATCTGCTCGCCCTGCGCGGCGACCCGCCCGGCGATCCGCTGGGGGAGTGGGTCAAGCACCCCGAGGGTCTGGAGTACGCCGACGAACTCGTCCGGCTCATCAAGGAGAGCGGCGACTTCTGCGTGGGAGTTGCGGCGTTCCCCTACAAGCACCCCCGCTCGGTCGACGTCGACACCGATGTCAAGTACTTCGTCCGTAAGTGCCAAGCCGGCGCCGACTACGCCATCACCCAGATGTTCTTCGACGCTGAGGACTATCTGCGGCTGCGCGACCGGGTCGCCGCCAAGGGCTGTGATGTGCCGATCATCCCGGAGATCATGCCGGTGACGAACATGCGCACCATCGAGCGTTCCGAACAGCTCTCCGGCGCCCCCTTCCCGCCGGCTCTGGCCGCGGAGTTCGAAAAGGTCTCCGACGACCCCGAGGCCGTGCGTCAACTGGGGATCGACCAGGCCACGCGGCTGTGTGAACGGCTGCTCAACGAAGGCGCACCCGGCATCCACTTCATTACCTTCAACCAGTCCACCGCCACCCGCGAGATCTATCAGCGGGTCGCCGGCGCCCGCGTTCCCGCCTGAGCGGCAGCCACGCGGCCATGACCGTGAACGCCTGGTGCGGGCTCCCCGGGAAGTGGAAGTTCGTCAGGATCTCGATGAAACCGTAGGAGTGGTACAGGCCGTGGGCGGGTGTGGCGTTTGAGGGAGTCGAGAGTACCGCCGTACGCTCCCGGCGCTGGGCGGTAAGCCGTTCCAGCATGCGCCGCCCCACGCCCTGGCCCTGCCACTGTGGATGCACGTGCACTTCGGCGACCTCGAAGGAGTCGCTGAACCACTGGTGGACCGCGGCGGGGTCGTAGAGCCGAAGTTCGTCGGTGACGACGTCGTGCCACCACTGCCCCTCCTGGCCGTGGAACCCGTAGGCGAAGCCCACCGTGGCTTCGCCGCCGGGGAGTGCGGCCAGGACGCAGTGGAACCGCGGCAGGTGGGCGTGGCGTTCCATGATGGCGCGCCTGCCGCTGAGCTGGTCGGAAGGCGGCTTCATGGCGTGGACGTAGACATCCAGCAGCGCGGGGATCGCCTTGGTGAAGGCAGGAGCGTTCAGCTCCCACAGTTCGATGTCGGTCTCCACGGCTACCTCGCTACCTCGCTACCCACGAATATACGGCGCCGCGCCCGTTTTCCCCACTGCTGCGGCCGTGCCTACGCCGTCCACGCCCACGAGGGCGGGCCAACCGGCGACACGCCCCGACGCTGCCGTCCCGGCTCGGCAGTGCCCGGGCATGCCTCGCTGATGGGGGGATCGTTGCGCTCCGCTGGTGCGCCGACGCTCCTCTACGCAGCAGCCTACGGACAGCCGTGAGGGGCGGAGGGGAGCCACGCCGAGCCCGGCGATCCTGCGTCGCCGAGGGCTCTCGACGTGCCCGGTCGATGCCCCCACCGGTGTCGTGGTCAGCTCGACCGAGACTGGCTTAGTCGAATTTCTGTTCGATATACTGGGGAGTGTGGTCCCCCTGAGGCTCGCGCTCACGGCTGCCGGAGCGGCCGACGAGTGCGGGGAGCGGCCGGGTGGGGGGAGGGGAAGCCTCTCGCTCGGCCGCGTCCATTCTGGGGCCGTTCAGCACCGCCGGCCGCCCAAGCCCCGCCCCGCCGAGCCGAGGCGGTGGCGCTGGAGACGGCTGCGGCCCAGGAGCGGCTGCGCCGCCCAGCGCCTCGCCGGAAGCCCCGTGAGCCCTCGCCGGGCCGCGTGGGTGCAACCGCTGTGCCACGAGCCGGTCCTACATGAGTCCTCCCGCGTCGTGCGCGGTGTTTCGCGGCTGCGGCCGGCGCTGGAGTGGCGACTACGTGCCAAGCGGCGGCCGCGCCCCGTGCGTGGCGTAGGGCACAGCCGCCGCTTCATCTCGTGCGTGATGGTGAGTTGTTCCGAGCCGTTCTTCCTTGGCCCCGGCCAAGGGAGGATCATTCCGCTCAGCGGTGGTGATGGAGAGCCCGAGGCGTGGTGGCCCGTACCGGCCGCACCCCGCCGGTCGACCGGCCGACTGCGGCCCCGTCGGTAGGGTCACCCCGGCTGTGGCGACATCCTCGTGTCCCATCCGGCGGGGCGGTGGGGTGGGTCCCAACACACGCCCGCTGCGTTGGGACGTTGCGAACTACAGGCGACATGGCCGCCGTGTGGCGTGGTAACCACGCTCGGCGGCAGCCATCGCCCGCGGGTAGCCGGCAGCGAAGAAGAAACCGGGTGTCGGTGAGGCGTAACGGTGCTTGGCTGCCGGTCTAGAACGCATCCACGGCGCGGCGCGCCTCAGGGTCGAGCACGCCCCAGTTGATCAGTTCCTCAGTGAGGTCGGCTGGGGACCGGTCGTAGATGACCGCCAGCGAGCGCAGGTCCTCCTGCCGGATGGAGAGGACCCGTCCGTTGTAGTCGCCGCGTTGGCTCTGGATGGTGGCGATGTAGCGCGCCAGTGGACCGGCCTTCTCCTGCGGAAGCTGCTGCATCCGCTCCAGGTCGATCACCAGCTTGGGAGTCGGCCCCAACGGGGCCGGCGCCGCGCCGCCGGGCAACAGTTCTGACATGGGCACGCCGTAGAAGTCCGCCAGTTCGGCGAGCTTCTGTACGGTCACAGCCCGGTCACCGCGTTCGTAGGAACCTACGACGACGGCCTTCCACCGCCCATGAGATTTCTCCTCCACTCCGTGCAGGGACAGCCCCTGCTGGGTGCGGATCGCGCGCAGCCGCGCGCCAAGTGACTTCGCGTATTCCGATGGCATCTTCTTCGTCGCTCCCCGGCCGTGAAATTGGCTGGTGTGGGCGGCGGACCCCCGATTCGCTCGGTTGCGCACCGGCCCCCGATTTGGCGTTCTACGTCGTCTCGCGGGGTCGGCTTGGCGCCGTCCCGCCCAGATTGGTTACGGACAGTGACGGTAAAGCGGTGAGCGCGCCAGGTCAAGCCGTTAGGTGAAAACGCGACTAATCAGTGGCCAAACTGTGTGTAAGTGAGAAGAGCTTCAGGACAATCTCAAATGCGACACATCACATGACTGTCGGCATACGGGAATCCCTGGTGCGTAAGGCTTTTCGTCGTTATATGGGGGGTTCGAGAGGGGCAGCGACGCCAGCTCAGGAGAGAGATTCAGTGAATGTCAATACTTTAGTTTGTGACAAACGCAACATTTTTTCCTAGGGTGTGGCCTTGCCGCGTAGGTTCTCGCAGCTCCGGGGGTAGTCGTGACTGCGCTTCGCGTCGGTTCCGATCGGCCGCGCTGATAACGTGATGGCCGTCCGACGTCCTTTAACGACCTGTCCAGTGAGGCAGGGAAGGGGGTCACCTGCGATGTCTGCCCAAGGGCACACACCTACCTCTGACGACGACGCCCCAGAGGCGGCGCCGTCCCACCGCGGAACCCGCGAGCCCAGCGCCGAGGCCCGCGCCGTCCTCGAAGCTCCCGAGATCGATCGGGCGCTGACCCGCATCGCCCACGAAGTGCTGGAACGCACCAAGGGCGGTGCCGACATCACCCTGCTGGGCATCCCCACGCGCGGCGTTCCACTCGCGCGACGCCTGGCCGAGCGCATCCAAAGGGTCGAGGATCGCGACGTCCCCTGGGGATCGCTCGACATCACCATGTACCGCGATGACCTGCGGCTGGCCCCCGCCCGGGCCCTGGGGCGCACCGAAATCCCCACCGGCGGCATCGACGGCCACCTCGTGGTCCTCGTCGACGACGTGCTCTTCTCCGGGCGCACCGTCCGCGCCGCCCTCGACGCCCTCAGCGACTTGGGGCGCCCGCGAGCCGTCCAGCTCGCCGCCCTCGTCGACCGCGGCCACCGCGAGCTGCCCATCCGCGCCGACTACGTCGGCAAGAACCTGCCCACCTCGCTGCGCGAGAGCGTCACCGTGCTGCTGCACGAGCTCGATGGTCGCGACGCCGTCCTCCTCGGGCCTGCGCGCCCGCGCGCGGGACATCCGGCCGACTCACAGCGCCATACCGGCGCAGAGGGCGAGAGATCATGAGACATCTGCTGCGCGCCGGTGACCTCTCCTGGGATGAGGCCACGCTGGTCCTCGACACCACCCGGGAGCTTGCCCAAGTCAGCGATCGCTCCGTCAAGAAACTGCCCACGCTGCGCGGCCGAACCGTGGTCAACCTCTTCTACGAGGACTCCACCCGCACCCGCACGTCCTTTGAACTGGCCGCCAAGCGGCTCTCCGCCGATGTGATCAACTTCTCGGCGAAAGGCTCCAGCGTCTCCAAAGGGGAGGGGCTCAAAGACACCGCCCTGACGCTGCAAGCCATGGGAGCCGACGGCGTGGTCATCCGCCACGACTCCTCCGGCGCGGCCCGCCGCCTGGCCACCTGGATCGACGGCAGCGTCCTCAACGCCGGCGACGGCATGCACGAGCACCCCACCCAAGCGTTGCTGGACGCCTACACGATGCGCGAACGTCTCGGCCGCCTGGAGGGGCTGCGCGTGGCCATCGTCGGCGACATCCTCCACAGCCGGGTGGCGCGCTCCAACGTCTGGCTCCTGGCCACGCTCGGCGCCGAGGTCACCTTGGTGGCCCCGCCCACTCTCGTACCGGTGTCGGTGAGCACGTGGCCGTGCGCCGTCTCCTATGACCTCGAAGCGGTGCTGCCCAAGACCGACGTCGTCATGATGCTGCGCGTCCAAGCCGAACGGATGCAGGCCGCGTTCTTTCCCACCGCCCGCGAGTACAGTCGTCGTTACGGACTCGACGGCGACCGCTTCGCGCTGTTGCCCGACCACGCCATCGTCATGCACCCAGGGCCGATGGTGCGCGGCATGGAGATCTCCGCCGAAGTCGCCGACTCGCCGCGCTCCACCATCACCGAGCAGGTAGCCAACGGAGTGAGCGTGCGCATGGCCGTGCTGTATCTGCTGCTGGGCGGCTCCGAGCCCGCCTTCGGGAACTAGAGGGACCCGTATTGAGCACCACTGACAACGCCCGCGTAATCCGCGGTGCCCGCATCCTCGGCGGCGAGCCCGCCGACATCCTGGTGCGCGGCGGCGTCATCGCCGGCTTCGACGCTGAGGCCGAGACCGCTGCCCGCGCCGGCACCGAAGTCATCGACGCCCACGGCCTGTTCGCGCTGCCCGGTCTGGTCGACCTCCACACGCACCTGCGCGAGCCCGGACGTGAGGACGCCGAGACCGTCACCAGCGGCTCCAAGGCCGCGGCCATGGGGGGCTACACCGCCGTGCACGCCATGGCCAACACCGATCCGGTGGCCGACACCGCCGGCGTCGTCGAGCAGGTGTGGCGCCTGGGCCGCGACGCCGGGTACTGCCACGTGCAACCGGTCGGCGCCGTCACCCACAATCTCGACGGCACCCACCTGGCCGAACTGGGCGCGATGGCCGACTCCCTTGCCGACGTGCGGGTCTTTTCCGACGACGGCAAATGTGTCTCCGATCCGCTGCTGATGCGGCGCGCGCTGGAGTACGTCAAAGCGTTCGGCGGCGTCGTGGCTCAGCACGCCCAAGAGCCCCGGCTGACCGAGCACGCCCAGATGAACGAGGGCGTGGTCTCCGACCGGCTCGGGCTGACCGGCTGGCCCGCCGTGGCCGAGGAGGCCATCATCGCGCGCGACTGCCTGTTGGCCGAACATGTCGGGTCGCGGCTGCACATCTGCCACGTCTCCACCAAGGGCTCGGTGCAGATCCTGCGCTGGGCCAAGAGCCGTGGCTGCGACGTGACCGCTGAGGTCACCCCCCACCATCTGCTGCTCACTGAGGAGCTGGCCGAAAGCTACGACCCCATCTACAAGGTCAACCCTCCGTTGCGCACCGCCGAGGATGTGCACGCCCTGCGCGAGGCTCTCGCCGAGGGCACGATCGACTGTGTGGCCACCGACCACGCTCCTCACCCGGTGGAGGCCAAAGAGGCCGAGTGGTCCAACGCCGCCATGGGCATGCTCGGACTGGAGACCGCGCTCTCGGTTGTGCAGCACACCATGGTCGACACCGGTCTGCTCGACTGGCCCGCCCTCGCCGACCGGATGTCGGCCACTCCTGCCCGCATCGGTCGTCTGCCGGGCCAGGGGCGTCCGCTGGCTGTGGGCGAGCCCGCCAACATCACGCTCTACGACGCGGGCGCGGCCCGCGAGATCGATCCCGCCGCGATGGTCTCCAAGAGTGCCAACACTCCCTACGGGAGCATGACCCTGCCCGGTCGGGTCGTGGCCACGTTCCTGCGCGGCGTTCCGACGGTCCTCGATGGGAAGATGCAGTGACGAAAGAAGCACCCAGTCCAGCCAGCACAGCCGTACCGCCGGCCTCGGCCGCCCGCGACGGGGTTCCCGCGATCCTCGTGCTGGAGGACGGCCGCGTCTTCCACGGTCGCTCCTTTGGCGCTCCAGGCGAAACCTTCGGTGAGGCGGTCTTCAACACCGGCATGACCGGCTACCAGGAGACGCTCACCGATCCCTCCTACCACCGCCAGATCGTGGCGATGACCGCTCCGCACATCGGCAACACCGGCATCAACGACGACGACCCTGAGTCGGGGCGCGTCTGGGTCGCCGGCTACGTCGTGCGCGAACCCGCCCGCATCCCGTCCAACTGGCGCTCCCAACGCAGCCTCGACGACGAGCTGCGCGCCCAGGGCGTCGTGGGCATCGCGATCTCCGGCACCCGCGCGCTCACCCGCCATCTGCGGGAGCGCGGCGCCATGCGCGCCGCTATCAGCACCGTCGAACTCGACCCGGCGACGCTGACCCAGCGCGTCCTGGACAGCCCGAAGATGAGCGGGTCCGCTCTGGCCCAGGAGGTCACCACCAGCGAGCCCTACACCGTGCACCCGCCCCAGGGGGCCACGCCCCAGTTCCGGGTGGCCGCGGTCGACTTGGGTATCAAGGCCATGACCCCGCAGCGCCTGGCCGAACGCGGCTGTGAGGTCACCGTGCTGCCCGCCAGCGTGACCGCCGAGGAGATCCTCGCCTACCGGCCCGACGGGGTTTTCTTCAGCAACGGTCCCGGCGACCCGGCCACCGCCGAGACCGCGGTGGCCGCGATGCGCGGTGTCCTCGACGCGGGCACGCCGCTGTTCGGCATCTGTTTTGGCAACCAGATCTTGGGGCGCGCCCTGGGGTTGGGCACCTACAAGCTGCGCTTTGGCCACCGCGGCGTCAACCAACCGGTGCGCGACGTGCACACCAAACGGGTGCACATCACCAGCCACAACCATGGCTTCGCGGTGGACGCGCCCACCGACGGTCCCTTCGACACGCCCTATGGCCGCGCCGAGGTCAGCCACATCGATCTCAACGACAATGTGGTGGAGGGGCTGCGGCTGTTGGACCGTCCCGCCTTCAGCGTCCAATACCACCCGGAGGCCGCCGCGGGGCCTCACGACGCCGCAGAACTGTTCGACGCCTTCTGCGCGCTGATGGCCGAGCACCGCGACTCGGCTTGATCCCGTTCCCACCGCGGCGCCCGCGCCGTTTGCCGCGGACTCCACCCAACCGTTTCCGAGAAGGAAAGTAATGCCGCGCCGTAGTGACCTGTCATCTGTTCTCGTGATCGGCTCGGGGCCGATCGTTATCGGTCAGGCGTGCGAGTTCGACTACTCCGGCACCCAAGCCTGCCGCGTGCTCAAGGCCGAGGGTCTGCGCGTCATCCTGGTCAACTCCAACCCGGCCACGATCATGACCGACCCCGAGTTCGCCGACGCCACCTACGTCGAGCCGATCACGCCCGACATGGTCGAAAAGATCATCGCCAAGGAACGCCCCGACGCCCTGCTGCCCACCCTGGGCGGGCAGACCGCGCTCAACACCGCGGTCGCCCTGCACGAGTCGGGCGTGCTCGCCAAGTACAACGTGGAGCTGATCGGCGCCAACATCGAGGCCATCCAGTCGGGGGAGGATCGCGACTCCTTCAAGGAGATCGTCGAGCGCATCGGCGGTGAGTCGGCCCGCTCGCGCATCTGCCATTCGTTGCAGGAGTGTCTGGATGTGGCCGAGGAGTTGGGCTATCCCGTGGTGGTGCGCCCCTCCTTCACCATGGGCGGGGCCGGCTCGGGGTTCGCCCATGACGAGGCCGAGTTGCGCCGCATCGCCGGCCAAGGGTTGTCGCTCTCGCCCACCCACGAGGTGCTGCTGGAGGAGTCCATCCTGGGGTGGAAGGAGTACGAACTGGAGCTGATGCGCGACGGCAACGACAACGTGGTCGTCGTCTGCTCCATCGAAAACTTCGACCCGATGGGGGTGCACACCGGCGACTCCATCACCGTGGCGCCCTCGATGACGTTGACCGACCGCGAGTACCAGCGCATGCGCGATATCGGCATCGCGGTCATCCGTGAGGTCGGCGTTGACACGGGGGGCTGCAACATCCAGTTCGCCGTCCACCCTGGCACGGGGCGCATCATCGTCATCGAGATGAATCCGCGCGTGTCGCGGTCCTCGGCGTTGGCCTCCAAGGCCACCGGGTTTCCCATCGCCAAGATCGCGGCCAAGCTCGCCGTGGGCTACACCCTCGACGAGATCCCCAACGACATCACCGCCGAGACGCCGGCCAGCTTCGAGCCCAGTCTCGACTACGTCGTGGTCAAGGTGCCCCGGTTCGCCTTCGAGAAGTTCCCCGGCGCCGACACCTCGTTGACCACGACCATGAAGTCGGTGGGGGAGGCCATGGCGATCGGCCGTTCCTTCCCCGAAGCCCTCCAGAAGGCCATGCGCTCCCTGGAAAAGGAAGGGGTAGGGCTGACCTGGGCGGGCGAGCCCGGCGCCAAGGAGGAGCTGCTACAGGCGGTGGCCACGCCCACCGAGACGAGGCTGCGCCAGGTCCAGCAGGCCATCCGCGCCGGTGCCACCGTGGCCGAGCTGCACGCCGCCACCGGCATCGACCCCTGGTTCCTCGACCAGCTCTTGGCGCTGGAGGAGGTCGCCACCGAGTTGGCCGCGGCCCCCAAGCTCGAAGGGGAGCTGCTGCGCACGGCCAAACAGGTGGGCTTTTCCGATGTCCAGATCGGCGAGATCGTGGGCAAATCCGAGGAGGTCGTGCGCGAGCTGCGCCACGCGCTGGGCATCCACCCGGTGTATCTGACCGTCGACACCTGCGCCGCCGAGTTCGCCGCCCAGACGCCCTACCTCTACTCCAGCTACGACGAGGACACCGAAGTCCCCGAGAGCACGCGCCCCAAGGTCATCATCTTGGGCTCGGGACCCAACCGCATCGGCCAAGGGGTGGAGTTCGACTACTCCTGTGTGCACGCCTCGTTCGCCCTCTCAGCGGCCGGCTACGAGACGGTCATGGTCAACTGCAACCCCGAGACCGTCTCCACCGACTACGACACCAGCGACCGGCTCTACTTCGAGCCGCTGACCCTGGAGGACGTGCTCGAAGTCGTGCGCGCCGAGCAGCGCACCGGCCACGTCATAGGCGTGATCGTGCAACTGGGCGGGCAGACCCCGCTCGGGCTGGCGCGCCGCCTCAAAGAGGCCGGTGTGCCCATCGTGGGCACCACGCCGGAAAACATCGACCTGGCCGAGGACCGCGGCTCCTTTGGCCGGGTCCTCGCCGAGGCCGGGTTGCCCGCGCCCAAGCACGGCACCGCCCGCTCCTTCGAGGAGGCCAAACTCGTCGCCGACGAGGTTGGCTACCCCGTCTTGGTGCGCCCCTCCTACGTCCTGGGCGGGCGCGGCATGGAGATCGTCTACAACGAGGAGATGCTGCGCGCCTACATCGAGCGCAACGCCGAGGTCAGCCCCGAGTATCCGATGCTGATCGACCGGTTCCTCGACGAGGCCATCGAGTTGGACGTCGACGCCCTCTACGACGGCGAGGAACTGTATCTGGGGGGCGTGATGGAGCACATCGAGGAGGCCGGAATCCACTCCGGCGACTCCGCGTGCGCGCTGCCCTCGATCACCTTGGGCCGTGAGGACATCGAGCGCATCCGCTACTCCACAGAGGGCATCGCCCGCGGCACGGGGGTGCGCGGCCTACTCAACGTCCAGTACGCGCTCGCCTCAGGCGTGCTTTATGTGCTGGAAGCCAACCCGCGCGCCTCGCGCACCGTCCCGTTCGTGTCCAAGGCCACCGCGGTCCCGCTGGCCAAGGCAGCCGCCCGCGTCATGATGGGCACCTCCGTCGCCGAGCTGCGCGGCGAGGGCATCCTGCCCGCCCACGGCGACGGCGGTACGCTACCCATGGACGCGCCGGTGGCGGTCAAGGAGGCGGTCCTGCCGTTCAACCGTTTCATCGACAAGCACGGCGAGGGCGTCGACACCGTCCTCAGCCCCGAGATGCGCTCTACCGGCGAGGTCATGGGGCTCGACTCCGGGTTCGGCCCCGCCTACGCAAAGTCCCAACTGGCCGCCTACGGGTCCCTGCCGCTGTCGGGGCGCGTGTTCGTCTCCGTGGCCAACCGCCACAAGCGCACGATGATCTTCCCCGTCAAACGGTTGGCCGACCTCGGCTTTGAGATCCTGGCCACCGAGGGAACGGCGTGGGTGCTGCGCCGCAACGGCGTGCGCGCCACCGTGGTGCGCAAGCACAGCGAAGGCCCCGGCCCCCGGGGGGAGCCCACGATCGTGCAGCTCATCCACGAGGGGAGTGTGGACCTCATCGTCAACACCCCGTTCGGCAGCGCGGGGCAGGCCGGTCCCCGCCTCGACGGCTACGAGATCCGTACCGCCGCGGTGCTGCGCAAGGTGCCCAGCGTCACCACCGTGCAGGGGCTGGCCGCTGCGGTCCAGGGCATCGAGGCCCTGGTGCGGGGCGACATCGGGGTACGTTCCTTGCAGGAGCACGAAGCGGCGCTGCGCGCGACCGAAGGGTGACACGACGGCGTGAGTGCCGCTCCGCCCGGTAGCGGCGCGGCAGCCAGGAAAGAGGAGCCGGGTGAGTGACTTCCGACCGGTGCAGATGCGCAGCCCCGTGCTGGCTGTGCGGCGGGTGGACGCCTATCACGCCATCACGGTCGTGGCGCCGGGGGTCGCCGAGCGGTTCCGTTCGGGACAGTTCGTCGCCGTCGCCGTCGGCGGCGAACAGTCCAGCATGCTCATGCGCCGCGCCTTCGCGATCCACGAGGTCAAACCCGACTACGGGGGCACCGTGGAGTTCCTGTTCGCCGTGCGCGGCAACGGCACGGCGTGGCTGGCCGAGCGCCGCTCCAGGGACCTGCTCGACATCGTCGGGCCCTTGGGGCGGCCTTTCCCGCTGCCGCGCGACCCGGTCAACTGCACCCTGGTGGGGGGCGGCTACGGCAGCGCACCGCTGTTTCCGCTGGCGCACTCGCTGCGCCGGCGCGGCTGCCGGGTGGACTTCGTGTTGGGGGCGGCCTCGGCCGACCGGGTCTGCAACGCCATCGCCGCGCGCCGGGTGGCCGAGACGGCCACCTTCACCACCGAGGACGGCTCCTTTGGCGTACGCGGCCAGGTCACTGACGCGCTGCCCCAAGTGATCGAGGACACCTACACCGACGTCGTCTACGCCTGTGGCCCCATGCCGATGCTGCGCGCCGTCAGCGCCCTGTCCATGCGCTACGACATCCCGGTCCAGGTCGCCGTGGAGGAGACGATGGCCTGCGGGACCGGGGTGTGCATGGCCTGTGTCGTGCCGGTGGTGGGCGATGACGGCGTGACTCGGATGATGCGAGCCTGTGTCGACGGCCCGGTGTTCCGCGGCGAGCAGGTGCGCTTTGACGACCTCGGCACGATCCCTTTCGACGCCCTCGGGGCGCCCGGTTGGAAGGCGCGCGGTGGCGACGACACGGTACAGATCAAGGACGTCGGCTAGCGATGGCCGACGCGCCCCCAGGTATGGCGTGGTGGATGACGGCCGGCGCGGGGCCGCGCCCCCTGCTGGAACCGGTGCCGATCGCCTGGCCGCAGGCGCGCTCCGCAGCGGTTGGAGCCGCGCACCGGCCAGCGCGTGAGGTGGAGACGGAGGACGCTGACGAAATGAGTCCCGACCTGCGTACCTGGCTGGGTCACGTGGAGTTGGCCAACCCGGTCATGACCGCGGCCGGCTGCGCCGGCGCCGGACGCGAGATCGCCCAGTTCTTCGACATCTCGCGGTTGGGGGCCGTCATCACCAAGTCGGTGATGCTGCAACCGCGCGCGGGCGGGCCGGCGCCGCGGATGACGGAGACACCCAGTGGTGTGCTCAGCGCGGTCGGACTCCAAGGGCCCGGCATCGATGTCTTCCTCCAGCGCGACTTGCCCTGGTTGCTCTCGCGCGGGGGCCGCGCCGTGGTCTCCATCGCCGGAGCCTCCCCGGAGGAGTACGCCGATCTGGCCTCCCGGTTGTCGGCGGCCCCCGGGGTCACCATGATCGAGGTCAACCTGTCGAGCCCCAACCCGGCCGACCACGGGCGCCACTTCGTCGACGACCCGTCCGCGGCAGCGCGGGTGGTGGCGGCCGTGCGCGGGCGCGCCCGTTCCGACATCCCGGTCTTTGCCAAGCTCTCTGCCGATGTGGCCGACCTGGTGGGGTTGGCCACCACCTGTGTTGAGGCCGGCGCCGACGGGCTGTCCATGATCAACACTGTGCGGGGCATGGCCATCGACACCAGCAGCATGGTTCCCGCCCTAGCGGCGGGGGTCGGCGGCGTCTCGGGGCCGGCGATCCGCCCGGTCGCGGTGGCGTGCGTCTACGACGTCCACGCCGCGCTGCCCCAGGTTCCGCTCATCGGCATGGGCGGCGTGCGCACCGGCGTGGACGTGCTGGAGTTCCTGTTGGCCGGCGCTGCCGCGGTGGCGGTGGGCACGGTGATCTTCCACGACCCCTCGGCGTGTGCGCGCGTGGTGCGCGAGTTCGAGGAGGTGCTGGAGCAGCGCGGCGTCCGCCGCGTCGGCGACCTCATCGGCGCCGCTCACCGCCGTTCCGGCGCGGCGGTGCGGGATTGAGCGCGCCGCTGTCGGCCGGACGCTCTGTCCTGCCTCCTGGCGTGGCGCCGGAGCCGCCCCGGGCCGTTTGCGAGGTTCGCAGGCCCCGGCAGGGCCGTTGGGCAGCCGGGAGCGACGCGCGAGCTGATCCCCGGAGGCAGCACTCAGGTCGCCGCTGCCGCTACGGAATCTTTGGGAGCCCTCCCATCCTTCGGAAGCCGTGTTCGCGCGGCTACGCTCGTTTGAGCGCCGTAGAGAGGCGTATAAGGGGGTATGGGGCGCTTCGCTTCGCGAAACGGATCACCGGTACTGGTGTCGCGGCCCTGGCACACGCCGGCATGTTCCCCCGCAAACCGGGGAACCGCCTGTTGCAGTCGTCTCATGTTGACGACCGGCGCGGGCCGCCGCGGCCAGCGGCGCTTGACCGCGTGTCCGCTGTTCAAGCGACCGTCCCAGGCGGGACGGTCCACTCAATCCCGCCCATCCGTGACACGAAGGAGAACGATCGTGGCCGCGCCCATCGCTGTCGCCATCGACGCACCCGATATCGAGACCGCCGCCCAGTGGGCTTCCTCGGTTACCCCGCACGTCAGTACGCTCAAGGTCGGGCTGGAGCTGTACCTGCGCTACGGGCCGGAAGTGATCGCCACCATGCGGGGCGCCAACAAGGTCTCGCTCTTCCTCGATCTCAAACTGCACGACATCCCGGCGACCGTGGCCGGAGCCGCGCGTGCGGTGGCCCGGCTCAAGCCCGCCATCCTCACCGTGCACGCTTCCGGGGGGCGCGACATGATTCGTGCCGCCGTCGACTCCGCACCCGACACCACGATCGCCGCCGTCACCGTGCTGACGTCGCTTCCTGAGGACGCCCTTGAGGAGGTAGGGCTGCGTGGCCCCTCCTCGGATGCCGTGCGCCGGTTGGCGACGCTGGCCGTGGAGGCGGGCGCGGGGGCACTGGTGTGCTCGCCCCACGAGGTCGCCTCCCTGCGGGCCGAGGTCGGCCCCGACGTCACGTTGATCACGCCGGGGGTGCGGCCCGCGGGCGCTGACCGGGGCGACCAGGCGCGGGTGGCCACGCCAGAGGAGGCGTTGGCTGCCGGAGCCGACCTGTTGGTGATTGGGCGGCCCATCACCAACGCCACCGATCCTGGGGCGGCTGCCGCCAGCATCGCCGCTGCGCTGCGGCGGGCCGAGGCCACCTCGGCGTGAGTACCGTCACGTCCCCGATTGGGGGGACTAATGTCATTTTCGGACTTTGCTCCTTGTGTGGAATGTTCGTCCGAAATATGACCATGCACGGATAATGTGGGGAAGGTCACGCTTCGATCATGGCGGGAAGCAAACTCCCGCCATGATCGCGGGTGAGGGTCTACCAGGCATTTTTCCTGTCGTTGCGCGTTCGTGTGCTGACCAAGCGTAGTTACTTGGACGAAATAGGGCTTGAAAAGCCACTTTGCGTTGCCGAACAGGGGCGGAACCTACTAACTTGCGCAGGCGTCCGCCCTCCGTAATCGAGAGAAATTCGAGGTGACCCGGCGTGGCCCTTCCTCCCCTCACACCTGAGCAGCGCGCCGCGGCTCTGGACAAAGCCGCTAAAGCCAGAAAAGAGCGCGCGGAAGTCAAGAATCGGCTCAAGCACGGTGGTATCTCCCTCGCGGAGGTTCTTGCCGAAGGCCGTACTGACGACGTGATCGGCAAGATGCGCGTCTCCGCCCTGTTGGAGTCCCTCCCCGGCGTGGGCAAGGTGCGTGCCAAGCAGATCATGGAGCGCCTCAACATCGCGGAATCCCGGCGTGTCCGGGGCCTGGGCGCCAATCAGCGCGCTGCGCTCGAAAGCGAGTTCGGCAGCGCTGAGTAACCCCCCATGAGTGGGCGGCGGGCATCGTCTCGGCGTCCCTCCCCGCGTCGAGCCCGGTTCGGCCGCCTCTCTGATCCGGCCGGCGCGACCCCTACCAGGCCGCGGCGTGGCGAGCAGGTGGAAGTCCCCTCACACACTGTGATTCCACCCGGCCGCGCCGCGGCTCAGTGGTATAAAGGGAAGCCACGCCACCAAACGCGCCCGCCCCAGTTGAGCGCGGTCGCGTCCGCAGCCGGGGCAGAGCCGTTCCGGCCGCAGGCCACGGTGGCGTTCGCCCAAGTACACCGCGCCTTCCGGCGTGGCTGTTGACGTCCAACCGCTGTCGCGGTGCCGGGAAGTTGTGAGGATCAGTGCCCAACGCACCTGCTGCAACCGAGGTCGGGCGCACTGTTGGCGCCAGTCGGCTCACGGTGCTGTCGGGACCCTCCGGCGTCGGCAAGAGCACCGTCATCGCCGAACTCCGCAAGCAGCGCCCGGAGGTCTGGCTCTCGATCTCGGTCACCACGCGCAAGCCCCGTCCCAGCGAGACCGACGGTGTCGAGTACCACTTCGTCACCGACGCCGAGTTTGACCGTCTCGTGGCCGAGGGCCAACTCCTGGAATGGGCCGAGTTCGCCGGCAACCGCTATGGCACCCCCCGCGTGCCGGTGGTGGAGCGGCTGCGCGCCGGCCGGCCGGTGCTGCTGGAGCTCGAACTCAACGGCGCTCGGCAGATCCGCACCACCATGCCTGAGGCGTGCCTGGTGTTTCTCGCACCTCCCTCCTGGGAGGAGTTGGTGCGCCGCCTCTCTCAACGCGGCACCGAATCTTCTGAGGTCGTACAGCGGCGCCTAGAGACCGCCCGTGTCGAGCTGGCCGCCGAGAAGGAGTTCGACCACACCATCGTCAACACCTCGCTGGAAGAGGTCCGCGACCGGCTGCTGACGCTGGTCACCGCTCCCTCCAACGGAGCCAACGCGCGCCGGTGAGCTCCGGGCGCTCTAGGCTCTGTTGTTTCGGAAAGGCGGCGCGGGCGGGCGGGGGGCGAGCGTGTCCGCTTGTCGCCTTCGCTGGCTGGCGAGATCGTGCAGCGGTCGAGGCACGAGCCAACGACGAACACCTCCACGGCCCCCACTCCAGTCGTTCGGAAAACCAGACCCCAGATCCTCCACGGCGGGGCAGAGCTCCGGGACCCCGTGGCCGCTGAGCGCGGGCCCCGCAGGCGACACCGGCGCCGCCGCGGAGCTTCGCACCCCGCACGGTTCGCTAGCCTGGAAGAGTCGCGACGCGGCACATCCGGCCAAAGAGGGCTAGCCGCCCGCGGCGGCCCTCGTCACGCCAGGCGAGTCACGCGGCGAGCTGTGGGCCACACCCACCCAAACGACGCCGTCGCCGGCCGCGATCCCCGGCGCAAGCCGGGGCGCCCGACCGATCCGCCGCGCGGGCCGGCCAGCCCTCGCGCCGCACTGTGCGGACCACCAGTGGTCCGTACCCTGGAAAACACAGCACGCAATCCGCGGTCCCGCGGCTGGGGCCGCGTCAACCAGCAGCAGGGGGTACGCAACGTGGCAGGCACAGAGCCCGTCGCCGAAGGCATCACCAACCCGCCCATCGACGACCTTCTCGGCGCCGTCGACAGCAAGTACAGCCTGGTCACCATGGCCGCCAAGCGTGCCCGGCAGATCAACGCCTACTACGCTCAGTTGGGCGAGGGCCTGCTGGAGTACGTCGGCCCTCTCGTGGAGACCCAGGTTCAGGAGAAGGCGCTGTCCATCGCCCTGCGCGAGGTCAACGACGGCCTGCTGAGCGCAGAGCCCCACGACCAGGGCGGAGAGGTTCGGTAGCCGACACGCCGGCTGCGTGCCCACCGTCACTGTCACCCGCCTCCGGTATCGGCCCACGCGCCGCTGCCGGGGGCGAGCGACTCTCGCGGCGGCCCGCTGCTTTAGAGTCCCACCGTGAGTACACACAACACGCCTGAGGTCGTTCTCGGTGTGGGCGCGGGCATCGCCGCCTACAAGGTCTGTGAACTGCTGCGGCGCTTTACCGAATCCGGGCACAGCGTGCGCGTCGTCCCAACCGCCGACGCGCTGCGTTTCGTCGGCGAGCCCACCTGGGCGGCCCTGTCGGGGCAGCCGGTGGCGACCGACGTGTGGGACACCGCACACGAGGTGCCGCACGTGCGAATCGGGCGCCGCGCCGATCTGGTGTTCGTCGCTCCGGCGACCGCTGACCTCATCGCGAAGGCCGCGCACGGTCTAGCTGATGACCTTCTCACCAACACGCTGTTGACCGCTCGGTGTCCCGTGGTGTTCGCCCCGGCCATGCACACCGAGATGTGGGAGCACCCCGCCACCCGCGACAACGTGGCCCTCCTGCGTTCCCGGGGCGCCACGGTGCTCGAACCCGATGTGGGCCGTCTCACCGGTGCCGACACCGGGCGGGGGCGGCTTCCCGACCCTGAGGCGCTGTTCCAGGCCGGTTGTCGCGCGCTGCGGCGCGGCACGTTGCCCCTCGACCTTACCGGCCGAAACGTCCTGATCTCCGCCGGGGGCACCCGCGAGGCCATCGACCCGGTGCGCTTCATCGGCAACCACTCGTCCGGCCGGCAAGGCTACGCGCTCGCGGCCACCGCTGTCGCCCGCGGAGCGAATGTGACCCTTATCTCGGCTAACGTCGGTTTTTCGGGGCCCGCTGGCGTTGACGTACGCCCTGTCACCTCCGCGCTGGAGCTGCGCGCGGCCATGCTCCACGAGCGCGACAAAGCCGACATCGTCGTGATGGCCGCCGCTGTCGCCGACTTCCGCCCCGACACCGCCGCGGTGAACAAGATCAAGAAAACCGGGGACACCCCCACCCCCATCGCCCTCGTAGAGAACCCAGATATCCTGCTGGAGCTGTCGCGCCATCGTGGTGGTGTGAGCCCCCAGAACCAGATTGTCGTCGGGTTCGCGGCTGAGACCGACAACGTCGTCGAGAACGGCCGCGCCAAACTCGCGCGCAAAGGATGCGACCTGCTCGTCGTTAACCAGGTCGGCCAAGGGCGCGCTTTCGGCACAACCGAAAACCAAGCGAGCGTGCTCGCGGTCGATGGAACGGTCACCGAAATCGAGCACGCTCCCAAAGAAGATGTGGCGGACCGAATCTGGGATCTGGTGGTCGAACGCCTTCCCGCGTAATACTGGTCTGCGGTGCCGCCTAAGCGCCACCGTGCCCAAGGCACCGCTACGAGCGCGTCAGCGACCGCGTTTGCCCATGTCAGAGCCGACGGCGAACCGGTAAAGGCACCTCGGCATCGTTGCCGTAGACGGGGTACCACTACAGTGGACCCGCAACCGACCACACCGGTCGGTTCGACGGGATTCACACATCCCCGTCGAGTCCGACCACATCGACAACTGTCAGCCAGCAGCCGCTGCAAGGAGTCACATAACGTGTCACGTCGCCTTTTCACCTCCGAGTCGGTCACCGAAGGCCACCCCGACAAGATGGCCGACCAGATCAGTGATGCGCTTCTCGACGCGATGCTCAGCGAGGACCCCAAGAGCCGTGTCGCCGCCGAGACGCTGATCACCACTGGCCAAGTGCACGTCGCCGGTGAGGTCACCACGAAGACCTACGTCGACATCCCTAGCATCGTCCGCCAGAAGATTCTGGAAATCGGCTACGACTCGTCGGCGAAGGGATTCGACGGAGAGTCCTGCGGCGTCTCCGTGTCGATCGACGCCCAGTCCCCTGACATCGCTCAGGGCGTCGACACCGCCCACGAGAGCCGCACCGAGAGCGCCTCGGACGCCCTCGACAAGCAGGGAGCGGGCGACCAGGGCCTCATGTTCGGCTACGCCAGCCGCGAGACCCCCGAGTTGATGCCGCTGCCGATCAAGCTCGCCCACGCCCTGGCCGAGCGCCTCTCCGAGGTGCGCCGCAACGGTACGGTCCCCTACCTCCGCCCCGACGGAAAGACCCAGGTCACGGTCGAGTACGACGGCACCACCCCCGTTCGCCTGGACACGGTGGTCCTCTCCAGCCAGCACGCTCCCGACATCGACCTCGACGAGCTGCTGACCCCCGATGTCAAGGAACACGTCATCGCCCCGGTCGTGGCCAACTACGGCCTCGAGTACGACAACTACCGGCTGCTGGTCAACCCCACCGGCCGGTTCGAGATCGGTGGCCCCATGGGCGACGCCGGGCTGACCGGCCGCAAGATCATCGTCGACACCTACGGCGGCTACGCCCGCCACGGCGGTGGCGCCTTCTCCGGTAAGGACCCCTCGAAGGTCGACCGCTCGGCCGCCTACGCCACCCGCTGGGTCGCCAAGAACGTCGTCGCCGCCGGCCTGGCCGAGCGCGCCGAGGTTCAGGTTGCCTACGCCATCGGCAAGGCGCACCCGGTCGGTGTCTTCATCGAGACCTTCGGCACCGAGCAGGTGGCCCCCGAGGTCATCGAGAAGGCTGTCCAGGAGGTCTTCGACCTGCGTCCGGCCGCCATCGTGCGTGACCTTGACCTGCTGCGCCCGATCTACTCCAAGACCGCGGCCTACGGCCACTTCGGCCGCGAGATCCCGGAGTTCACCTGGGAGCGCACCGACCGCGCCGAGGCGCTGAAGTCCGCGGCAGGCGCCTAAGCGGTACCGCCCTCGCCGAGTCGGGTCCGCTCGTTGGCCACACGCCGGTGAGCGCGCCCACCCAGCCGGCCTGACCGGCCGGCGGCGAGCAGCGAGCATGTCGGCCCTGGTCTCCGCGACTGCGGAGGCCAGGGCCGCCGCTGATTGTGCGCCCCTACCGGTGAGCGCCGCCCGCACCGCGCCTTAGGTTCTGTTTTTTGCAAAGGGCGGCGCGAGCGGGTGGTGGGTGTACGTGGGTGAGCGCCCCCGCAGGCTGCCGAGATCGCGCAGCGATCGAGGCAGGAGCGAACGGAGAACACCCCCCACGGCCCACCCCCAGCCGTTCAAAAACAACAACCTAGGCGGGGCAGCGCCGAGCGGCTCACAACCGGATCATGGTGCTGCGCACGATCTCGAAAACCGGGCGCCTGGCCGCGGCCTCGATGAACTCCGCCTCGCTGGCCTGCGGCGACAACGCCAAATGCGAGCGCACCGCCAGCGCCCGCATCGGGTGGTCCACGTACTCCCGCAGCACCGGCGCGGCCCGCTCCGGCGTGAGCTCCGCCGCACTGACCAACTCGATCCAGCCGCCGCGGCGCAGGGTGGCGAAACCGTCATGGCGGATGTTGTGCACCCACCCCACCGCGCCGTAGGGAGCGACGAGGAAACGGCCCTGGCTGTTTTCGATCAGGCTGACGGGGGTGCTGCGCAGGAACCCCGACTTGTTGCCGCGTGTGGTCAACAGCCGCATTTCGGCCGGCCCCGCTCCGTATTTGAGCAATTCCCCGATCATGGCGTTCGCGCTACGCCGTAGCCTCGTCTCCGGTCCGCCTGTCGCCTGCGCCATCGCCGTCTCCCTGCTGTCGCGTCGTCTCGCTGGCCGGGTGTGGGCTCAAGTCTTCCATGTGGGCAGGTGCCGGTGGGGCATTCCCGCACCGGCTACCCACCCCGCGCGGCGAGGCGGCCTCGTCAACGGAAAGCCGGAATCCCGGTGATGGAGTGCCCCAGACTCAGCGCGTGCACCTCTTCGGTGCCCTCGTAGGTCGCCACGGTCTCCAGGTTCAACAGGTGGCGCAACACCGGATAGTCCAGCGTGATCCCGTTGGCGCCGTGGATGGAGCGCGCCGCGCTCGCCACCCGTTGCGAGCCCGCCACGTTGGCGAACTTGCCGAAACTGATGTGGTCGCGGTGGCAGGCTCCGCTGTCCTTGAGTCTGCCGATGTGCAGCGCGGTCAGGCAAGCGTGGTTGACGTCGACCACCATTTCGGCCAGCTTGTGCTGAGTGAGCTGGAAACCCGCGATCGGGCGGCCGAACTGCACCCGCGCGCCCGCGTAGTCCAGCGCGGCCTGGTAGCACGAGCGCGCGGCACCGGCCACCCCCCACACGATGCCGTAACGCGCCTCGTTGAGGCACGACAGCGGCGCGCCCAGGCTTCGGGCCTCCGGGAGTCGTGCCGTATCGGGCAGCCGCACGTCCTCCAACACCAGCTCCGAGGTGATCGAGGCGCGCAGCGACAGCTTGCGCTTGATCACGTGGGCGCTGAATCCCGGCGTGTCGGTGGGCACCACGAAACCGCGGATGCCCTCGTCGGTGCCGGCCCAGATCACCGCCACGTCGGCGATGGAGCCGTTGGTGATCCACATCTTGGCGCCGTTGAGCACCCAGTCGGAGCCGTCGCGGCGCGCTCGCGTGCGCATCGCCCCGGCGTCGCTGCCCGAATCGGGCTCGGTCAGCGCGAAGCACCCGATGGCCTCGCCTGCGGCCATGCGCGGCAGCCACTCTTGTTTTTGCTCCGTCGAGCCGTAGGTGTGGATCGCCGTCATCGCCAGCGACCCCTGGACCGAGACGAAGCTGCGCAGCCCTGAGTCCACAGCCTCCAATTCCCGGCAGGCCAGCCCGTAGCTGACCGCGTTCACCCCGGCACAGCCATAGCCGTGCAGGTGCATGCCGAACAGCCCCATGTTCCCGAAGTTCTTGGCCAGCGCCCGCGGCTCGGGGATGGTCCCCGCCTCGAACCAGTCAGCCACATGGGGGAGGAGTTCCCTGGTGGAGAAGTCGCGCACAGCGTCACGGATCGATCGTTCCTCGTCGTTGAGACCGTGATCCACACCCAGGAAGTCGTTGGGGTCGGGGGCGGCCGGCTTGCTCTCATGAGTCATCGACGTTTTCGGCGTGGCACCCCCGCACCGGAGCGCTCCGGCGAGGGACCCACACCGATTCCTCCTTTCAAGCACGGAGCCGCCGCGTTCGCCGTCGCGGTGCGGGGCACATATTCGGCGGTCATTCCTCTACTGTTTCTATCTCACCGGGTCATAGCGGTTATAGCCAGTGCTCACCCAGCGGCACCACGCAGTCGTCCCAGCTCAAACACCCGCGTCTCCGCGCCAAAACTGCTTAAGCGCAGGTTGAGTGCTCACAACGGAGAAGAGGAAACGGTCTCTTGGCCGCGGGAGCACCGCTGGTCGCCGCCGTGGCCACACCCGGCCAGCCGGCGCGGTCCCAGACCCGGTACCGATTCCCGCCGCAATCTCTATCTCACTTTCGCGGTCCTCCCGAGAGGAACTCCCGAGCAAGGATCGACGAATTTCAACGGCGGATAAATTTCGCCGAAGACGGTAGCATCGGGCGCTAACAGCGGGACGCTCGGGAAACGGAAAGCGCGCCACCGCACGCCGCCGCTCTTCCGAACGCCCCACGCCAACGTCTCGGGGAGTGCGATCGTGACCGACGAGTGGCAGGCCCCGCACACCCACGACGCGCCCCCCGCCGTGGAACTCCCGCCGCCACCGTCTCGCGTCATCGATCTCGCCACCCACCCGCTACGCGGGGCCTCAACAGCAGCGGGCCCGCCTTCGCGGCTCGACAACGCCAAGCGCTCCTTCCTGCGCCGCGCGGTGGAGTACCTGAGCGTCGAACTCGGCATCCGCCACTTCATCGACGTGGGCTCGCGCCTGCCCGTCGCTGACGGCATCCACGGCATCGTCCGCTCGCACGCCGCCGGCGCCCACGTCGTCTACGTCGACACCGCGACCGCCGCGCCGCTGTACGACCGCTCGCCCTCCCAGTTGGACGGACTGTCCGTCGTCGCCGGCGACCCCGCCCCCCACGCCCTCGTCGACACCTTGATCGCCCGTGGCCACATCGACCTCGACACGCCCGTCGCGGTGCTCATGATCGAACCCGCCGCCGTAGGCGGCGCCGGCCGCACCCGCGCCCTCGCCCAGGCGCTGCACGCCGCCACCGCGCCGGGCAGCCATGTCGTCCTCGCCGCCGACGACACCACGGCCGACATCTTCACCCCCTTCACCCTCCTCGCTCCCGGCGTGGCCGACATGGCGTGGTGGCCCTACCCCGACGAGGAGGTCAGCGCCACCGGCACCGGCGTCTCCGTAGGGATGGCCCGGCGCTGAGCTTTTCGCGCCCTCGCGGGTGTGTCGGGGCGCCACCGTCGGTGTCGCGCCAGGGCAGGGACGGCATTGCGCCGAGAGTGCATTCACCATGCGGCTATGACTGTGTTTGTCACCATCGGCGACGCGCCAGACGACATCCGTGATGTCTTGACGGCGCAAGCCCGCGAGCACGGTCAGTCCTTGCAGGCGTTACCTGCGTGGTCTGATGCGGCAGCGAGCGGAGTTCGCCCGTAACCGTCAAATCCTCGCCGATATCGAGAAAGACCTAGCTACAGGGGGTTTCTGTGGGGTGGTCAAGCGGGGTGGGGTGGAGTGGTGGCTCGTGCGGTGATCGTTGCGTGGTTTCGGTGCTCGTGGCGGGTGGGGTGTGTGGCGTGCCTGGGGCGGAGAGGGTGCTGTTCGCTCGTGCCTCGATCGCTGCGCGATCTCGGCAGCCTCAAGGGGGGCGCCGGGGTGGGGGGGCGAGCGGAAACGACGCGGACAGCCCCCGGGGTGAGGCAATGTTGCTGCGGCGCGCAATGTTGCCCTCGCCAACCTCGCCGGGAGCTCGCTGTCCCTTGGCCTAGTCCTGGAAGCGGGGGTTTCCATGGCCTTCGAACTTGGCCGGGAGTTCGCTGTCCCTGCGCGCGGGGCGCCCGGCGTACATGTCAGTCCTCCGCCGGGAAGGGCGTCGCTGTCCCTGCGCGTGCGGGGGCGTGTGATATTCGCCGCCAGCTTCGGCAGGGTGTGCGGCTTGTCCCTGCACGGGGGGCGTGATGAGGACCCCAGCAGTGAGTCATGTGACCTCGCTGTCCCTGCGCGCGCGGAGGCCTCCAGGACTCGCTGCCGCACAGGGCGTCGCTGGCGCGGAGGATGATGATGCTCTCCCGGGGTATGCCGTTGTCGCGTGGGAGATACAGCGGTGGGCGGCGGTCCTGCGGAGGTGGTGGCAGAGCGTGCCTGGCGTTTACTGCGACGCTTGGTCCGGCTTCCCACGTTCCGGGTCTCTGCGGAGGTGGCAGAGGGCGCCCTGCAAGGCGTTGAGCCGCCCCCATCCCAGCCTCGGGCTGCCCGGTGCGGTGCCTGTCTCACCCCCAGTTTTCCCGTTGCGGTGCCTGGCCCACCCCCAAGTTCTCCCGTCGCGGCGTCTGTCCCACCTCGGCCGCGGCCCGCCCCAGGCTGCTGAGATCGCGCAGCGATCGAGGCACGAGCGGCGGGAGAGGCCGCATACTCTCCTCAAGCCAAAGCCGCATCCCGCCGCACGCCCCCGCGGGGGCGTGCGGCGCCGAGCCCCCGAACACGGCCGATCTCATCGCCGCTTCACGGGTGCGCGACGACATCCTCTACTCCGCTGACGCCCGCCTGGCCAAGACTGCCGCGCCCCACTGCCGGGGCGAGCTGGTCAACTAAGCCGAGGCGACGCAACGGAGCCGGCAACTCTTCGTCAACCCCGCAGAGTTCCGCAGCCACCCCCGAACACCTGGCGAGATGCCACTGTCCAGGGCTGAGAACGGTCAGCATCGGCCCGTCCTCCCAGCGCGGCCACGACTCAGATCGTGCGCATCGGGTCCAGGTGCACCTGAACCAGCCGCTCGTCCTTGCGGGCGCTGCGCGCCACCGCCGCCGCCTTGAGCGAGGCCGCCAGCGCGCGCGCCGAGCCCATCGGCACCCGCAGCAGCGCACGCTCGGCCGTACCCGACCCTTCCGCGGCCACCGGCACCGGACCCAACAGCTCGGCCTCCTCCGGCAGCTCCAAACTGTCGACGAACTCGCGCACGTTCTCCGGCTCCCCGGTCACCGACGCCATAGTCACCGCCGGCGGAAACCCCAACTCGCGGCGCTCGGCCAACTCCCGCTCGGCGAAACCCGCCGGGTCCCACCGGATCAACGCCTGCGTCACCGCCAACCCCGCCTCGGCCAGCACCACGACCCGCCCGCCGTCCCCGGCCGGGCGCACCAGCGCCGCCGCGTTACACCACCGCCGCAGCGCCTCCTCCGCCGCACGCAGATCGGCCCGCCCCAACAGTGTCCCGCCGTCCAACAGCAGCGCCGCCGCATACCCCCCGTCGGCGACCGGCTCAGCCCCCGGCGTGGCCACCACCAGCGCCGCCCGCGCCGGCACCCGCGTCACCACCTCCTCGCGTCCCGAAGTGCGCACCGGCAACGCCGGAAACGCCCGCCCCAGCTCCTCGGCCGTGCGGCGCGCCCCCACCGCCGTGGCCCGCAGCCGCCCGTGCTCGCAGGCCCCACACCGCCAGTCACCCGCGATATGCCCGCACCAGCGGCAATACGGCATGGCGTGCGCACTTTGCAACGCCAGCGGGCCGTTGCAGGAGCCGCAGCGCGCCGGCGCCCGACACCGCGCGCACGCCAACGCGTCGAGATAGCCTCGCCGCGGCACCTGCACCAACACCGGCCCCTCTTGTGCGGCCTCCCGCGCCACCCGCAGCGCCAGGCTCGGCAGCCGCGCCGACCGCGCCGCCTCGTCGCGCGCCATCTCGGTGTCATCCCCGGTGGCCAGCACCCGCGGCGCCCGCGCCCGCACCGTGTCCCGAGCGGCGGCCAGCGGGCGCGCCCACCCCGACTCCACGAGCCGCGCCGCGTCGGTGGTGCACGTGAACCCGCCGATCAGCGCCGCCGCCCCCGCCCGGTGGGCGCGCAGCGACAGCACGGTGCGCGCGTGCGGGTAGGGCGCGTGCGGGTCGGCGTGCACGTCGTCGCCGTCATCCCACAGCACCACCAGCCCCAGTTCGGCCACCGGCGCGAACATCGCCGCCCGCGTGCCCACCACCGCCCGACGCTGCCCGCGCAGCAGCGCCAGCCACCGCCGGTACCGCTCAGCCGGCCCCAGCTCGGCGGTCAGCGCCACGTGCCGCCCCGCGCCCATCCGCTCGTCCAGCGCGGCGTCCACCGCCGCCACGTCACGACCGTCGGGCACGACCACGACCGCGCCCCGCCCGGCCGCCACAGCCTCGGCCACCGCCACCGCCACGGCGTCACTCCACTGCGGGCCGGGCAGCGCCGACCACACCGCCCGCGGCGCACCCCCCTCCCGCAGCGCGCTCAAAAACGCCGGTCCTGCCGGGTAGTCCTCCCACGGCCCCGCCGGGGGAGGAGCCGGCGGCTTTGCCGCAGCCGCCGCGGGCTCGCGCTCCACCCGGCCGTGGCGCGGCGGGATCGCCAACCGCAGCACGTCGCTGAGCGTGCCCGCGTAACGGTCGGCCACCAGCCGCGCCAACCCCGCGATCTCCGGCGTCAACACCGGCTCCGAGGAGACGACCTGGCGCAGGTAGGCCAGTTGGCCCTCGAAACTCGACTCGGCGATCCGCTCCAGCAGGAACCCGTCGAGCGTGCGGCCGTTGAACCCCACCCGCACCCGGCAGCCGGGCACCGCCTGGGCATCCATCGCTTCGGGCACCAGGTAGTCGAAGGGCTGATCCAGGTGGGGCAGCGGCGTGTCAACGACGACCCGCGCCACCGGCAACTCCGGCGCCGGGCGGCGCGCACGCGGACCACGCCCCTTCGGGGCGCTGCTCCCGGTGCTGCTCTCGCGGGGCACATTGAACAGCGCCCCGTCGTCGTCCTTCGGCGGGCTCATCTGCCTCTCCTCGGCGCCCGGGTCCCGGCTGGCGAGCCGGGCCGGCGGCACCCTCTCCTCACGCGCTCATCGTCTGCTCGGCCGGCGCCCCAGGGTGGTGGACAGGGGCGACGTGCCCCTGACGGGGCTCCCCGCATCGTAGGCCGCGGCACAGACCTTCACCGCGCCCGCCCGACCGGCGCCCTCGCCCAGCGGCCCACCTGGGCAGTCCACCCCGCTGATACCGCAACGACGGACGCGCATCACCTGCGACGGCGCCGCGAGGTAGCCAGGCCCCCGCCGCGTGGCTGTCGGCTCAGCTCCTGTGGGGAGGCCGCAGGCTGCGCCCCCGCCCCTCTCAGCCTGTCGACACAGTGCTGAGCAGGCGGGGCCTGCCTCCATCCTGGCCGATCCCCCTCCGGCGGCAACACGCTTCCGGCGCCGCATCGACCGCCGGCACCGCGGCCCGCCCTTTCCACCATTACACTGGCCGCGATCCGCCGCGTCCCCGCCACCTGCGGGCAGACGCGGCGTCCTCGTCGGGGGCCGTGGTGTGTACACGCGGGGAACACGGCCCTGGTTTCGACTCGTCCCGCCAACGTTGGGGTGGTATATGAAGGTGGTCTTCGCGGGCACGCCCGAGGTCGCGGTGCCGTCGCTGGAAGCGCTCCTGGACTCCCGGCACGAGGTCGCCGCCGTGGTGACCCGCCCCGACGCCACCTCCGGCCGGGGGCGCCGGGTCCACGCCAGCCCCGTCGCGCACAAAGCCGAAGAGGCGGGGGTGGAAGCCCTGAAGCCGGCCAAGGCCAGCGACCCCGCGTTCCTTGACCGGCTACGCGCCATCGGCCCGGACTGCTGCCCGGTCGTGGCCTATGGCGCTCTGCTGCGCCAAGCCGCGCTCGACATTCCCCGGCACGGCTGGATCAACCTGCACTTCTCACTGCTGCCCGCCTGGCGCGGCGCGGCACCGGTGCAGCACGCGGTGCTGCACGGCGACGACGTCACCGGCGCGGCCACCTTCCGTATCGAGCCCGACTTGGACTCCGGCCCGGTCTACGGGGTCCTCACCGAACCCATCGGCGCCCGCGACACCAGCGGCGACCTGCTGGAGCGCCTCGCCCACGCCGGAGCGGAGCTGCTGGTGCGCACCCTCGACGGGATCGAGAGCGGCCAGCTCACGGCCCGCCCGCAGGAAAGCGACGGCGTCTCGTTCGCGCCCAAGCTCACCACCGAGGACGCCCGCGTCGACTTCACCGCCCCGGCCATGCGGGTCGACCGGCTCGTCCGCGCCTGCACTCCCGCGCCGGGGGCGTGGACCACTTTCCGCGGCACCCGCCTCAAGCTCGGCCCCGTGGTCCCGCTTCCCGACGCCACCGCCCTGCCGCCGGGGCGGTTGGCGGTGACCAAGCACCAGGTGATGGTGGGCACCGCCACCCACCCCGTCGAGTTGGGGGAGGTTCAGCCGCAGGGCAAGCGCCGCATGTCCGCCGTCGAATGGGCACGCGGCGTACGCCCCGGGGAAGACGAGCGCCTGGGCGAAGAGTGACCGCTGCCGCCGGCAGCGGAGGTGAGATGAGGGAGAGAGCCGATTGAAGCCCCCAGGCATTCGCTTGCCTAGGGGCCGGTGGTGCGTTCTATGCCGCTGGCTACAGTCGGCCGTCCTTCACCTGCGAGAGGAGCGCGGTCCACTCGGTGGCAGAGAAGGCGAGGTGTCCGAGTTCGCGGTGTTGGGTGTCGCGCACATAGACCGTGGCCGCGGCCTCGGCCACCTCGACACAGCTGCCCGCCTGGCTGTTGCTGTAGCTGCTTTTGATCCACTCCATAGCAGGCTTTATACCCAGTCAGCGTGACATGCCATCTCTACAGGCGATCGGTGCGCACCTCTGCGAGAAAAGCAGCCCATTCCGCAGCAGACATGGTGAGGTGGCCAAGATGGCGGGTCTGGGTGTCACGGATCTTGACTGCCTCAGGGGTCTTGTAAATCTCGACACAGTTTCCGCCGTTTCCCTGGCTGTAGCTGCTTTTAACCCACATCTCCATAACGTTCTCCGTTGATCTTGCGTATCAGCTCGATGGAGGCGAGGACAGGCAACGCCTCCGCTTGAAGGGCACCGAACAGCGTCGTCAGCTCATTCACCTTGTCCGGCCGCTCGAATATCTCGCCTCCCAACACATGTTCCACGTACGCGGCCGACTGTGTATCAGTGAGCGTCATGAGCCGAAAGGGAGCGCCGGGATCTGCGCTTGTGGGAGTGGCGGGAAGCACCTGTAGCCGGATGGTGCCGTCCTCCACCAGGCCGGCGATGTAGTCCAGTTGCTTCCGCATAATCGTCTCATCTCCGACAGTGCGCGAAAGCACCGCCTCATGGACGATGAACCACAGCAGAGGGCGCTTCTCATTCTCCAAGACGGCGGACAGCCGACCTGTACGGCTCTTCACAGTCTCCTCCACCTCCTCAGCCGTGGCTGTGGGGCGGCGTGCCCTGATCAGCGTGCGCGCATAGGCGGCAGTTTGCAGCAAGCCGGGGATGGTCGTGGGCTCGTACTCCCGTACCTCGGTCGCGCGTTGCTCCAGCAGAAGCACGTCCTTGAACCACTCCGGGACGTACCTCTGATTATTCAACTCCTGCCATATTCTCCGCAGCGTGCCACCTGTATCCAAAACGGTGTCACAGATGTCCGCTTGGTCCGATTGTGGCTTTCTTGTGGCGCGCTCGATTCCCCCAACCATCCCGTGGGAGAGACCGATCTTCCCCGCGAGTTGGCGCTGCGTCATCCCAGCCTGCTCGCGCAATCGGCGCAACTCGTTGCCGAACCGTCGCCACCTGATCTGTTCCTCCTTCTGCATGGAGACAGAATTGCATTCCTCGGATACCCCTGGAAACCGATACGCCAATAATGCAAGGAACTGTAGTCCTTCTAGCAAGTAAGTGCATGGGGGTGGCATTGTTGCTCGCGTGCATGAAAAGCCGCCGAGCGCATTAAGCAGCCGGTGGGATACGCGAGAACTCCCGGCTCCACCAGGAGCCGGGAGCAATACGAAAACGGCCCTGACCAGGTGTGGCCGCACCCGGTAGGGCCTGAGCCCTTCGACCTGGACAAAGCAGGTGAGGACCTATGAGCAAGGCTAGTCGGTGTGCCGGGTTGTCCTGGCATGACGGGTGTTGCGGAGTTGGGGCTCCGGTTTGCCCGCGTGGTCGCCGTGTGCGCCCTTACGTGTTGAGGGTGGGTGAGCGGCGATGACGGGGATCTACGACCGCGCCTGGCGGCGCCGCTTTGCTGGCGTGCCTGCGAGTGTGAAGGCGAGTCGGGATTGGGTGGAGTCGGTGGCCGCCGAGATGGGCGCGCCGCAGGAACAGCAGGCCACCGCCGCCCTTCTGCTCTCGGAGACGGCGACGAACGCGCTGCGGCATACGGCCAGTGCTGAGCAGGGGTACACGGTGGAGGTGTGGGCGCGGTTCGCGGGCTGGCTGCGGGTGCAGGTGCGCGACGCCGGGAGTTCGTTCCGCCCGCAGGTCCAGAGCCGAGAAACCACTGCCGAGCGCGCCTCGGGCTATGGACTGGCCTTGGTGGAGGCCTTCGCCCACACCTGGGGAGCCTTAGAGCCCGAGGCCGGAACCGGGGTGTTCTTTGAGATCGCTTGGCAACCGGTGGCGCCCCATCCCCCCGCCCCGCTCGACATGCCGGGGATGTGAGCGGCGATGGAGGTCTACCCCAGCGCGCAGGTGCGCCACCTGCGCGCGGAGTTTCCCGACTACTGGATCTATCGCACAGGGGCGGCGTGGTGTCCCGACTATGTGGCCGTCGCCGGTGAACACGCCCTGAGGCGCGGGAAGGCACCCATGCTGGCCGCGTCGAATGCCACCCAACTAGCGGCGCGTCTGCACGCCCAGGACCCGCGCCCGCCGCTGCCGCGGCGGGATCGCACGAAGCGCTACTGGAGACCCTGGCCCAACCACCCGGCTAGGGAGAGCCCAAGACCGCCCGGTCGGCCCACGAGGGTCCCCCTGCGGGGTCCTCCTGTGGGGGCGTGCGGTGACCGTGGGAGGGGGCCGCACACCCCCACCCGGGCCGACCGGGCACCCCCGTTGTTCTGTGCCTGATCTGTGTGTTGCACACACCCCTGCCCGACCTGTGTGTTTCGCCTGTGAGGAAAGACCCTGTTCATGACCACCACCCCCAACGAGCAGCCCCACGCATCCTCCGAGGAGCAGTCCCCCGCGTCCCCCGACGCCCAGTCCCCCGCATCCCCCAACGAGTGGCCCCGCGCATCCCCCCACGAGTGGCCCCGCGCATCCGCCGACGAGCGGCCCCGGGAGCATCCTGCGTTGGCGCGGCTGCATCGCCACAGCCCACCCGAGGACTACCGGGTGGCCTATGAGGCGGGGATTGCTGCGGCGGCTTTGGCCGCCCACACCGGCTGGAGCCTGCCCACCGTCTACGCTCGCCTACGTGCGGCCGGGACCGTGATGGGACCGGGGGCGCGCCCGCATGCCCTGCTCAATACTCTCGAGGTCATCCGCCTCTACCGCGATGAGGGCTGGTCAATGAACCGCCTGGCCACCCATGTGGGGGTGAGCCTCGATACGATCAGCCGCCGCCTGCACGCCGCTGGCGTGGTGCGCACCCCCCACACCCCCAGCCCCACCCGCCTGAACCCCGATGATGAGACCTTCGTGCTGTATCGCCACGGGGCTCATCCCCGCGCTATTGCCACCGCGCTGGGGCTCAACCCCCGCACCGTCCAAAGCCGCCTGACCAAAGCCCGCGCCCGCGGCTGGATCACCTAACCACAACACCCACACCGGCAGCCCTCGGGCGGCTGTAGCCACGGCTACACTGCCAGCCATGGGACACCAACCAACACCTCTGCGCACTTTGCGACCTATGGGGCATGTGTCTGATTCTCAACAAGTGGTCACAACAGCCATTCACCGCTGATAGCGCCGCAGGTCAACGAGGGTGCTCCCCGCGCACGCGGGGATGGCCCGACGTCCACGCGCACCGACTCGCGCAGGGACTGGTGCTCCCCGCGCACGCGGGGATGGCCCCAATCAGCATCCGGACCCACGATCCGGTGGTGTGTGCTCCCCGCGCACGCGGGGATGGCCCCATCGCCGTCCCCGATTTGTTCGGCAGGGAGCCGTGCTCCCCGCGCACGCGGGGATGGCCCCAAGGACGTTGAGCAGTTCTCCAAGCTCACCATGTGCTCCCCGCGCACGCGGGGATGGCCCTACGACCGTGACCTGGAGATCTGGAGCGTGTTGGTGCTCCCCGCGCACGCGGGGATGGCCCTCGGGGCTAGAGACCATCCGACCCGCTGTGCGGGTGCTCCCCGCGCACGCGGGGATGGCCCCGCTCTTCTCCATCTTCATCCTGGATAATGGCGGTGCTCCCCGCGCACGCGGGGATGGCCCCCGAGAACAGTTCAACAAGGAGGCTAAGGAGTTGTGCTCCCCGCGCACGCGGGGATGGCCCCGGGTTCGTCGTGCCGTAGTCAATGCCCACGCTGTGCTCCCCGCGCACGCGGGGATGGCCCCGCGCGGTCAGGATGAGCAGGCAAGACCTCAGCGTGCTCCCCGCGCACGCGGGGATGGTCCCCTACGCCGATGCCCACGGCCCCGTCATGCTCCGTGCTCCCCGTGCGTGCGGGGATGATCCCTCCCGAGTGTCGCCAAAAGTCGTACGGGAGGCGCGCTCTCGGCGCAGGGGGTGGTTGTGCTTGGCGGAGTGGGAGGGTGAGTCGTTCGCTCGTGCCTCGATCGTTCCGCGATCTCGGCAGCCTGAGGGGGTGCGGTGGCTGGGGTGACATGAGAAGCGTGGGGTGCGGTAGTTGATGGGGCATGAAGCGATGCCGGTGGCCGCCCGGGTGAAGGAACGCTGCGATAGGTCGGGACGTCCCAACGGGCGATATCCTCCCCGGATACGGTGCCAGGGGGCGCAGCCGCCCATGGACAGGCGGCGCCCCCGAGAAGCGGCAGGTGAACTCCTCGGCATACCCCCTGCGGCAGGTTCCCGAAGGGCGGCGCCAGGCTAGGGCCCCACCCCAGGCACAACTCACACGCCTACGCCGCGGTCCCCGAGGCCGGTGACAAGGCGGCGCCAAGCTAGGCCCTCAGGCACAGCCCACCCTCAGCAGCCGGGCGAACTCCCGTGGGGCCGTGGCGCTAGGGCATCCACTCCAGGTACAGCCCGCCCCTGGCTGCCGAGATCGCGGAGCGATCGAGGCACGAGCGACGGGAAACGCCTCGTGATCTCCTCAGCCCAAACCCACACCGCACCGCAGGCCCGCACATGCGGGAATGGTCCCGCGGTCCCGCTTCTGCTCGCCCCGACGGCCGATGTGTTCCCCGTGCGGCGAAGTAACTGGCTGGGCGGCTGCCGCTGTCTACGTCGCCATTACGAACGCAGGGCTGATCACTTTCTGGCTTTTACCGCCCTCGCCTGCACACTTATCTGTTACCACCGCAGATTCGCCAATTGAGAAGACATTTTAACTCCTTGTAGGGGGTTGACGGCGGCAAGGGGGGTGGCTAATGTGTCAGCGTTTCGATATTTTAAGCTTGATTCTTAATATCAAATATTCGCTGCGAGTTGCCTCCTTTGAGGTGGCTATTTCCGTCTCCCGTCGCCGTGGAGGATAGGCCGAGACGACGCCTACTTCTCCCTCGTCATGAAAAAGTTTCCTCATGGCGCCTGCGAATGGGAGCGCTCCCAAAAAGTAGAGCGAAACGGCTCCGACCGAGTCGATGAGAGCCAAGACGGCGCAGGTCAACTCCCATTCCCAGTAGGAGGAACACATGACATCACCTCCGGATGAATCCATGATCAAAGAGCCGGAGTTCCCGAGCCGGCGGGCTGTTTTGGCGGCGCTGGGGGCCTTGCCGGTCTTCGCGGCTGCGGCGCCGGCTCGGCCGCCCTCTGCGGCGGCGGCTGTCGATGCGTTCGTCGATCCCTCGGCACAGCGGCAGACGATCCGGGGCTTCGGCGGCATGAACCACACGGCCTGGATCGACGACTTGACACCTGCCCAGCGGGACACGGCATTCGGCAACGACGAGGGGCAGCTAGGGTTCTCCGTGCTGAGAATCCCGGTCCACGAGGACCAAGCCAACTGGAGCAATGAGGTGGCCACGGCTAGACGCGCCATCGAGCACGGGGCGCTCGTTATCGCGGCGCCGTGGAATCCTCCCGCTCACATGGTCGAGACTTTCGTCCGCGGGGACCAGTCCGACGCGAAGCGCCTCCGACACGATATGTACGGCGCTTATGCGCAGCATTTGAACGACTTCTACGAGTTCATGAGGGACAACGGGGTGGACCTGTATGCCATCTCGGTGCAGAACGAACCCGATTACGCGCACGACTGGACGTGGTGGACTCCAGAGGAGATGATCCGGTTTTTGCGCGAGAACGCCGGCTCGATCGGCACCAGGATCATCGCCCCGGAATCCTTCCAGTATGTCAAAAGCTTCTCGGACCCAATTCTCAACGACCCCGAAGCACTCGCCAACCTGGATATTCTCGGAGCTCACCTCTACGGAACGCCCTACGAGGACTTTCCCTACCCCCTCTTCGAGCAGAAGGGCGGCGGCAAAGAACTCTGGATGACCGAGGTCTACCACCCCAACAGCAGCGATTCAGCGGACCTTTGGCCGCAGGCCCTCGAGGTGGGGGAGCACATTCACCACGCCATGGTTGACGCCGGGTTCCAGACGTACTTGTGGTGGTACATCCGGCGCAGCTACGGCCCCATGAGGGAAGACGGGCAGATCAGCAAGCGCGGCGCCAACATGGCGCACTTCTCGAAGTTCGTCCGCCCGGGATATGTGCGCATCGAGGCTCCCTCGAACCCCCAGACAGACGTCTACACCTCGGCCTACAAGGGCGGTGACTCCACGGTTGTCATCGTCGCCGTCAACAAGGGGACCTCGCAGGTGAGCCAGCAGTTCACCCTGGCAGACAGCACTGTGTCCGGGGTTTCGTCCTGGTTGACGGACGCGAGCAGGAATGTCGCGCCCCAAGGCGGGATCGCCGCGTCGGGAGGCTCCTTCACCGGCGAGCTTCCCGCCCGGAGTGTGACGACCTTCGTCGTCGACGTGGGGTCTTCCACTGGTGGCGACACCGAGCCGCCTACCGCGCCCGGTGCTCCCACCGCCTCCGAGGTCACCGCCACCTCGGTCACGCTGAGCTGGTCGGCCTCCACTGACAACGTGGGCGTGGCCGGCTACGACGTGGTGCAGGTCAGCGGAGGCACTGAGACCCAGGTCGCTAGCCCTGCCACCAACCAGGCCACCGTCACCGGCCTGAGCGCCGAGACCGCCTACACCTTCGCGGTCTACGCCCGCGACGCGGCCGGCAACCGCTCGACCCGCTCCACCACCGCCACCGTCACCACCGAGGGCACCTCGGCGGGCACCTGCGGTGTGGATTACCGGGTTGTGGGGGAGTGGGGCAGCGGCTTCCAAGGCGAGATCGTCATCCACAACACCGGCAGCGCCGCCCTCAACGATTGGACTCTGGCCTTCACCTTCACCGCCGGCCAGACCATCAACCAGATGTGGGGCGGCACGCCCACGCAGGACGGGGGCACGGTGAGTGTGACCCCGGTGGACTGGACCCGCACCATCCCCGCTGGCGGCTCCGTCACCGTCGGCTTCATCAGCAGCCGGGGCAGCAACAACCCCGCCCCGACCGACTTCACCCTCAACGGCGGCACCTGCACGACCACCTGACGGCAGCGTTCCGGAATCGGCTAGTCCGTGTGGGTGTCCGGCCGGGCACCCACACGGACCCGCACACCCCATCGACAAGAACTGAGGGTTGGGAGGCACGTAGGGCACTGTCCTACGTGCGTAACGTCCAGAGTCGGCTTAGCGCCCATCGCGACATCATCAAGGGCACCGCGAGTTCCGGGAGCGAGTCCACAGCCTTAGCTCAAGGTAAGCGCACAATACTCCCGGGCCACTATCCCGTCTCTTCCTCCATCTTTCCTGTGGCGACCATGACCGCGACTACACTGCGGGATGTGCGTCACCGATCAGTACACTTGCGAAGCTTGCGAATAATGGGGCATTTGCCCGATTCTCAACAAGTGGTCAAAACAGCCGTTCACCGCTGATAGCGTCGCAGGTCAACGAGGGTGCTCCCCGCGCACGCGGGGATGGTCCGCTCGTTTTTGCAGGTCAGGCCGGTTCCGACAGGTGCTCCCCGCGCACGCGGGGATGGTCCCACCCGGTGGGTGGTGGTACTCGGTGGTGGCGCGTGCTCCCCGCGCACGCGGGGATGGTCCCAGGTAGTGCCCGCGCCCCGGGGTGGTCGTGCGGTGCTCCCCGCGCACGCGGGGATGGTCCCCAGCTGAACCCCTGCGACTTCGAGGGCGTCGCGTGCTCCCCGCGCACGCGGGGATGGTCCCGACAAAGAAGTCAACCGCAGAAATGCGAATCTGTGCTCCCCGCGCACGCGGGGATGGTCCCTCCTCGTGAGCGGGCGGCACAGGATTGGCTCTGTGCTCCCCGCGCACGCGGGGATGGTCCCGTGTCGGCGATCGACCGCCGGGAGTTGGCCGACGTGCTCCCCGCGCACGCGGGGATGGTCCCATCACTAAACTATTGGTACACAGCTTCAGTGAGTGCTCCCCGCGCACGCGGGGATGGTCCCTTTGCGCTCACGCTTTTTTGCTTTTTGCGCTGTGCTCCCCGCGCACGCGGGGATGGTCCCGGCCGCCAGGGCCGCGGTGACGGGGTCTGCCAGTGCTCCCCGCGCACGCGGGGATGGTCCCCAGGAAACGTTCCGCAGCTCGCGCAGCTTCGAGTGCTCCCCGCGCACGCGGGGATGGTCCCGAAGCCAGAGACGCCATGATCCGCAGACTCGCGTGCTCCCCGCGCACGCGGGGATGGTTCCGGTGGGTGGGGCTACCGCATGTTCGACGCCACCGTGCCCTCGGCGCAGGGGGTGGTGTCAACGTCGCCCGAAAGTGGACCACTGGGCGACGGATGAATGTTGACCACCCTCCACCACCAGTTTCTTCTCATCGCTTGGTCGTCCAGGCTCAGGTGCGGTTTCCGCCTGAGGGAGGTATCCGG